>CASFTV010000010.1 GCA_949297765.1 uncultured bacterium | reverse complement strand
TAATCAAAGACGGTATAATTGGAGCATAATAATTGTATGCTTCACCCAGTTCCGCATAATTGTCCGTTGCCCAAAATATGTTTTTCTCTGTTGTATGGTCACGCAACAACGTAGCCAACACCTCTGGATATCTCTCCCGAAGATCGTTTTCTGAAATATCAACACCATCGGTGTTCAGTTGATTTTTAGGTACGGTCATATGCGTCTCTATCTACAGTTACAATTATCCCAGATAAAATAGCATAAGCACTTGATAAGTCAAGGATTATTTCTGATTTTGCTGATTCAAATCAACTATTCCAGTCTAAAGTTATTTAGAGGCACCTGAAATAACTCTGACACCCTGTTTTTGAGCTCAATTAACACATCTCAAGGAGAAAAGCCATGAATGAACACCATCCATTACAAAGCGTCATTCACAACATCATCGAACGCTATCTTGCCAGGTACGAATCCGTATCTGTTGGAATCTATCAGTTCCATGCGATCAATGGCGGAGAGTTCTCCAAATACCTGAACTCTCTCAAGATTACCTTGAGCAGAAAAGCATGTTCTCCAAATACCTGAACTCTCTTAAGATCACCTTGAGCAGAAAAGCATTCATCCCGACTTACTGCTGGCATTATGATCCATACGGAGAACGCTACATACTCTTCCTTTTCATCTGCGATAGATACGGGCATTATGATTTAAGCGAGCTGTATCCCACAATCAAACGTCTCTGGACACCTCATTCCGCATATCCTGTCGAACAGATGAATAACATCCAAATTACAATAAACAATTCAACAGAAATGATGGAACATCTGGATCAATGGATTCTGAGTCTGACCGAATCCCAGCTCTGGAATGAACGGATACCACATCAGCGGAGCTACGGAGCTTCTCAAATAATATGAGCTTACTTCTCTTTCTGCAGCATGACGACCGCAGAAAGAGAAAACTTTACTTTGGTTATAAAACATCCTTCCTCATTCAACAAACATTTTACCCCCAAATCAAGTTGTCCTCGTTTTCATGGACAACCGCAACTCACCCCGCATGTCATGGTTGAAAAAAATCAGTTTTTATGGTATATTAAAGAGGAGGAAGAATTTATAATTTATTCAATATGAAGCCTTCATGGAAGGAAGCTGAGAAGTAATGACCAGGGCTATTGTTTATTTGATTGGTGTGAATGGCAGTACGTTGAAACTGTATTGCAATCATGACGGTTATGTCCGCAGGGGACTTGGGGAGGCCCTTTATCGTTTTTGCGAACGACAGGAACCGGGAGTTTCTCCGGCAGAGGTTTTATATGCCCTTTTCATCGACAAAGATAATCGCCTTGATTTGAATCGTTCCGGAGACGAGATCGTAGATTATGTTTACCGGATAACCTGTTCTCCATCGGGGCGACCTCAATTAATGTGCTGGAAAGTAGACTGGCATGGCGATAAAAGACCTCTTGCTGAACGCATGGGTGATCCAGTCGATGTTGAATCTGAAATCAACAGAAAAGATGAAGATGAATGGCCGGGACTGTTTCCATGCCCTTTCTGTGGAGCGAACCCGTCTATTGTTTCGTCTTATCGGGAAGGAACTACCATTTGCTGTGATGAACCATCATGTTCGGGAAGTTGTCTGATCGGACGATATCAGGTGGCACATGACGCTGAAATCGCCTGGAATGAGGCCTACAAACGGATTAAGATAAAATGAAACTTCCTCTCTGCAAAACTTATAGCGGATTCTATGCGTATGGATGCCAACAAAAAACATATTTTTGATGAATATATCATTCAGGGAGAACCGTCCCGCAGACAACGTGCGGAAAATTGGCAGATCGCTATTGGCCTGCAAGATGTCGACAGACTGCAGAACTCCTCCTATCTGTTGGATACCGCGAAACAGCATATTGAAGGGACCCTTGATCTTGCTGCCGCCCAGAAGCGCATCGCAGAATATTACCAGACAGAAGAAGGACGTAAACTCACCGCTGCGCGAACCGATGAAGCCGATATAGTGGCAACCCGGATCATGGCGGTTCTTGCCGAAGAAGCCTTTGCTTTTATCCCGGAGGAATATTTGCAGTTGCACAAGCGGCTCTTCGAAGGAGTGTTTCCACATGCGGGGAAATATCGCAATGTAAATATCTTGAAACGTGAATGGGTGCTGGATGGAGAGAGCGTCGTTTATGCGCCTGCCGAGCTGCTGAAAGAAACATTGGAGTACGATTTTTCGCAGGAGCGTCAGTTTTCATATCAGGGGCTGTCATCGCAGGAAGCGGTAAAACATATCTGCAAATTTATTTCCGGACTGTGGCAGATACACCCGTTCATGGAAGGAAACACCAGAACAACCGCAGTATTCGCTATTCTCTATCTGCGCAAATTCGGATTTACAGTCAACAATGAGCCATTCAAACGGCACTCATGGTATTTCCGAAATGCACTGGTGCGGGCGAACTACAATAACTATGTTCAAGGAATCTTCGCATCAACGGTTTTTCTGGAAAGATTTTTTGAAAATCTACTCTTTCATGGACGGAATGAACTCAAAAACCGCTTTTGTCATATCCTTTGGAAGACAGAGGATAGGGTTCAAAGTGCAACTCCAAAGTGCAAGATTTGCACTTTGGAGGAAGCGGCAGTACTGGAGTTCTTGTCTCAGAACCCACATGCGACACAGAAAATGATCGCTGAGAAAATTGGGAAATCAGAGCGAACTGTGAAGTCCCTGACAAAAACATTGCAAGAGAAGAATCTTCTTACTCGTAGAAACGGAAAACGTAATGGGGTGTGGGAAGTTCAACAATAGACATGAAGATTGATAACTGGATACATTACTGCTGCAATGGTTGACCTGCCAGATACGATTGATAGATATACTCCGGATTTTCAAAGAACATGCTGCTGTTGTAATCATTCAGTCGGTCGGCTATCCAGGAGTTGTAAACTTCGATCAGTGCATCGGAAAAGTCAATCCCTTTTGCTTGGGAAACCGCAACAATCAACCGCTTATAGACTTTGCCAATATCAAAAACGGAAGGAACTGTGTAACGGCAAACTGCGACATTATCAAAGGTTCCCTGCGGTATATGGTATTTCTCTGTCAGATTGTCGATCAGCTTCTCCATATTCTCGCTGTGATAGATGTCTGCCAGCTCCAGCAGATGACGAATCTCGGCAATTCCAAAAGCGTTTACGACTACACGCCGATGGTTCTTTGTCTTTCGCCCAATCGCTTCAATCAGCGAACAGACAAAGAAAAGATCGTTTTCCTGACGGTCTTCACGCCCGGTCATCGTTCCACCTCCTTGCTTTCCAAGAAAGTCAAACAGGATAACGCTCTCGGGGTGCAAAACGTAATCTGATGAGTCGGATGCTTGAATTTTGCCAATACCCAGAATTGTTCTCTGGTGAGGATTCCGCTGATGAAATCGGCAACATAGTTCCATATCTGATCGTTGGCCATCGCGCCAGCTACGATGTCATGAGAATGCGGAGTTCCGTTCCGGCAGGCTACGATAAAGTCAAGCCACTCTTCCGTCATCTGATCGAAACTCAGAATATCCAAATCAGGATCAGGTGTATATTCATAAAAACTGACAACAGGGGTGTCGAACCGCCTTGACCAGCGTTCCGCTTGTGACAACAACTCCGTGCAATAGAAACCGGGACCGAAATCTTTATTATTTCGGCTCGGCTTTATTTCCGGAGTCCGTATTTCACAATATCCGCCGAGGTAGACAATCATTGCGACCTTTCCTGTTCAGCAACTCTTCAGTTTATATCTACTCTAAAATCTTGAACACGTAAAATATATCATCCATGGAGACATTTGCAAATCAAGGTTTGACTTTTACTGACAGAGCCATTATAGTAAAATATCATCGTTGGGAACTATGAAAGTTCTTTGAAATGGTAACAAATGGTACCTCTGTCATATTGACAAAGGGGGGCTCTGGAAGACGGAGCCAAATAAAAAAGTTGCGAAAACAGGAAAAATGACGGTGGTGCCACAAGGTGCCATTTTAAAGGTGCAAATACCAAAAATTACCGTTTGAGCCAGCTTTTTTCTCTTATGTAAAAGCGGCCAAATTCGCCACTTTTGAGCTCAAATCTTCCTGTTTAGAGATGTTTTGAGGTGAAGAAAAAATCTTCGGACGTTCCAGCTGCCGGATCCGGTCCGCCGCGGCTCCGACCAGTGTCACATAATAGTTCAGGTATGCCGGATATTCCGCCGGGGTGATGCGGTCTCCGAAAAAATTCTGTTCATTGGCCAGCGCCCATATTGATACGTTTCCCCGAAGAATTTCAACCACAGGAGAAAGGGCTTCGACATACCGGCGCGTCACCTCCCCGGGAGCCGCCTGAAACTCCCGGAACGACGGAAACGCAAAAAAACGATAGAGCAGCCGGACTCCGTTTTTCCGCAGATACTCCGCATTTGCAAGCTCTGCGCGGCGGACCGGCGGAACACCCGTTTTCCCCGGAGAAAGAAAATGCTGATTGGAAACCATCAGCCATTGGGCTCCACACGCAAAGATACCGTCGAAAAATTCCTTGTAGTCGAATTGTTTTCCACCGAGGGGATTGCCCGCGGAAGCGATTCCGCCCTTTTCCGCAGCGGCATAATTGACCCCGTCCTCGCCGTAGAGTTCGATCTCGCGAAGCTGGAAGTAATGCCGCCCCTCGCCTTCCGCACGCAGACGGGTCGCAACGATTTTCAGCTGTTTCAAAGGCTTCGGCTCCATCTCGAAGACAAACGCATCCGCCTCCGCGGACGGGAGAGTCCGGCAGTTTTTCACATCTGCGACCGTTTCCCAGGATGTTCCGTCGGAACTGCGGAGAATCTGAAAATCCATGGGAAAACCGCAGAGACTGCCGCGATTGCGCAGCCGCAGGACCACCCGGCGGATTTTTTTTGTTTCCGGCAGTGCAATGCCGCACCATTCTTGGGCCTCCGGCGTATAGTGCATACCGGAGGAGAAGACGGTATTGCAGTCTCCCGCCAGTTTTTCTCCGTCATTCAGCCAGTATGCGGACCATTGAGCGCCCTTGATTTCCGGCGTTACAAAAAAAAATTCGCCCCCGTTCAGGGCAACGCCGAAAATATTTCCTTCGGCGATCTCTTTGGAAAGACGCGGTTCAAGAGTCCGGATCGGCGCATCGTTCCCGAGCTGATTGTGCTGTTTCACCCGTCCGGAAGCGGGTTTCTGATGAACTCCGGTCAGCGTGGGCTGCCGGAACGCGGTATCATCCTGCTGCTCCGCTGCGGGCATGCCGACATATTCCGCGGAAAGGAGTTCCTCCCCCGCGCCGGAAAGCAGACGAAGCGACCGGATCTGCACCTTCACTCCCGCAAAGGAGACAGGATCAAACCGCAGACGGGAAATAACCCCTTTCCAGTAAGGGCTCCGCCGGCAGTCAATCCGATAGGTGCGGAACTCGCTGGAGGGCGCGACCTGGAAAGAGAGACTCTGTTTCTGAACAAATCCTTTCCCCGGCTCGGAGAAAAAGAGTTCGCCGTGCGCCTGACGGTCGACACGCATTACGATTTCACAAAACGCGAAGCGATCCGCCGGAATGGAGAGATCGGGTGAAATGATGGAGCTGTCGCGCCCGCTCCGGAAACTCAGCGCCCCATTTTGGAAACTCCGCTGTTCCAGATCGCGCAGAGACCATCCGGCGCAGGCGGCATCGCTGTCGAATGTCCACTCCGGCCGGAGCAGCCGCAGACTTTGCAGCGTGATCCGGACCCCCGATTCCACAGCCGGATCAAAACGAAGACCGGTGACAGTTCCGCCCCATCCGGGTTTCGTGGCGCAGAGAACACGGTATTTCCGGGGTTCCGACGATGCCTGAATGCGGAACATCACACTGTTTCCGGCGGTATATCCTGTCTTCGGAAGAGCAAAAAAGATCTGCCCTGCGCAATCGCGGTCGGCGGACAGAGTCACTTCAAAACCGATGAAATCGGATGCGGAAAATTTTCCCGCAGTCAAAAGCTGGCAGTCGTTCCCGCTGACCAGTTCCAGCCCTTTCTCTCCCGGAACGGCCGAACGGAAATTTCTCCGCGACCACTGCTGTGAATCTTCCTGACGGGAAAAATCCCATTCCCTCCGCCCTCCGGACTCCGCCAGGACATCTCCCCAAAACAGAGAAACCAGTGAAACACAGAGAAGAGAAAATCGAAACCGCATCCTGTTCATGAACTTTTTTCCTTTCCTGTTGACTCCATATCAAACCGCCGGCAGAACCATCTTTCCCGAAGCGGCATTTAACACGTTTACTTAACACGTTAACTATTATACTTCAAAAACGGGAAATGTCAATAGGGGAAACTGAAATTTTTATAAAAAAATGATTTGCGGAAAGAGGGGGAATTCCGAAAAAAACTCCGCATCCGATTGATATACAAACAGATGCGGAGAAAGATTCCGTTTTCTGAGCTGTCCGGATTTTCAGAGATCCGTACCGTCCTGCGAGGGAGCGGAGGCTGCGGAGGAAGCGTCCCGGTATTCGAGCGCATTCATATAAACTCTGGCTTTATCCCGTTCTGAAAGAGTGCCCCAGACGCGCAGCATCGCCACTGTAATCGGATCGCTGGAGTCTCTCGCCCGGCATTCAAGAACAGAACAGCTCTGCTCCGGCGCCGACGTCAGAGCAACGATCGCCCGACGATTCCGCGGACTGATCTTTCCTCCTTTGTTCCAATTGGTCAGTGTGTTCTGAGTCACCCCCAGTTGACGCGAAATCTGGGTCCATGAAAGATGATTTTCCTCCATGTAATTTCTCAGAAGCTCTATCAGGTTCTTGTCGTTCGTACTCATGTTAACCAACCCTCCATGTTGAGCAATTTAACACTCAAATACTTACAAGTCAAGGACTTTTTAAATTTTTATTGATTTTTTGCCAGGAAAAATCTGGAAAAAATCCAAACCTTTTCCAACCCGGAAGCAAACCGCATTTCAATCTTTGAAAAGAAAAGGCTCCGGACAAGGCCTCACCTAAAAAAATATTAAGGGACAATTTCATGATCCCCGCTGTTCCATCCCAACCGTCTGAAAGCGCACAATTCCTTTTCGGAAAGAGGAGAGAAAAGGATGAATTTTTTTCGCCCGTCTTGTATTTCCCCCGTTTCCGGGGTATAGTACCGGATGGTCTCCGGAACTTGGAAGACGGACCAGACCCGAACGGAGAAAACGCCATTCATGGCCGCCGGAGGGAATGTGCCATTCCGGGCACCCCGTCCGTATTTCCGGACACCGGTCCATCAATGCACGAAAGAGAGCTGTTATTGTGATTACTCAAACCCAAAAGGAAGGGGAGTCTTTCCTTCTGATTGAGACTCCCCGCTGGAAAGCGGAAATCCTCCTTTCCGTCGGTTCCAACATGCTGTCGCTGACCGACCGGAGAATCGGTCTGAACATTCTGCGCGAACCGCCGGATCTCGAAGCACTGAAGAAACAGCCGGAAATCTACGGTTTTCCAGTTCTGATTCCGCCGAACTGCATTCACAAGGGAAAGTTCTTGTGGCGCGGACGGCAGTACACTCTGCCGGTCAACAACCGTTTCGGCAACCATATCCACGGCGTGGTCCTGCGTGAGCCGTGGGAATTTCTCGACGCATCCGAAGAAGAGGAGAAAACGGTTGTCCGGACACACTATGTCTATGACGAGCGGAATTCGATGTACGCGGGATTCCCGCATAAGATGGATGTGGTGCTGACGTATACGTTTCTGCCGGACCGGGTTCTGCAGAAACTTTCCGTGACCAACATCGGCGATTCCGCGATGCCGTTTGCCGCGGGATTTCACTCGTCGTTCCGCTTCCCGCTCGGCGTCCGCACGCCGGAAGCCTACCGCACCAGCTCGGTCCGGGTCACGGTGGAGGACTTCTACTGGGAATTCGACAAAGCCGTCCGCTTTGCTCCGACCGGAAAAAAACTACCCTGGAACGGATTCGACACCTACCGCACGGGAAAGATCATCAACCGGGTTCCGGTCTCGCGGCAGGCTCCGCTGAAAGAGGATCTGCTCGACGGAAAAGAGTTTCTCGGCGCGGTGCTGGAGTATCCGGTTTCCGGGATCCGGATCATCTACGAGTTCGACCGGAAATACCGCCAGACAGCGCTCTGGAACTGGGACGGCGATGAAGATTTCTTCTGCGCGGAACCGATGAGCTGGATGGCGGATTCCCCGAATCTTCCGCTGCCGGATTCGGTGACCGGACTCCATGCGCTGGAACCCGGGGAACTCTGGGAGGCGGAAAACACCATCCGCGTGGAGTCGGAAAAAACGGGAGAAAACGGATGACGGACCAGGAGAAAAAAGGACGTCTCTGGACTCTGTTTCATGTGTTTTTCAAAATTTCCGCAGTGTCGGTCGGCGGAGGGCTGACCATGCTGCCGCTGATGTCCAAGGAGTTCTCCGAAGACCGCAAATGGATCACGGAAGAGGAGATGGTGGACGTGGTGGCGATTGTGCAGTCGGTCCCCGGGATCATTGCCGTGAACATGGCGATTCTGATCGGACAGCGGGCCGCCGGACTGGCGGGAGTGTTCGCGGCGGCGGTCGGGGTGGTGCTGCCGCCGGTGATCGTGATTATTGCCATCGCGGCGCTGCTGTTCCAGCTGAGCGGAAATGAGACGATGGATCATATTTTTCTCGGCGTGCGCGCGGCGGTGTCGGCGCTGATCCTGCTTTCCGTGATCAAAATGGGGCGCTCCGTGCTGAAGGGGACGATTCCGATTGTGATCGCGCTGCTCGGATTCCTGCTGCTGGTGCTGTTCGATGTGGATGCAGTGGGAATGATCATCGGTGCGGCGATCGTCGGGCTGGGACTCGGCGGAATTCAGTATCTCCGGCTGAAAAAGGCCTCCGGAGGCGCCGGAAAATGAATCTTCTCCAGATGTATTTCCTGTTTGCGAAGATCGGCCTTTTCACGTTCGGCGGAGGCTATGCGATGATTCCGCTGTTCCAGGTGGAGCTGGTCAACAACTGGCATTTCATGACGAATGCGGAATTTGCGAACTTTGTTGCGCTGGCGCAGGTGACGCCGGGACCGGTCGGGCTGAACGCGGCAACGTACATCGGGTATCAGTGCGGACTGCGCACACTCGGCGGAATCGGCGGCGGAGCGCTCGGAGGAGTAATCGGGACGCTCGGAGTGATGACGCCGTCTCTGATCGTCGTGACGCTGATCGCCTATTTCATGCAGATCTTCAAGGACAATCCGGTCGTAAAGGCGCTTCTTTCGGGCATCCGTCCGGCGACGCTCGGACTGATCGCGGCGGCGGTGATCTTCTTTGCCGAGACCTCCGTCTTCACCGCGCCCCTGCGGACTCTCTGGACAAAGGGAGAGCATTTCGGACTCTGCTGGCAGGGGTGTGTGATCTTCGCCGCGGTGCTGGTTCTGTCGCTGAAATGGAAGGTCAGTCCGGTCTGGCTGCTGCTCGGCTCGGCTGTCGCAAGTTATCTGCTGTTCCTGATCTGACCTTCCACTCCGCCGAAGAGCCCGGATTTCCGAAAAAGGTGCCGTTTCCCGATTGAAAAATCGCTGTTCCGGGTGTACATTTCCCGTATCAGAAAACCAAACACATGGAGATTCACTTATGCAGCCGTTACAGCGCAATCCGAAATTTCAGGGAAGAAAAGGACCGGTCGTCCTCACCATCATGGACGGAGTCGGCATCGGAAAATACAAGGAGGGCGACGCCGTACTCGACTCCCCCTCCCCGTTCCTCCATAGGCTGATGAAAACCATTCCGTACACGGAACTGAAAGCCCACGGGACCGCGGTCGGCCTGCCGTCCGACGCCGACATGGGCAACTCCGAGGTTGGCCACAACGCGATGGGCGCCGGCCGCGTCTTCGCCCAGGGAGCCAAACTGGTTTCCGAGGCCATCACCTCCGGAAAAATGTTCGAGGGAGCCGCGTGGAAAAAAGCGATGGAGGAGGCGAAAAAGGGCGGAACACTGCACTTCATCGGCCTCTTCTCGGATGGAAATGTGCACAGCCATATCGACCACCTGAAGGGAATGGTTGCCGAAGCGGAGAAAGAGGGAGTCCGGAAAATCCGCTTCCACATTCTGCTCGACGGCCGCGATGTGCCCGAGACCTCCGCGCTCGACTACATTCTCCCGTTTGAGGAGTATCTGAAAGAGATCAACGCCAGAGGATTCGACTACCGGATCGCCTCCGGCGGCGGACGCATGAACATCACGATGGACCGCTACGGCGCAAACTGGGACATGGTCCGCAAGGGCTGGGAAACCCATGTCGCCGGAAAAGGACGCTTCTTCAAATCCGCGCAGGAAGCCGTTGAGACCCTGCGTGCGGAAACCAAAGCCATCGACCAGGATCTTCCGCCGTTCGTCATCTCCGACAACGGAACCGATCCGCTCGGCCCCGTGAAGGACGGCGACGCGGTGATCTACTTCAATTTCCGCGGCGACCGCGCCATCGAAATCAGCGAAGCCTTCGACGATCCCGCGTTCGACAAATTCGAGCGGAACCCGAATCCGAAGGTCTTCTACGCCGGCATGATGGAATACGACGGCGACCTCCACATTCCGAACAACTATCTGGTCAATCCGCCGGAGATCAGCGACACGCTCGGCGAGTACCTCTGCGGCAGCGGCGTCCGCCAGTTTGCGATCAGCGAAACCCAGAAATACGGCCACGTCACCTACTTCTTCAACGGAAACCGTTCCGGCAAATTCAGCGATGCGCTGGAGACCTATCAGGAAATTCCGTCCGACCGCATTCCGTTCGAGCAGCGTCCGTGGATGCAGTGCGCCGAGATCACCGACGCCGTCATTGCCGCGATCGAATCCGGGAAGTATGATTTCATCCGTCTCAACTACCCGAACGGCGACATGGTCGGCCATACGGGCAACTATCAGGCGGTTCAGGTTTCGATGGGCGCGCTGGATCTCTGTCTCCAGCGTCTCTGCGAGGCAGTGGAGAAAGCGGGCGGCATCATGGTCATCACCGCCGACCACGGCAACGCCGACGACATGTATGAACATGACAAAACCGGCGCCGTGAAACTCGACAAAAACGGCGAACCGCGCCGGAAGACCAGTCATTCGCTCAATCCGGTTCCCTGCATGGTGTTCGATCCCTGCGGGAAAGGCGAGTATTCCAAAGAGCTCCGGAAAGGTCTGGGCATCAGTTCCATTGCAGGCACCTGCGCGGAACTGCTCGGCTTCCTCCCGCCTGCGGAATACGACAAATCCGTACTCAACTGGAACTGAGGACAATGGATTCTCCGATTCTGCTGGTGGACTCCTACGCGCAGATCTACCGGGGCTACCACGCGGTGCGGTATCTTTCGACGCCCGACGGAGTCCCGACGAACGCCGTGTTCGCCATGGCAAAATTCCTGCTTAAACTGCACAGGGAACATCCGTCGGACCGCGGAGCGTTCGTGTTCGACAAAGGCCGCCCCGCGTTCCGGATGGAGCTGGCGCCGGATTACAAGGCAAACCGGCCGCCGATGCCGGAGGATCTCCGACTCCAGATCCCGGTGATCCGCGATCTGGTCCGGGCGTTCGGCTGGAGTCTGGTGGAACACGACAACTGTGAAGCCGACGACCTGATCGCGTCGATCGCGGCGGCGTTCCCGCAGAACGAGATCCAAATCTTCTCCGGAGACAAGGACATCTCCCAGATCATCGACGAACGGGTCATCATGCTCGTTCCGAATCCGGCCGGCGATGTGATTCGGCGCGGAGTGGAGGAAGTCCGGGAGAAATTCGGCGTGGAACCGGCGCAGCTGGCCGATTATCTGGCGCTCGTCGGAGATGCGTCCGACAATATTCCCGGAGTGGAGGGGGTCGGACCGAAAACCGCCGCCTCCCTGCTGAATCAGTTCGGTTCGGCGGAACAGATGTTCGCCCGTCTTGACGAGGTCGCGCGGGAGTCGCTCCGGAACAAACTGGCCGGAGCGGCGGAACGCTTTGAACGGAACAGAAAACTGGTTCTGCTGGACCGGAATCCGCCCGCGGGAACGGTCTGGAACGCAGAAAATCTCCGCCGCGCGGAACCCGATTTTGACGCAATCCGGGAAATAGCCGATCGAATGTCGCTCAAAAGCATTCGGAAAGAGATCGACAAACTCGCGGGGAATTCCGGACAACCGGCGGAGGAAGAGGAATCCCTCTTCTCCTTTCATCCGGCGCCCGGACCGGCGGCATCCGAACCGGCGGACACCATGACCCAGATGGATCTCTTCTGATGGCAGCGGAACTCATTCTCAAGGAAGGCCGGGAAAAATCCCTTCTGCGCCGCCATCCGTGGATTTTTTCGGGAGCGGTGGCAGAGGTCCGCGGCGACACGGACAAAGGGGGAGAGATTGTCATTCGCGACGCAAAGCGCCGTTTCCTTGCGAGGGGAGCGTTCTCTCCGGAATCGCAGCTGGCCGCGCGCGTCTGGACATTCCAGGAGAACGAGGCGGTCGACGCCTCGTTTTTCGAACGGAGATTTCAGCGGGCGTTTGAACTGCGCAAAGCGGTCTTCGGCGGAACGCTGCCGGACGCCTGCCGGCTCATCCACGCGGAATCCGACGGACTGCCCGGCGTAACGGTGGATCTCTATGGCGATTATGCGGTCTGCCAGCTGAGTTCCGCAGGAGCGGAGTTTCACCGGGCGGAGTTGACCGCCGCCGTTCTGCGCTATGCAAAGGGCGCATACGAACGCTCCGATCTCGACTCCCGGATCAAAGAGGGACTCGAACCGCGGACCGGCCCGCTCGGAGGAGAGGAGCTTCCCGAAACCATCGACTTCACGGAAAACGGGGTCCGATTCCGGATGAATCCGCGCACGGGACACAAAACCGGTTTTTATCTGGATCAGCGCTGCAGCCGCCGGGCTGTGGCGGAAGCGGCGGCGGGAGCGCGGAATGTGCTGAACTGCTTCTGCTATACCGGAGGATTCGGGCTTGCGGCGATTCACGGAGGAGCGGAACATGTTCTGAATGTGGACTCCTCTGCCGCCGCGCTGGAGCTTGCACAGGAAAATGCCGGACTCAACGGCATTCCGCCGGAGCGGTTCGAGACGCAGGAGGCGGATGTGTTTCAGTTTCTGCGTCAGTGCCGCGACCGGGGGAAGACATTTGACCTGATCGTTCTGGATCCGCCGAAGTTTGCGGAGACCGCCGCCCGGCTGCCGAAGGCGGCACGCGCCTACAAGGACATCAATCTTCTTGCGCTGAAACTTCTCTCTCCGGGCGGAAAGCTGTTTACCTTCTCCTGCTCCGGAGCGATGGAGGAGCCGCTGTTCGACAAAGTGATTGACTCGGCGGCGTGCGACGCGGATGCGGATTTCCGAATCACCGGCCGTCTCAGTCAGGGACCGGACCATCCAGTGGCGGCGAATTTTCCGGAAAGCCGCTATCTGAAAGGGATTGCAGGAATCAAACTCGGGACACTGTAAGAAATCATTCTCATTATAAAAAGGGAGACGATACGATGAAATTCATGGACATGCTGGAAAACGCCTGGCGGACTTCCGGTTCGCTGGTCTGCGTGGGACTTGATCCCGACCTCCGGAAACTCCCGGAAATCCTCCGCGGACGGGGACATGCGATTTTCGAATTCAACAAAGCGCTGATCGACGCCACGGCGGATCTGGTGTGCTGCTACAAGCCGCAGATTGCCTACTACGCGGGACAGTCCGCCGACGAGGATCTTCTTCTGACCATGCGGTATCTGAAGGAGAAGCACCCGGAGATCCCGGTCATTCTCGACGCAAAGCGGGCGGACATCGGCGCAACCACCGGAATGTATGCGCGGGAAGCCTTCGACCGCTATCAGGCGGACGCCGTCACCGTAAACCCCTACATGGGCATGGACGCGATCAAACCGTTTCTCGACCGGACGGACAAGGGCGTCGTGGTCCTCTGCCGGACCTCCAACGCGGGAGCGAAGGAGATTCAGGAGATCAAGACCGCCGAAGGAATCGAACTCTACAAGCATGTGGCTTCTCTGATCGCCGGTCCGTGGAACTACAACGGCAACACGCTGCTCGTGGCGGGTGCGACCTTCCCGGAGGAACTGGGAGAGATCCGCAGAATCGTCGGCGACACGCCGCTCCTTGTCCCCGGCATCGGCGCACAGGGAGGAGATCTTGAAAAGGTCATGAAGAACGGCCTGACCGCCAGCGGAACGGGCCTCATCATCAATTCGTCGCGCGGAATCATTTACGCCTCCTCCGGCGAAGACTTCGCGGAAGCGGCACGTCAGGCGGCCCTCACGCTCCGCGACGCGATCAACCGCTGCCGTCCCTCATGAACACAGCGGGGAAAAACGCGGCGATCATCGGGATCGGACTGCTCGGCTCCTCGCTTGGAATGGCGCTGCGGAACAGCGGATACCGGAGAAGCGGATGGACCCGGCGGCCCGCCGTCACCGCATGGGCGCTCGAGAACGATGTGATCGACCATGGATACAACACGCTCGAAGAGGCGTTTTCCGACGCCGACATCCTGATTCTCTGCGTGCCGATCCCGCAGATCATCGAATACACGAAACTCCATTCGCACCGGATGAAGCCGGGCGCGATCCTGACGGACATCGGGAGCGTCAAAACGGTCATTGAGGAAGCGGCGCTCTCCGTGAATGCCCGGTACGTCGGAGGGCATCCGATGGCGGGCACGGAAAAAACGGGGCCGGAGAACGGATTTGCAACGCTCTACGCCAATGCCGACGTCTTCATCGTTCCGCCCCGGAACGCGGAGGAGAAGGATATTGCGGAAGTGGAGAAGCTCTGGCGGTCGATCGGGACCAGGACCACGCGCATCGATGCGGCGGTCCACGACGATCTCGTGGCACATACAAGCCATCTGACCCACGTTGTGGCCAGCGCGCTGACTCTGAGTACGCTGGATGTGGATTCCCCCGCCCGGAAACTTCTCCGTTTTTCCGGTTCGGCAACGGGATTCCGGGACACCTCCCGCATTGCCTCCAGCTCTCCGCAGATGTGGCGGGAAATCATCGAACACAACACGCCCGCAGTCGTCGCGGCGCTGCGCACCTTCTCCGAACAGTTCAACGCGATGGCGGAACAGATCCGATCCGGCGACTTCGACGGATTCGAACGGGAGTTCGCCCGCGGCAAAGAGCTGCGCGATGAATGGATGATCTACAAGAACTGGGGCGGGAAATAATCCGTTTTCCCTCCCCTCCGTCCCGCTCCGCCGCACGCATTCCGGACGGAATTCAACGCTGTTTTCCCTGAAGGATATGTTCTTTCAGGAGAGCGGAGGCGGTTTCGAGATCGCGCCGGCCGATCGCCTCCAGAATCCGGATCCGCTCCTCCGCCCCCGCCTCGGGATGTTCCTGATTCCGGTAGGAACGGAAGGGTGCGGTCTTCCGCATGAACTGCTGAATCAGCGAGGCCAGATAACGGTTTCCGCTGTATTCCATAATCAGGGAATGCATCTCGGAATCGGCTTCCAGCGAGAGGGAGACACTCTGTTTCCCGGCGGCGGATTTCAATTTCTTCTTGAGGGCGGCGATCTCCTGTCCGGGAATTTCGGGAAGAGCGAGTTTCAGAGCCATCAGCTCCAGTCCGGCGCGGCATTCGTAGAGTTCGTCGAGCGCCTCGTCCTCCGGGAGGGAGACGCGGTATCCGCGGCGGGGCAGCTGTTCCACAAGTCCTTCCGCGGCAAGGCGCTGAAGCGCTTCCCGGACCGGAGTCCGGCTGATGCCGAATTCGGCCGACAGCTTCTCCTCCTGAAGCGTCACCCCCGCCGGGAATGCCCCTGACACAATCCGGTTCACCAGTTCGTCGTAGGCCTGATCCGAAAGATTGATTTTTTTCAGCATTTCCGCGCGGCTCCTCTTGTTTTAAATACAATATACTGTATATTGTATACAATAATCCGTTTTTTTGAAATTACAAAAGGGAATTCTATGAAAAAAGCATGGAAATGGTTTCTGACGGCGGCGGTTCTGACCGCGGCGGGCGTTCTGACGGCAGGGGAATGGAAGGATCTTCCGTACTACGATCCGGGATTTCCGCAGACGGGGAACCGGGAGTATCTGAAGGAGAGATGCAAACTGGATCTTTACACCCCGGAGGGAAAACAGAAATTTCCGACGCTGGTCTGGTTCCACGGCGGCGGACTGACCGCGGGAAACAAGCATTATCCGGGCGGAATCGACCGGAAGAGCATCGCCGTTGCGACGGTGAACTACCGTCTTTCGGGAAAAGGCGCGGAGTGTCCCGATTATCTTTATGACGCGGCCGCCGCGGTCGCATGGGTTCTGAAGCACATCCGGGAATACGGGGGCGATCCGGAAATGGTCTATGTTTCCGGGCATTCCGCGGGCGGTTATCTGAGCGCAATGACAGCGCTCGCGCCGAAGTATCTGAATTGTTTCGGCGCCGATCCGAAACAGCTTGCGGGCGTTCTTCCGATCTCCGGACAGATGACAACCCATTTCCAGATTCTCAACGAGCGGAGGAAAAAAGATCCCGCCACGCCGTCGATTCTTCTGGATGAATATGCACCGATCGCAAACGCATCGCGGGAGGCTCCGCCGATGATTCTGCTTGTCGGCGACAGCCGCATCGAATGGCCGGCGCGCGTGGAGGAGAATCTTCTGCTCGCGGCCCGTCTCCGCCGGAATTTCGGGAAGCAGGACGCCCGCTGCCATGCGTTCGACACCTTCCATCATGGCAGTGTCGTGACGCCGGGCATCGCCGTGATCGACAACCATATCAAGGCCGCGCTCAAAGAGCGGGAGAAAAACGGGAAAACGGGAAAATAACCATCGTTCTCCCGCGCGGGAAAAATTCTTTTCCGCCGGAAGACGAGGCATGCAGGGAGAAGAAAGATGGATCTTCAGAAAGAGGCGCAGCGGATTGTGGATGCCGCCGTCGCCGACGGAAGTGAAAACAGCGTTCAGTTCTGCGCATTCCGGGATGGCGAGTGCATCGTGGACGTGTGGGCGGGCTGGCAGGATTTCGAACGGACGCGCGGAATCGACAGGCATACGCTGTTTCCGATCTACTCCACAAGCAAAGGGATTCCGGCGACCGCGCTGAACCGGCTGATCGAACAGGGGGCGGTCTCGGCGGACACCCCGGTCCGGGAAATCTGGCCGGAATTCGCCGTCAACGGAAAGGAGACCACACGGCTTCTTCATTTTCTCAACCACACGTCGGGACTGCACCAGAGATTTCCGGAACAGACAAGCTATGAATTTGTCGCGAACTGGGAAAGCATGCTCCATGTGATCGAGAACTCCGCGCCCGACTGGATTCCGGGAACGCGGACACGTTATCAGTCGCTGACCTACGGCTGGGTCACGGCGGAAATGATCCGGCGTCTCACGGGAAAGACCTTCCGCGACTATGTGAAGCGGGAACTGTTCGAACCGGCCGGAATCAACGATCTCATCTTCGGGATGACCGATGAAACCGAACGGAGAGCCGCGGAATTCCGTCTGGCTCCGGGCGAACCGAAGAGTCATTCGATCTCAATCTGCGATCCTCTGGACGATCTGATGCGCCAGCCCTGCATCCGCCGGGCCGCGCTGCCGGGATTCAACGGATTCGCCTCGGCCCATGCGCTCGCGCAGTTCTATGACGAAATTCTGAAGGAGCGCTACTTCTCCCGCGCGATGCTGATCGACGCAACCACGCTGCGCCGTCCGGAAAAGGAACCTCTGAAAAAGAAAAACTGGGACTGCTTCGGAAACGGCTACGCGCTCAGCGGATCGGTCCGCGACATCGGCGAAGTGTTCGGTCACGGCGGCTACGGCGGCTCCGACGCACTGGCGGACCGGAGCAAACATCTGACAGTCGGCTTCACCGCCGGAATCCTCGGTCCTCATCCCTGCAAGGAGAAACTCTACCGCCTTGTCGGATTCACGCAGCGCGAGGGCTGGGAGGAGTAAAGAGGGAAAATGGAACATCTCCTGTTTTACATTGCTGCGCCGATTGTCGGCTTTCTCGGAATGATGTCCGGGGGCTACTGGGGAGTGGGCTGCGGATGGATCGTGGTGCCGACAATGCTGATCTTCGGAATGACGCCGTTTGAAGCGGTCGGGATCGGACTGCTGCAGATGGTGCCGTCCACGATTCTGACCGTATCGAAACAGGCGCCGGAGATCGGATGGAAACGCGGAGAGCCGGGGCGCTCGCTCGCGCTTCCGCTCGGACTCGGCGCCATGCTGACCTCCCTGCTCGGAAAAAGTCTCAATACCGAACTGATCCGCATTTTCGGTTCGGCGCGTCCGATCCAGTGGATGCTGATCTTTTTCATCACGTTCATCGTCGTCCAGACCGCGCTGAGCCGGACCGCCTGCTACACGGACAAGATGCCGGAAATCACGCCGGGAAAATCGCGAATCGCGTTCGGAACCGGCGTTGCAACCGGAATCGTCTCCTCCATGCTCGGACTCGGCGGAGGGATTTTCGTGCGTCCCCTGCTGACGTCGGGATTCCGGATTCCGGAATACTACACCAGCCGGATCGTCCGTCTGATCGTTCTTGTAACCACGGTCACGGGGGGAATCACCTATCTGATTGCGCCAAACGGATTTGAACTGAAAATCTTCGGACTTTCCATGCTGGTCGCGCTCGGAGGAATCTTCGGGTTCCCGCTCGGGGCGAAACTGCACCGGATCGTCTATGATGCGGGATACGCCCAGCACATTCACAAGAGTTTCGCCATCATCGCGGCGACCGTTCCGGTCAACACGCTCTTCAGCATTCTCGGCTGGATCAACCTCAGCCGCTGTCTGATGCTGGTGATCGCCATTCTTCTGGCCCTCTATCTGGCGCTCTTCTCGCTCTATGCGCAAAAACATCCGAAAGTCCATTGAAAACCGGGAATTCGGGCGATATCTTACCGGAAACAGAAAGAGGAGCGGATGGATGATTTGATTTTCCGCCCGGCGCGTCCGGAAGACGCCGATGCGGTGTACTCTCTCTACCGGTCGCTGGCGGGGACCCCGTACTGCGCCTGGGACGAGACCTATCCGGGACGGGAGCATATCGCGGACGATCTTGCGGCGGAGGCGCTCTGCTGTCTCTGCGAAGGAGCGGACGTGGTCGCGGCCGCCGCGATCCGCCGCTGGAAGGAACACGACGCATATTCCTTCTGGTCGGACGGAATGAAACATCCCTGCGATCTCATGCGCTTCGGTGTCGCCCGCCGCCTTCAGGGACGGGGCATCGGCCGCCGCTTTCTGCGCTGTCTGACCGAAGAGGCCGGCCGGAAAGGATACGACGGCATGCGCATCCTCGCCGCGGAAACCAATCTTCCCGCGCTTGCGCTCTACCGGAAAGCCGGAGCGGAAAAACGCGGCGAAGTCTTCTCCTACGGAATTCACTGGGAGTGTCTGGAACTGCGCTGGCAGATCTGATTCTCTCCCTCTCCCCCGGAAAAGGAAAAGGCCGTCTTGCGGACGGCCTTTGTTTCCATGGAATCAGCGGAGCGCCGGAGTTCATGCAAAGTGGCGGCTGATTTTATCGGCGACGGCTTCCGGCGTGAATCCGAACTTCTCCGCAAGGACCTTGTAGGGAGCGGAAGAGCCGAAATGATCCAGCCCGATGCAGAGCCCCTTGTCCCCGGCGAACCTCTCCCATCCGAACGTGGACGCCGCTTCGATCGTGACCCGTTTTTCACAGGCGGGCGGGAGAATGGCATCGCGGACCGCGGAATCCTGCGCGAAGAAAATTTCACGCGAAGGCATCGAAACCACACGAATCCGCCATCCCTTTTCCCGGAGGATATGGGCGGCGCCGAGCGCGGTTCCGACTTCGGACCCGGTCGCGATCAGAATAGTATCGTACGCGGGATCCTCGGAAAGGACGTAGGCACCCTTCTTCAGATCAATTTTTGCGGCGGACGCCGCGTCGAAGGGAGCAAGATCCTGACGGGTCAGCACCAGGGCGACCGGTGTTTTCGACTGGAGCGCATACGCCCAGGCATGAGCGACTTCATGCGCCTCCGCCGGACGGATCACCGTCATTCCGGGGATGGAGCGGAGCATCACGAGCTGCTCGACCGGCTGATGGGTCGGACCATCCTCGCCGACATAGAAGGAGTCGTGCGTGAAAACGTAGATCGAACGGATCTTCTGAAGCGCGGCGAGACGGATGCCCGGTTTCATGAAGTCGGAAAAGACAAAGAATGTGGACGTATAGGGAATATGCCCTCCATATACGGACATCCCATTGGCAATCACGCTCATGGCAAGCTCGCGGACGCCGAAATGGAGATTGCGTCCCGCATAGTTGTCCGCGGAGAAATCGCCGCCGTTCTTGACTTCGGTTTTGGTGGAGGGGGCAAGATCGGCCGCGCCGCCGCAGAGAGCGGGGACCAGTTCGGCGGCCTTCTGGAGAACCGCTCCGCTGGAAGCGCGGGTCGCCGCGGGCTTGTCCGCCGGGACGGCCGCAAGCAGGCTTTCCAGAATGTTCTCCGGGACCTTCCGGGAAAGCAGATCGGAAATCAGAGAAGCCTTTTCGGGATTCGCTTCGATGAATTTCTGGAATGCGGCATCCCACTCGGCGGCATCCGCTTCAAGTTCGGCGACGCGGGCATCGACCATTTCACGCACTTCGGCGGGGATGTAGAAAGAGTCGGGGGGGAAGCCGAGAGCCGTTTTCGTCGCGGCCAGATCGTCGACGCCGAGCGGCTCTCCGTGCGATTTGGCGGAACCGGCCTTCGAAGGAGAACCGAAACCGATCACGGTACGGCAGTCGACAAGAGTGGGACGGCCGTCGGAAATGCGGACATCTTCAAGGCCTTTGAGGACCTGTGCGGCGTCGTTGGCGTCGGAGATTTCCAGCACGCGCCATCCGTAGGCCTTGAAGCGGTCGGTGACCTTTTCGGTGAATGCGAGACCCGTGGAACCTTCGATGCTGATGTTGTTGTCGTCATAGAAAACGACGAGGTTGTCGAGCCGGAGATGTCCGGCGAACGATGCGGCCTCATGCGTGATGCCTTCCATCATGCATCCGTCGCCGGCGATGACATAGATTTTTCCGTTGAGCAGTCCGGTCTGGTCGAGTCCGGTGACCGCGGCGAAGTGCCGGGCGGCGACGGCCATTCCGACCGCGGAAGCAAAGCCGGTTCCCAGAGGACCGGTGGTGACTTCAACCCCTTTGGTGTGTCCATATTCGGGATGTCCCGGAGTGAGGCTTCCCCACTGGCGGAAGTTCTGGAGATCCTCCATGGTCAGGCCGTATCCGAAGAGATGAAGCAGACTGTAGATCAGCATGGAGCCGTGTCCGGCGGAAAGGACAAAACGGTCGCGGCCGAGCCATTCCGGATTTTTCGGATTGTGGCGGAGGAATCTGTACCAGAGGATGAACGCGAGATCCGCCATTCCCATCGGCATGCCCGGATGTCCGGATTTTGCCTTCTGAACGCCGTCCGCGGAAAGCAGTCTCACGGTATCCGCCGCGAGCTTGAGAGATTGCAAGTCTGACATTTTCACTCCTTAAAAGTTGTATTTTCGTTTGAAATTTTACAAAAACAAGGTATAATCCCATTATGTAATATACATCGAAAAACCAGGATTTAAAGCGCATGGAACACGAAAGATTCATCACTTCCACGCTGAACAGGAAAGATGCGGAAGCGGAAAGCACTCTCCGACCGCAGACCTTCAGCTCGTTTCCCGGCCAGACCAAGACCAAGGACAGGCTGGAAATCTATGTTTCCGCCGCCCGGAACCGTTCGGAGCCGCTCGGGCATCTTCTGCTCAGCGGACCGCCGGGACTCGGGAAAACCACTCTGGCCTACATCATCGCAAACGAAAAGGGGGCGAACATCAAGACCTCCAGCGGACCGGTGATCGAAAAGCCGGGGGATCTGGCCGGACTGCTCACGTCGCTGGAAAAAGGGGATATTCTCTTCATCGACGAGATCCACCGCCTGAACACCGCCGTCGAAGAGTATCTGTACAGCGCGATGGAGGATTTTTTCATCGACATCATGATTGATCAGGGGCCGGGAGCAAGATCGGTCCGGCTGACCATTCCGGAGTTCACGCTGATCGGGGCGACCACGCGGCAGGGACTGCTCTCCGCGCCGCTCCGCTCCCGCTTCGAACTGTCGCTGCGGCTCGACTACTACAGTCCGGAGGAACTGCGCGACATTGTGCTGCGGTCCGCCGGGATCCTGCATGTGTCGATTGATCCGGAGGGCGCGTTCGAGATCGCCCGCCGGAGCCGGGGAACTCCGCGGATTGCCAACAATCTTCTGCGCTGGACCCGCGATTACGCTCAGGTCCGGGGAAGCGGAACGATCAACCGGGAACTCGCCGCGGCCGCCCTCACGATGCTCGACATCGACGACAGCGGACTCGACGAAATGGACAAGCGGATCCTGGAAATGATTATGGTGAACTTCAAAGGAGGACCGGTCGGTTTGAATTCACTCTCCGTCGCGGTCGGGGAAGAGGCGGATACGATCGAGGATGTCTACGAACCGTACCTTATTCAGGAAGGCTACATGATGCGGACGCCGCAGGGAAGGATTGTATCGGAAAAATCCTGGACGCTGTTCGGACTCAAGCCGCCCGTTTTCCGGAACGGACTCCGGCGCGGACTCCGCTCCCTCGCCGATGAACAGGATGAACTTCCTTTCTGAACGTGTTTTCCCGTTTTATTTCATTCATAGAAAAACGAAAGGCAGATAAAAATGGATTCCATTGTTTTTGACCCTGTCACATCGCCGGAAGAGTATCCGGTGATTCTTGACCTGGCCCGCAGGATCTGGGGCCCCACCTACGAGGAGATTCTCTCCCCGGAACAGATTGAGTATATGATCGACATGATGTACGCGCCCGCCGTCGTGGACCGGGAACGGAAAGAAGGAATCGTGTTCGAACTGGTGAAGGACAACGGTGTTCCGGTCGGTTTTCTCTCCTACGGCCCCTGCGGAAACGGGGAAATGAAACTTCACAAACTGTATCTTTCGCCCGCGCTTCACGGGAAAGGAATCGGATCCCGGATGCTCTGCCGGGCAAAGGAAGCGGCCAAAGCTCTCGGAGCGAAGGAACTGCATTTGAACGTGAACAAACAGAATGCCAGGGCCATCCGGGCATACCGGCGCAACGGATTCCGTCTGATCCGGGAGGAAAAGAACCCCATCGGAAACGGATTCTTCATGGACGACTACGTTTTCGGCATAAATTTGACAGAAGAACCCGCTTCGTGACTTGCATTCCGCGGAAAAGCATGCTATTTTCCCGTAAACCCGGACAGAAAAACGCTGAACGAGGAATGATATGACGCTGAAGAAATGGGCCAGACAAAAATATGTCTCCGTCTATTCCAAAATCCTGAAGGAGAAAGCCTCACCGGAATACATTGCCCGCGGCTGGGCAATCGGAATGTTTTACGGATGTCTGATTCCATTCGGTCTTCAGCTGATCTGCTCGATCCCGACCGCCTTTCTCCTGAAAGGGAGCAAGATCGGGGCAACCCTCGGAACCCTGCTGACCAATCATTTTTCCATTTTTCTGATTTATCCGGCGCAGTGCTATGTCGGCAGCCGGCTTCTCGGAGGGCATCTGAGCTACGCGAAGATCGAATCGGCGCTGAATGAGGTGCTTGAAAATCAGGACTGGGAAAGTCTGTTTTCTCTGGGCGGAGAACTGCTGGCCTCTTTCTTTCTCGGCGCCCTGCTCCTGACCGTGGTCATGACGCCGATCACCTATTTCGGCGTTCTTCATCTGGTCCGGCGCTACCGCTCCCTGAAAGAGAAGAAACGTCTCCTCCGGGAAAGCGGAACACCTTCATGAACGCAGAAGAGCTGCGAAGGGAGATCGCGGAACGCCTCGCGGAAACGGACAACGCCGCACAGGAATCCGGCTGGCTGACCGCCCGGGCTGCGGGAATTCCGGTTTCAGAAATCCTGTTCCGGGAGGAGGAGCTGGGAGAAAAGGAGATCCGGAAAGCCCGCGAACTGGCGGACCGGAGAGTCAAAGGAGAACCGCTTCAATACATTCTCGGCGACGAATATTTCGGAGAAATGCTGCTGAAGGTGGGTCCCGGATGTCTGATCCCGCGGCCGGAGACATGGGGAATCGTCGAAACGCTGAGTCCGCAGATTCCGCGGGACGGGAGTTTCTGTGAACTGGGCGTCGGCAGCGGAGCGATTGCGCTGTCGATTGCCTCCGCCCGTCCCGATGTCCGAATCTGCGGATCGGAGATTTCTCCGGATGCGCTCCGGTGGGCGGAGAGAAATCTTGCCGCATTCGGATTTTCCCATGTCGAATTCCGGGCGGGATCGCTGTTCGAGCCGTTCGCCGGCATGCGTTTCGACGCAGTCGGAGCAAACCTGCCCTATATCCCGCGCTCGGAAAAACCGAACCTTCAGCGGGAAGTCCGGGATTTTGAACCGGATATTGCGCTGTTTGCGGACGGCGACGGAAGCGGAATCATCCGCCAGGCGCTCCTCGGACTGGAAAAGCATCTCAAACCGGAAGGGATCGCCATGTTTGAAGCGGGAAGCGAACAGACCCGTCCGCTCGCGGAATTCGCCGCGGATCTGCCGTTTCTCTCTGAAACCATGATCCTCAACGACTGCTTCGGGAAACCGCGTTTTCTGTTTGTCAAACGACAGGCGGAATGAACAGATCCACGGACCCCCTGCCCCTCTTTTCTCCTCCCGGAAACGATGTAAAACCGGGAACGGTGTTCCAGGAGTCCGGGAAAGCGGTTTTTTCTGTTTTTTTTCTCCTTCCGATTGAAAAAAAAGAGAAGACAGGTTATAATAACGAGACTTTGCAAATACCGTTTTCCCGCAGCGCGGAGAATCGGACAGAAAAGGACGCCGGAACCCGTGAAACACCATTGCGGCGTCCGGATCGGGAAATACGGATGAAACAGGATGGAGGATGTCAGTGAAAAAGTTTGCGTATGTTGCAATGGTTCTGATCGGGATCTGTTTTCTGACCGCGTGCCGGGGAGAACGGCTCTCGGTGGATGAACTGCTCAACCGCGGAGTGACCGCGGCCCAGAACGGAGACTGGGAGGCGGCACGCGAATTTGCAGGCCGGGCAGTCAAAGCGGCGCCCTCCAATGTCAATGCGCTGATTCTCTACGCGCTCTCGCTGGAAAACACGGGAGATCCGGATGCCGCGCTCGGAGAAATCTCCAAGGCGGTCAGCATCGACGAGGCAAACTATTTTGCGCAATATACAAAAGGACGGCTTTATTATGAGAAGAAACGGTTTGAGTCGTGCATTGCGCCGCTGCGCGCCGCGCTGACCCTCCGGCCCGATGCGACCGATCCGCTGATTCTTCTGGCGCAATCCTCGGTCTATCTCAACAACGCGCAGGATGCCCGGATTTACTATTCCCGTCTTGCGCGGAACAGGAAATTTGCGAAGAACCCGGCGCCGTGGAGTGAACTGGGAATGAACTTCATCCGATTTGACAACAAACCGGCGCAGGCGGCGCAGTATCTGATCTACGCATACCGTCTCCAGCCGGAGAATCCGACGCTGCTTCTGAATCTTGCGGTCTATTTTGACACCTGTCTCCGGAACCGCGCGGAAGCACGGAAATACTACACCCGTTTTCTGAACATGACCGAACAGAACTCCGCCATGCGGGAAAACCGGGAAGCGGTGCAGAAACGGATTCAGGCACTGCGCTGAAAAATGGGCCGCATTCCGCAGGAAGTCATCGACCAGGTCCGCATGCGCGCGGACATCGTGGATGTCATCAACTCCTACATCCCCCTGAAAAAACTGGGACGCGATTTCAAGGCATGCTGTCCGTTTCACAATGAGAAGACGCCGTCGTTTGTCGTCAACCAGCAGCGGCAGTGGTATCACTGTTTCGGGTGCGGGAAACACGGGAACGTGATCTCGTTCGTCATGGAACGGGAGAATGTCGATTTTCCGAACGCCGTCTCGATTCTTGCGCGCAAATATCAGATCTACATTCCGGAGGAGAGTCCGCGCAGATCCCGGAATTCGGGAGAACATCCGGAAGAGCGGGAACCGCAGGTGCGGACCAATTTCAAGGAGCGGCTCTACATGCTCCATGAAAAGATGCAGATGTGGTATGCGGCGCGCCTGACGGAATCGCCGTCGTCCCCGGTGGCGGAGTATCTGAAAACACGGGAGCTGCCGCCGGAGATCATCCTCCGGTTCGGGATCGGCGCCTCCGTCGATCAGTGGGATGCGGGACTGCGCTATGCGCTGCGGGAAGGATTCACGGAAGAGGAGCTGGTTGCGTCCGGCATCGTGATCCGGACCGACGACACTCCGCCGAAAGTGTACGACCGTTTCCGGAACCGCCTCATGTTCCCGATCTGGAACGAACAGGGACGCGTGGTCGGATTCAGCGCGCGGACGATCGAAAAGGATTTCAAAGGGGCGAAATATGTCAACAGCCCCGAGACCCCGGTGTTTAAAAAAGGACGGATTCTCTACGCACTGCATCTGGCTCGGCAGGAAATGGGACGGAAAGGATTCGCGATTCTCTGCGAAGGACAGCTTGATGTCATCGCGATGCACCGGGCAGGACATGCCAACAGCGTGGCGCCGCAGGGAACCGCGTTCACCGAGGAACAGGCCGTGATGCTCAAGCGCTATGCAGACGGACTGTATCTGGCATTCGATTCGGACGCCGCGGGGACAAAAGCGGTTTTCCGTGCGGCGGAGCTGGCGCTCCCGCTCGGGTTCTCGCTGAAGGTTGTCCGTTTTCCCGGGGGGAAAGATCCCGATGAACTGCTCCGCAACTCCGGACCGGAGGCCATTCAGCAGGCGGTCGACAGCGCCCGCGATTTTTTTGAATTTGCGCTCGCCTGGCTGAACGAGGAAAACGGAGAGGAACCGGCAGGAAAAGCGGCAACCGCGGAACAGATGCTCCGTTTTGTTTCGCTGCTGGAAAGCGATGCGGCCAAAGCGGCGTACATCACCTGGCTTTCGGAACAGATGAAGCTGAATCAGGGAGCGCTTGTGCACGAACTGTCGCGGACGGCGGCAAAGAGGAACCGGGAGGCTCTGCGGACCCGCGCAATTGCGGACAAACCGGAGGAATCAAAGACTCCGCCTGAACGGAAAGACCCGGAGGAGGAGCGGTATCACCGCGCGCTCCGCGAGATGCTCGAATGCATCCTTGCCGATGAGTATGCGGCGGACATCATATCGCGCGAGGTCCAGCCGGAGCTGCTGGACGATTCGGAATATGCCCGGGCGGTCGATGATGTGATTCAGGCGAAGATGCTGGACGAATGGTCGGAGGCGCCGCAGCGGATTCTGGAGCGGTACGCGGAAACGGAGATCAGCGGAGAGCTGTCGGAACTGCTGATGCGGGAAACGCCCGCCGGGCCGCTGCCGAAGCGGTACGTTCACCGGACGCTGAAGGACTGCCTCCGGATCATCCGTCTGCGGCATCTGAACCATCTGATCCGGGAAAAGACCGCGGAAGCGGCGAAACTGTCACCGGATGATCCGCGCCGTGCGGAGATGATAAAGGAGCTTCAGGAATTGTCCCGTGAGCGGGCGTGTGCCTATACGACACGCAATCCGCTCGGGCCGGAACCGCCGCCTCCCCGCGAACCGGACGAACCGGAACCGTCGCCTGCGCCGCCCGTAGAATTCTGACCGGAGGGACTTCCGGCAGATCGCCTTCCGACGGAAGGGGTGCTTGTAAAAACGGGAAAACGGTGTATATTTCCGGAATGCGGATGTGGTACTCAGGACGCCGCACAAACGTCATCAACGGAAGGAATTCTCATCATGCCCGACATGAAAGAAATGATCAAGGAATCATTCAAACGCCACCTGACACGCTCCCTGGCGAAACGGCCCGACAAGGCCAGCGATCTGGACCGCTATCAGGCACTGGCGCTTTCCATTCGCGACCTGATGGTCGAAAAATGGCTTGCGACCAAGGATGTGTACGAGAAGGATAAATCGAAAACGGTCTGCTACATCTCGCTGGAATTTCTGATCGGCCGGACCATCGGCAACGCGATGATCAACCTCGGGGTTTATGATGCCGCCAAGGAGGCGATGAAGGAACTCGGGTTTGACATTGAGGAACTCCGCGAACAGGAGGTGGACGCAGGACTCGGCAACGGCGGTCTCGGGCGTCTTGCGGCATGTTTTCTTGACTCCATGGCAACGCTGGAGCTGCCCGCATACGGGTACGGCATCCGCTACGACTTCGGAATTTTCAAACAGCTGATCGTGGACGACTGCCAGATCGAAGAGCCGGACAACTGGCTCAGCAACGGCAATCCGTGGGAGGTGCGCCGTCCGGAACTGGCGCGGATCGTCAAATTCGGCGGACACGTTGAAGCGTTTCAGGATGCGGGAGTCAACAAGCTGCGCCGCCGCTGGGTCAATTCGCATCAGGTTCTTGCGATGCCCTATGACACGCCGATTCCGGGTTATGGGAACAATACGGTCAATACGCTGCGCCTCTGGGCATCGCAGGCGGTTTCGGGATTCGACCTCTCGAAATTCAATCAGGGCGACTATATCAATGCGAATCTGGAAGCGGCGCTTTCCGCGAATATCTCCAAGGTGCTGTACCCGAACGACAACAACTACGAAGGCAAGGAGCTGCGTCTGAAACAGCAGTATTTCCTGGTCAGCGCAACGCTTCAGGACATCATCGGGCGGATCAAAATGATCGGAGGCGACCTGCGTGATTTTCCGAAATATGCGGTCATTCAGCTCAACGACACGCATCCGGCGCTCGCGATACCGGAACTCATGCGCATCCTTGTCGACGAGGAGAACTTCCTCTGGGAGGATGCGTGGGCGATCTGCACAAAGACCTTCAACTATACCAATCACACGCTGATGAGCGAAGCGCTTGAAAAATGGCCGACCGATCTGCTCGGCAAACTGCTCCCGCGCCATCTGGAAATCATTTATGAACTCAATTTCCGCTTCCTGCGCGAGGTTTCCACGCGCTACATCGGCGACAACGACCGCCTTTCGCGGATGTCGATCATCGAAGAGCATCCCGTCAAGATGGCGCGCATGGCGTACATGTGCGTCGTTGCCAGCCACAAGGTGAACGGCGTGGCGGCGCTTCATACCGAGCTTCTGAAAAACGGCCTGTTCCGGGATTTCAACGAATTCTATCCCGGAAAATTTGTCAATGTGACCAACGGCATCACGCCGCGCCGCTGGCTGCGCAAGGCCAATCCGGATCTTTCCGCGGTGATTACGGAACGCATCGGATCGGACTGGTGCAGGGATCTCACCGAACTGAAGAAGTTCGAACGCTACGCCGATGATCCCGCCACGATCCGCGCGGTGGCGGAAGCCAAGCACGCAAACAAGATCCGTCTTGCGGAACACATCCGGGAAATCTGCGGAGTGCAGGTCAATCCCGACTCCATCTTCGACGTTCAGGTGAAGCGTCTCCACGAGTACAAGCGCCAGTACCTGAACATTCTCCATGCGATTGCGCTCTATCTTCAGCTGAAGGACAATCCGGAGGCGGATTTCGTTCCGCGGACGATTCTCTTCGGTGCGAAGGCTGCGCCGGGATACCACATGGCGAAACTCATCATCCGTCTGATCAACGCGGTGGGAGATGTCATCAATGCGGACTCCTCCATCGGCGACCGTCTGAAGGTTGTTTTCCTGCCGAACTACCGGGTCTCCCTCGCGGAGAAGATCATCCCCGCGGCGGACATTTCCGAGCAGATTTCCCTCGCCGGAACCGAAGCATCCGGCACAAGCAACATGAAGTTTGCCCTCAACGGAGCCCTTACCATCGGCACCATGGACGGCGCAAACGTGGAAATCTACGAACAGGTCGGCGCGGACAACATCTTCATCTTCGGCATGAATGTGGAAGAGGTCAACGCGCTCCGGAAGAAAGGATACAATCCGCATGCGGCGATCGAGGCAAATCCCTATCTCAAGCGGGCGCTTGATCTGATCCGCGACGATTTCTTCTCGCCCGCCAACCGCGGAGTCTTCCAGCCCCTCATCGACACCATGAACTATGATTATTACATGGTCGCCGCCGACTTCGACTCCTACGCGCAGACCCAGAGCAGAATGGCCCAGCTCTACAAGGATCAGACCGAGTGGACCCGGCGCTGCATCCGCAACATCGCCAACATGGGAACCTTCTCCAGCGATCGTTCCATCCATGACTATGCAACGAAGATCTGGGATCTTCAGCCGGTCCCCGTCACCCTCCCCGAGTCGGATGACTTTCCGGAGGAAATCAAAAGGAAGAAGAAAAAGTAACTTTTCTTTCTGATTTTTTTAAGCGGCACAGAGAATGATTTGATTTTTCTGTGCCGCTTTTTTCTTTTTTCCGGGATGCGAAAAAAAGAAGGTGCAGGGGGATTCATGGGGTTGTTTCGTGCTCCGCACGACCAGCGTTTCGCCGCTGGACCGCGACAAGGGCAGCGGCCCTTGACCCGGGAAAAATGTTTCCGCATTTTTCCCGTTCTTTGGGAATGAAAAAGCCCTGCAGTCTGCAGGGCGGGAATTCAAAGTGGTGGCTGCTGCCGGGATTGAACCAGCGACCAATGGATTATGATTCCAGTGCTCTACCGCTGAGCTAAGCAGCCTTTGTCGTTTGTGGTGGTTAATATAGCGTTTCCGGAGCAAAATGCAAGTTCCGAATTGCAAAAAAAACAGTTTTTCGCCGGAAAAGGGATTTCTGCTCTCGAGGGGAACAAGGGGTCAGAGGAGGTAATCCACGAAGAGTTTCTTATCGCTGGCTTTCATATAGGCCTCCTCGGCGGAGATGATGTCGTTCATGAAGAGTTCCTTCAAGCCGCCGTCCATGCTGCGCATTCCCATCCCTTTGTTCGCCTCGATGATGGTTCGAATGTTGGAGATCTGTCCTTCCCGGATGGTGTTCGGGAGACCTTCGGTCCAGAGGAGGATCTCGTGGCATGCAATTCGTCCGCCCGCCTTTTTGCGGCAGAGCAGCTGCGAGACAACCGCCTGGAGACACTCCGCCAGCATTGTCCGGATCTGGGCCTGTTCATTTGCGGGGAAAGCGTCGATGATACGGTCGATCGTTTTCGGAGCGTTGTTGGTATGCAGCGTGGCAAACACAAGCATTCCCATCGCGGCGCAGGTCAGGGCAAGACGGATGGTTTCCATTTCGCGCATCTCGCCGATCAGCACGATATCGGGGTCGGAACGCATGGCGCCTCGAAGTGCGATCGGGAAGGACCGGCTGTGGATTCCCACCTCCCGATGAACGATTGTACAGTTCTTGTTCTGATGCACGAACTCGATCGGGTCCTCAATGGTAATGATGTGCCGTTTCATTGTATCGTTGATGTAGTCCATCATGGCGGCGAGCGTGGTGGATTTTCCGGAGCCGGTCGGTCCGGTCACGAGGACCAGTCCGCTCTTGATTTTACAGATATCCACCAGAATTTCCGGAAGATGGAGATCGGAAATGGTCAGAATTTTGCTGGGAATCTGACGGAGAACGGCAGCCTGTCCGTAATAGTTGTACATGTAATTGCAGCGGAAGCGGGCGAGACCGGGGATCTCGTAAGCGAAGTCCAGGTCGTGCCGCTCCAGAAACATATTCCAGCGTTCGGCGGGCAGACAGATCTCCCGGAGCATTTCCTCCATAAATTCGGGAGTCAGGATTACCTCGTTCGCCGGCCTCAGATTTCCGCTGATGCGGTATTTCGCGGGATAGTTGATCGAAAGATGCAGGTCGGAGCCTTTGAGGCTCAGCATTTCCCGGAGATAATTGTCGATAATGGGCATGATTCAGATTCCTTTTTATTTCTTTTTCCGTGCAGCAACCAGTTTTTTCGCTTCTTCGACGGCGACCAGTTTCTTGAGCTGGTCGATAACGGACGTATCTTTCATATTGGCGAGCGCCGTCTCATAGGTGATGTGTCCGACTTTGTATTTCTCAAGCAGGTTCTGATCAAGCGTGCACATGCCGGCTTTGCTGCCGATCTGCATGGTGGCTTTAAGCTGATAGGTTTTTCCCTCGCTGATGATGTTTGCAACTGCAATGGTGTTGATCAGCAGTTCATAGGCGATGGTGAGTCCGCCGTTGGCCGCGGGAAGAAGACGCTGACAGACGATGCCGCGCAGACTTCCCGAGGTCATTGCGCGGATCTGCGGCTGCTGCGAAGGCGGAAACACATCCAGAACGCGGTTCAGGGTATTGCCGGCGTCGCAGGTGTGCAGCGTTCCGATCACGAGGTGTCCGGTTTCAGAGGCGGTGATCGCGTTTTCGATGGTCTCCAGGTCGTGCATTTCGCCGATGACGATGATATCCGGGTCTTCACGCAGGGCGGCCTTCAGCGCCGCGTGGTAGTTGTTCGTGCAGGAGCCGATTTCGCGCTGGGTGATCTGGCATCCTTTCGAGGTCTGCACGATCTCGATCGGGTCTTCGACGGTGATCACATGGTCCTGGCGGGAGTTGTTCGCCACTTCGACCATCGACGCAAGAGTCGTGGTCTTGCCCGAGCCGAGAGGACCGGTCACGAGAATCAGTCCGTTGTTGTAGTCCAGAAGACGGCGGATGTTTTTGGCGTCGGCGGGCAGGAATCCGAGTTCCTCCAGCGTCATGATCTTGTCCGGAACCAGGCGGTACGCGCCGGACATTCCGTCCTTGTGATACATCAGCGCGGTTCGGAAACGGGCTTTGCCGATCTGGAGTCCGAGACTCAGATCCTGATCCTTCCGGAACCGTTCGCGCTGTTCCTCCGTCAGGAGCGCCATGTTGAGCCGGACGACATCCTCATCCGGCATGATCCATTCGGGGTCGATCCGCTCCAGAACCAGATTTTTCCGGATGAACATCGGCGCATTGGAGGAGAGATGAAGGTCGGACGCTCCGTAGACACGCAGAGCGAGAAGAAGCTGGCGCATGGTTGCGGCCACCTGTTCATCGGTCATCTGGGAAACGTTCCGCAGGCTCGGGATCTCGCCGTTCTGATAATCTTCCTCTGAAACCGCGGCTCCTCCGGCGATTTCGGATTTTCCCCAGTCGGGAACCGCTCCGGAGGCGGCCTGCTGCTGAGCAAAAACGATGACCTGTTCCAGCTGGGAAACCCAGTTCTGCGCCTCTTCCTGAGACATTCCGGCACAGAGCTGATTGAGGACCTCCTGGGCATACGTCATCAAATCGGGTTCTCCGCCCAGCGAATTATTGATCGCCATTCCCCGGTCATACGACAAAAGCTGATTGTCGACCAGAGTTTTTAAAAACCATTGAGCATCCAGTTGCATACGGGGTTCTCCTTCCTGAAAATCTCTCTTACAAAAAAGAAAAATAGAGTCAGTTTTTCATTTTTTCAAATCAAATTCCAATTTTTTATTCATTATTTTCCGGACAATCGCGAAGTTTTCAGGATTCGAGAAGAACCTGTTCTCCGATCTCGTGAATCACCATTGCCTTCTGCGGCGCCGGACAGACCGCCTGACACGCCCCGCATCCGATGCAGAGCGACGCCTTCAGACGGGGCGCTCCGGTCCTGCGGAGTGTGACGGCTTTTGTCGGACAGACTCCTGCGCATTTCCCGCATGGAGTCCCCTCCTGGAAAACGATGCAGTTCTTCGGCAGGAAACGGACCTCTGCGATCCGGGTTTTCTGTTTCTCCTTCAGGCTCAGGGGACGGATTGCCCCGGTCGGACAGACCCGGGAACAGAGATTGCAGTCGAATCTGCACGCACCGCGGGAAAGATCCAGCGAAACCGGCCCCGTCCCGTACTCCGCCGGACGGATGATCTTCTCCGGGCAGTTCGCCGTGCAGAGCTGGCATCCGGTACAGCGTGCGGCAAATCGGACCGCATTTCCCGCTCCGGGCGGCAGGATCCGGAAACGCCCGGCAAATGCGGCAAGTTTTCCCATTCCCGCTTTGGCGAGGACGACTCCTCCGGCAAGACCGGCAAGCACCATTCCGCCGCTTTTCAGAAACGCCCGGCGCGATGCGTCGAACGCAATGCTCTTCCGTTCCGGCCGGACCAGATGAATTCCGTGCAGAGGACAGGATGAAACGCAGTTCATGCACCGGACGCACCGTTCATTGTCGATGGTCCCTTTTTCCAGATCAATGCACCCAGACGGGCATTCGCCGACGCATTTCCCGCAGCGGACGCACGCTCCGGTAATCCGGAGGCGGAAAACGCCGTATTTTGCGATCAGTCCGAGCAGGGTTCCGACCGGACAGAGCGCTGTGCAGAAAAACCGTCTCCGCCAGATCCCCAGTCCGAGAACCGCCAGAAACGGCACAAGCGAACCGAGCGAAAACGACACGGCGAAACGTCCGGTTATTGAATACGGATCCAGCAGATAGAATCCGGCGCTCCATCCCATTGCGAGCATTCCGCAGGCCACCGCGGCGACCGCGTAGCGAAGCCCGGCAAGATTGCGCGGATTGGCCTTTTTCCTGCGGCACAGGAACGCGGCGGCATCCTGCAGGATGCCGAGCGGACAGAAAAACGCGCAGTACAGCCGTCCGAACAGAAATGTCACAAGAACGATTCCGAGAAGGGATGCCAGCGCCCCCAGAGAAAACGCCGCGCACAGACTCAGCAGAGCCGGACCGAACTGCAGATGCAGAAATCCTGCGCCGGCGCCCGCGATCCCGGAAAATGCCGTTCCCGCCGCGATCAGAAAAACAGCCGCCGCGGCAATCCGGACCGTTCTCCACTTCAAATTTTTTATCGTTTCAACCTCGCCGTGTTCTCTGTTTTCCGGTAAGATATACTCCGGAAGACAGGGAAGTCAAACCGGGAAACGGAAGTTTTCCTCAAAAATTCCGGAGGAAACGCAAAAAAGCACACTTCGACGGGTTTTAAAATCCGGATAACGAGGTTATATTATTCTCAAAACAGCGGGAAAAACCATCAAACCATGCTTGGAGGATAGAGCAGAAAATGAACAGGACTCCCATCAACGTCGGATTGTGGGGCATCGGACGGGCAGGACACAACATGCATTGTCAGGAGATCGACCAGTATCCGGACCGATTCCGGATCGTCGCGGCCTGCGACACGGACCCGGACCGGGTCCGGAATCTGGTGGACCGCTATCACTGCGCCGGCTACACCTGCGGGACGGAACTTCTGAACGATCCGAACGTGGAACTTGTTTCCATCGCGATCCGTTCGACGGAGCATGTCGATGCGGCGCTGAAGGCGTTGAAGGCGGGGAAAACCGTGTTTCTGGAAAAACCGTTTGCGCTTGCGCCGGATGGACTCCAGCTTCTGGAACAGGCCGTGAAAGAGTACCCGGGCAAACTCTACTTCCGCCACAACCGGCGATTTGAAGCGGCGTTCAACCACATCCGGGAGATCATTGCCAGCGGCATTCTCGGCGAGGTGTTCGAGATCAAACTGCGCCGCCACAACTATCAGAGCCGCGAAGACTGGCAGACTCTGCTTGCCTGCGGCGGCGGGCAGATCAACAACTGGGGACCCCATCTGATCGACCACTCCCTGCTTCTGCTGGAATCGCCGCTGGAATCGGTCTGGAGCGATTTGAAGCATGTCTCTTCGAAAGGGGATGCGGACGATCACATCAAGGTCATTTTCCGGGGGAAAAACGGACGGATCGTCGATCTGGAAATTTCGAACTGCATCCTGATTCCGGGCGATGTCTATTCGATCTACGGCACGCGCGGCACACTGGTCAGCCACGATGAAACGGATCTGCACATGAGGTATCTGGATCCAGCGATGGAGCTTCCGAAAACGCACTCCAGTCCGGGGAATCCTCCCTGGGACGGCGGATACGGCGATGCCGACAAGTGGCCGTGGATCGAAAAGACCATCCCGGTCGCTCCTTCCAACGGCTACAAAATGACGGAGATCTACAAATATCTCTATGACGCCATCCGCGACGGAGTTCCCTTCCCGGTCAAGCCGGAAGAGGCGTTCGCGGTCATCCGGACCACGGCGGAGATCAAACGCCAGAATCCGCAGTTCCCCGTTCAGGGGGACCGCTTCGAATAAGCGGTGAAAAGAGGATGCCGATGCGGATTCTGAACATTCTGAACGGAGATCTGGCGCTCGGGCCGTTCCGCGAATCCGGGCTTCCGGGAGAAACGCTGGTCTGGCGGGAGGTCTATACGGAGGGGCCGCTCGGGACCGGATCGGAAGATCCGGAGCATTTCCGCCACCTCCGGGCGCGTTATCTTGCGGAGATTGTACCGGAATACACGGAGGAACAACTTCTTCGCGCTCTTGAACGGATGGATGAAGCCCTCCTCTCCCTGACGGCCGGCGACCGGCTCCGGATCTGGGCCGACGCCTGCATGTTCGATCAGGGAATGGTCGCCCGCGTCCTGTTTATAACGGCGCTGCTGAACCGGAACCGCCGTCCGGAGGTCGAACTGCTGGAGGAGGATGCGGTGTTTTCGGATGCGGCGCTGTTCCGCGATCTCGACCGGCGCGGCGTTCTCCTGACGCAGGAGCAGGTCGACTCCGGGAAAGATCTCTGGAAAGCCTACGCCACCCATACATCGGCTCTTCCGGTCTCTCCGGCGTTCCGGTTCATGAAAGAGGGGCTGGAGCGGCACGCGGCGGAGAAGCCGTCCGGCGGGGGAATGGGACGGACTGCCCGGCGGATTCTTGAGCTGGCCCGGAAGGAATGTTCTCCGCTGGAGCTCTTCCGGAATCTTGCGGAGATGGAACGATATCCGTGGCAGGGCGACTCCTCGCTCTGGAGGAGAGTGGATTCTCTGGCGGAGGCCGGACTCCTCCGCGTAACCGATTCAGCGGGAAAAACCGTAAAGCTCTCCGGAGTGACACGGGAAATTCTTGCGGGATGCCGGATTGTCCGTCCGGGGGCTTTCGCGGCAGACGAGGAGAACAGCAGAGTATGAGCGGGAAAGACATTCTTCCCGGGACGTTTCCGTTTGACATCATCGCGGCATTCTATCCGGACGACACGCCGCTGCGCCGGCTGTTTCTGAAGCACAGCCGTCAGGTGCGGGACAAAGCGCTGGAGATTCTGTCGGATCCCCGCTGTCCGGTTCGGGAAATGGAGGATCCGGAGATTCTTTCCGCGGGCGCGATGCTGCATGACATCGGGATTGTACGCTGTCACGCGCCGGGGATTCTCTGCGAAGGGCCGGAACCGTATTTAGCCCACGGGATTCTCGGTGCGCAGATGCTGCGGGAATATGGAAAAAGCAATGGAAAGGATCTGGAACTCTTTGCGCGGATCTGTGAGCGCCACACCGGAAGCGGACTGACCGCGGAAGAGATCCGGACGCAGAAACTGCCGATTCCGGCCCGTGACTGGCTCCCGGAGACGCCGCTGGAAAAACTGATCTGCCTGGCGGACAAGTTCTTTTCGAAATCCGGCGACATGAGGGAAAAGACTCTTCCGGAGATCCGCCGTTCGATGCGGAAATTCGGAGAGGCGCCGCTGGAACGTTTCGACGGATTGTGTCGTCTGTTCGGCCTGGAAACGCCCCCGCAGGAATGACCGGAAGACGGGAATGCGCCGGAGAATCGGTCTTTTCCCTCCGATTTTTTGAATCCGGGATTGCATAACGGAACTTTCGAGTGTATTTTATAGGATAATGAACCATTCAACTGAAAAAGGATCTCCGTCATGCTGACTATGGTGCTGTCTCTCACGCTCGGATGCTGTGTCTTTGCCGCCGTCCGGTTCGGAGCGGGTGTTTCGTTCGGGTGGACGCTTGTTTGGGCGTTTCTGTCGATGTTTGTGTTTCAACTGTGTGCGGCGCTGCTGATCCGCCGCGCGGTCAACCGGCGGAATCTCGGGATTCAGGAAATCGTGCTGGATACCCAGAGACGCCTGGAGGCGAAACAGCAGCATTTCATGCGCCGTCCGATGGGCAGCCAGAAACTCATGCTCCAGCAGCTGGAACACGAGCAGACCGCCGGAATCGAACGTGCCCTGGCCGCCTGCGATGCATTCAAACCGCTCTATCTCTGGAACTTCTTTCTGGAGAAGCAGATCAATACGATGAAGATGGCGTTCAACTATCAGCTCAAACGCTTTGACAAAGTGGATGAACTGATGCCGAAGTGCATGTTTTTTGAACCGCAGGCTATCTGCATGAAAATGGTTCGCATGTATAAGAACAACGATCCCGGTCTGGAGAAGTTTTTCCGGAAGAAGGGCGCTCCGCTGAAAAAGGACGCCTGTGTTCTTCCCTGCTCGCTTTACGCGTGGATTCTCCTGAAGAGGGGGAAGAATGAGGAGGCGCTCGCCACTCTCGCGGCAGCGAAAAAGAAGACAGAGAACGAAACGCTGATCCGCAACTGGGAACTCCTCGCAAATGGAAAATTCAAGCAGTTTTCCAACGCCGGACTCGGAGAAGCATGGTACGCGCTCGGACTGGAAGAGATGAAAATGCCGCGCATCCAGCAGCAGTACCGCTACCGCTGACCCGGCGGACGCGATCTTCCGCAGAAAACCGTCCCGCCGGCACAAACCGATGGAGCGGGTTTCCGCGTTTCATTCAAACCGATATACAGGAAGGAGCCGTTGATCTATGACTCTCACGGAAGAAATTCTTCATTGGAAAAAAGTGCGGAACGCCGTTATTCTGGCGCACAACTATGTCCGGCCCGAACTGCAGGATATCGCGGATTTCACAGGGGACTCCCTGGAACTGAGCATCCGGGCGAAAAGCGTCAAAGCGCCCGTGATCGTCTTCTGCGGTGTCCGGTTCATGGCGGAAACGGCAAAACTGCTCTCGCCGGATGCCGTCGTCCTCCTCCCGAATCCCGATGCGGGATGCCCGATGGCGGATATGGCGGCGGCGGAACAGGTCCGCAAATATAAAAAGGAAAATCCGGAAGCCTTTCTCGTCGCGTATGTCAACAGTTCGGCGGATGTGAAAGCGGAAGTCGATCTCTGCTGCACCTCCGGAAACGCGGAAACCATCATCGGCGCCCTCCCCGCGGACCGGAAGGTCCTTTTCCTGCCCGACCGGAACCTCGGGGGAAATATGAATCTTCGTCTCGGACGGGAAATGGTACTCTGGCCGGGGTGCTGTCCGATCCACGACGCCGTCACGCCGGAAGCAATCCGGAAAGCCCGCAAGGAACATCCCGGTTCTCCCGTTCTGGTCCATCCCGAATGCCGCCCCGAAGTCCTCGCCGAAGCCGATCAGGCCCTCAGCACAGCCGGAATTCTCAAATTCGTCCGGAACTCCTCTGATAAGAGTTTTATTATTGGAACCGAAGAAGGTATTCTGCACCGTCTCCGCAAGGAAAATCCGGAAAAGGAGTTTTTCCCTCTCCTGCCCCCCATGGTCTGCGCGGATATGAAGAAGATTACTCTGGAACAGGTCCGCGACGTTCTCCGCGATCTCTCCAATCAGGTCGAGCTTCCGGAGCGTCTGATGAAAGATGCCGTCAAACCCATCGAAGCGATGCTGGACGCTTCCCGCTGATTCCTTTTTTGTTTGATTTTGAATTTGAATTGTATGTGGGGGGAATGGTTTCGTGCTTCGCACGACCAGCGTCTCGCCGCTGGACCGCGACAAGGACGGAGTCCTTGACCCGAGAAAAATGCGTCCGCATTTTTCCGTTGTTGATGCGCCGGATCTTCCAATGAAGATCCGGCGTTTTGTTGTTATGCGAGGACTGCCATTGTATGGCAGGTGAATTCCGGGACTGTGAAGGAGACTTTGCCGTCGGCGTACTGGAACGGGATCTCGCGGTTCTCCGGCTGGAGTGTGACGCTCCGGACCGGGTGCGGAACCTTGACTGTGAAAGAGGCGTTCCGCAAGGGGATCAGGTCTTCGATGACCTCGGTCGGAGAGAGGGGGCGCTGTCCGTTTTCCAGCGGAAGATCGGCGCCGCGCAGGACGGTCGTTGCGTAGAGAATGTGGCAGATTGTGCGGTTTTCTGCATCCTGCCGCATCAGCGTGACGCGTCCGGTGGAGGGGAAGTTCCCCGTTGTGATCTGGGCGTCGTCTCCGAGGAATGCGGTGAAGGCGTTCGCAAAGAGCTGCTTGTGCATGACCGCCCCCGTCGACCGGTAGAGTGTGAAGATCGGATGAGCGAAATAGAGAATGTTTCCGCTGATCACTGCGGCATCGTATCCGGAGGGATCCGGTTTGTTCGGAGTGTGCTGATGGGAGCAGAAATGAAGAGCGGTCCGGTTGAAATAGGTGTCGAAGACTTCGGCGATGGACCGGCCGGTTGTCACCTTCATCCGGCGGGAGGGAAGATGCATCAGGAAGGGCGTTTTGAAGTCGCCGGCGAACGCTTCCCTCATGCGGACGTAGTCGGGATTGCAGGGAGAGGTTTCTCCGAATTCCGCGCCGATTTCGAACCAGGGTTCGCAGGTTTCCGGTTTCAGGAGCGCATCGGACGCGATGACCAGTTTACCGCCGCCGGAAAGGAAATCGCGAAGTTTTTCCGCAGTCCCGGAGGAAAGTTTTTTCTCGTTGGCGACCACAATTACGCGATAGCGCTTGAAATCCATCTCCGCATCAATGAGATCGAAGGGCAGATGCTGTTCGAGAAGCAGGCGTGAAGCGCCGACATTTCCGGTTGCGGTTTCCGCCTCGGCGAGGATGGCGATTTCCGCAAGGCTGTGTGCGCCGCGGCACCAGGGCTCCTTCTGTTCCACCTCCCGGTAGGCGGTGCCGATCAGTTCATAGGTGGTCTGATCCAGTTCGCCGTCGGGATGCATCTGATCGCCGATGCTGCATTTGGAGTTGTTGGCGAGCATGGCGGCGCACTCATAGCGGAGGGCGTTCGGATGTTTGAATCCGCCGAATTCGCCCCATGCGCGATGGAATTTTCCGGTCATGCCGAGGAAATCAAGCCCGAGATTGCGGCTGTATGCGGCGGACATCGGATAATGATCGTATCCCCAGCCGCCGGTCGGGAGGGATTCCAGTTCCAGATGGGAGAAGTAGGGAAGGATTTCCCGGTCGCCGACGGTCAGGTTTCCGCTGTTGTGGAAAATCGGCATTTTGGAATCGACGCTCCGGAGAGCTTCAAAGGTCCGTTTGTAATAGTTCAGGAGGACTTTTCTGGCGTGGGCCTTGCGGTCTTCCTCCTTCTGCGGATCGAATCCGTCGCGGTACATGCTTTTCATGCAGGCGGGACAGCAGCAGGGAGCCTGTGCGATGATGTCGAGGAAGATTCCGTCCGCTTCAGGAAACATCCGCGCCGTCTCGATAATGTGTTCGCAGAGGTAATCCAGGTACGGCGTATTGAAGCAGAGGGAGCGGAATCCCGGCTGCAGCGGACTGGCGACCCATCCGGCGTAGGTCCCGTCCGCATTGATTTCCCGCCATTCCGGATGGTTTTCCGCCGCATAGTTGTTGATTCCCGCGGTCAGGTACACGGGAACGTTGACGCCGATCTCCTTGCAGGCATCCATCTGCGCGCGGAGAAGATTGAATTTGAGGTTCGGATGCATCATGCCGACCTTGGTCGGGTGATAGCTCATGCCGTGGTGGCAGAGGGAAAAGCAGGTGATGGAGTCAACATGGGCGGCCTTGAGGCGGTCCTGCCACTGTTTCCGGTCGAATCTTTCTCCGATCCCGGGAATGTCGGGCGATGTGTGAAAATCCAGATGGACTTGTCTGAAGCGCAGTTGATACATGAGAACATCCTTCGTTTTATTTTTGATAAGCAGTCATTCATAATATACTCTTTCCTGAAACGTCTTGCAAAGATGTGTCTGGAAAAAAGAATGAAAAAAACATCCTTTTTCATGAAGAAAATTGCGGAGGGGAAAACTCTTCCCGCGGAAGAAAGGGAGATTGCTTTTTTTTCGGAAAAAATCTGCTTTCCCGGCTCTTCAAGGGGTTGACAAAAAATAAAACTGTGATATAATTTTAAAAGTGGTCCGATGTGGTCCGATTTTTTATCCGGGGAAAGAGGATGAAAGAAACGCTGAAAATCAGGCATTATGTTGTCGGGATGATCTATCATGCGGGAGAACGCTCCGTTCAGATCATGTCGTCGCGGAATCTTGCGGAGCATTTCGGGATGGCGCGCAGCACGGTCTCCATTGCGCTGAAGGAGCTGGTGGAGGAGGGATATCTCATTCCGGTGAAAGGGAAAGGCAATTTCACGAATCCGCGGAAGATGATGACGCCGTTCCCGGGGAAGATGCCGCCGCTGATCCTGCTGATTCATAATGACGGACGCAGTTTTTATTACGGAAGCCAGGAGTGGGAAAGCATCAGCACGATCGGGAAAGCCGTGACGGATGCGGGATACTATTTCCGGCAGCTCACCCTCACCTCGACAAAAGAAGAGGAACTTTTTGAAGAGATCCGGGGTGCGCAGGGGGATGGACTGATCTGGGTCGACCGGCTCACATACAGCGAGTCGCTGCTGCGCCGGCTTTCGGACAGCGGCCTTCCCGTGATCTGTGACGACCGCCGAATCCGGTCGGTCAATTCCGTTGTTTTCGACACGGCGTCCGCCTGCCGCAAGATCGGCCGGAGACTCGCGCAGGACCGGAAAGCCAATATTCTCTATGCGCTCGGCGACTGGTACCGGGAAAATGACCTGCCCTCCATTCAGAAAGGATTCTTCGAATGCTGCGGCTCCCCCATGAATATCGCCTTTGCCGACGTGCCGGAAGAGATGACGCAGCCCGATCAGCTGTACCACGCTCTTCTCCGGAAAAAATGGGATGCGGTGTTCACCTATCCTCAGCGACTTCCGCTTCTGCAGAGCGCCTGCCGGCAGCTGGGAATCGAAATGCCGGAACCTCTGTTCCGTCTTCACCTCAGGAACACGCCGGAGGGAGCGGAGGAGTTCTATTTCCCATTCCGTGAACGCGCGGAAACAACGGTTCAGCGCATGACCGAACTGCTGAACGGAGACCGCGAAATTAAACAGATTCTCGTTCCTATGGAACTGATCCGATATCAATCGCAACAAAAGGAGATTGCCGCAAATGGATAAATATTATCCAAATCCCGTAAAAAAATTTACTCTGATAGAACTTCTTGTTGTAATCGCGATCATTGCGATTCTTGCGGGGATGCTTCTCCCTGCGCTGAACAGTGCGCGGGAAAAGGCGCGGAACAGTACCTGTCAGAACAATCTGAAGCAGCTGACGATGTATTGTCTGCAGTACGCGGACAGCTGCAACGACTACCTTCCGACCTCCTGGGAAAATTATTCCGGCGGAGGGAAATTCTGGCACAATCTGATCTCCGAGATCGGCCTCTGCGAAGCGCCGGTGAACTACCATGCGACAACCAATCCGGACCGTCCGAGCGGCCTCTGGGAGTGTCCGAACGGCAGAGGCGCACCGACCGCGAACGGAACGCCGTCGCACTACGGCATGAACCGCTACGGGAATAACTGGAACTTCTGGGTCCGGCGCGGACAGTGCAAACAGCCCTCCATCACGGTGATGCTGTACGACACCTCCGTGACACCGAACTATGACAATCATGTCAGCACGCAGGATCTTCTCTCCAGCAAGAACATCAATGCGAACCGCCACGGCAACGGAATGGCGCGGAACTACACGTTTGTGGACGGACACGTCCAGTATGCACTGAAAACCAGGGTTGCAATGCCGTATGTTTTCATCTGGAAGCTCTACAATTCCACCGGAGGGCTTCTGTGGGAATCCGACATCAGCCGCTGGAGTCTCTGAAGAAGATCAAAACCATACAATACGAAAGGAATTCACCGGTATGAAACAACGAATTTTTCTGGCGGCTCTGGCGGCGTTCGGACTCGGACTACCGCTGTTTTCGGAAACGCGGAGTCCTGTCCGGGAGAAAGAAAAGGAGAAGAATCCATTGAGCTTCAAGATTCTCAGACACGGAAACTACGGGGAAGCCTCTGTCACGGGCGACGGCAGCAGCGGATTTTCCATGACGCTGAAAAACACCGCAAAACAGAACCACGCAATCGCGTTCGCCAATTTCAATCAGAATGCCGCGGCTCAGGAGAAGCTCATCTTCCGCCTGAAAGGGGACAAAAGCAATGGAAATGCCTTTCTGAATGTGGAACTTCTCTATGCAAAAGGGAAGGAGTGGATCACGGCGAGGAGTCCCACCATCCCGGTCCGGAACGGAGAATTCAAAACTCATGTGTTCGGCCTGGACACCGATTTCAAACTCGGCGACGGGGTCTACCAGCTCCGGCAGATCAAATTTGTACTGAACACCGATCCGAATCCGCCGGGCAGCGCTGCATCCATCCGGGTAGAGGATGTCCGAATCGTCTCCGCGGATGAACTTTCCGCTTCCGGAACGGACTTCATCGTGGTCCCGTTCCCCGCGCCCGAAAAAAAAAACAACAGCTGGAACGCCCCCTCAAGGTCTGGTTTGAGTTCGACAACGACGACCGCTCAGCGCTGGTGCAAAGCCGCGTGTCCCACGGGGAATTTCACGACCGCATCCCGAACTGGAGTTTCCGCCATCTTCTGCTGGAACATGCGGACGGCCTGATTCAGGATGCGGACTCTCCGGAAACGGCGGATGTCCTCGTCTATTCCTGCGTCGGCAGGAGCGGCAATGCGGGGACGATCGCAAAGAAGGCGAACGCGGGGACGCGCCTGATCGTCTACGGCCTTCCCGGGGATCCGGAAATCGCCGCCCTGCTTCCCGTCGATCTTTCTCCGCTCCCGCAGAAAGGTTTTCCGGAGCGGCGGAAACTCGCAGCCGCGGCGAAGAATCATCCGCTTCTGCGGGAGACGGTGCTGACGGACGCCGCGCCCGCCGTCCATTTCCGGGCGAAAGCGAAGAAAGGTTCCGCCGTGCTTCTGTCGTTCACGGACGGGACGCCGTTTCTGACGGAACGGGGATCGGTTCTGCACATCGGTTCGGGAATCGGGAACCGGCTGGATGCGTCGGATTCGGTATTTTACGACAAGTTTCTCCTGCGCGCGATCGCCCTCTCCTCCGAGAAGGTTTCCGCAGAGCTGGACAGGCGGGACCGCGCCGTGCGGAACGAACAGCTCCGAATGGAACGGAAGCGTGTTCTGGCCGCGGCCGGAGAAGCGGGACTCTCTGCAAAGGAAGCGGCATCGTGGCGTCTCGGGCTCTCCGGCGGCAGCATGGGCAGATTCGGCTGGCTGATCGGCGAGCCGCTGCTGGTGGAAAGCGTCGGAAAAGATCTGAGCGTCGCCAGCGAAACGCAGCAGTACTCCTTTGCGTCCGACGGTGTCGCGTCCGTTCCCTTCCGGAACTGGACACGGAAAGTTCTTGAAGGAAACATTCGCTTTGCCTCGGAGAATCATGCGGATGCGGACCCCTGCGAACTCTGGTCGGGAATCGGCGTAGTGGAATATGAAACCTCCCTGAACATGGATCCGGAATGGAAGGGAAAGGGACTTTTCTTCGAGGTAAAGGACGGAATCGACGATCTGGATGAATTTTTCTTCAACGGTGTTCCCGCCGGGAAAACCGGCGAGGAGACCCCCTGTTACTGGATGGCGCCGCGGCGCTACCGGATTCCGCAGGAGCTGGTCCGATGGGGAAAAGAGAACCGGATCACGGTCCGGGTGCGGAATCTGCGTGACAGTGCGGGAATGAACTCCCGTCCGTTCCTGCGCATCAGCGACGGGACAGCGAAAGCGGCCCTCTCGGTCAGCCGGATCGACTGGACCGGGAAAAATTACCGGATTCAGGGGAAAAACGGTGTTCGGGAAATGTCGCTTTCCCTTCTGACCCCGTTTCTCCGCTGGCGTTTCCCGGAAAAAGAGGTGTTCCTGAATCTGGAAAACATTGCGGAATCCGCCGCGTATCAGACGGCGGAGGGAATCCGGGTCGTTCCGCTGAAAAGAGGCGGAACGTTCTACCGGAAATCGAAGGACGGCGCATGGAATGCGCCCTGGCTCCTGCTGTTCCGTCCGGGGAAGAGCCGTCCGCTTCTGGTGGTTTTCTCGACACAGCCGGAAGAACTGAGCGCCCGGATCCGGAACGGTACGGTGGAGGGGATCGGAATCCGTGCGGACAGGGAACTTGGCTTTGTCGCGACGGGACGTCCGTGGGGGGTCCGGGAGACGGAGTGCGGAAACGGGAAAGCCCCCCTGCCCGACGGACTTCTGCAACAGATTCGCCTCTCGCTGAATTTTGCGCTGAATTTTCCGGTCGGATGCGAGGAGATTTTCTTGATCGACCGGAAGCGGAACGCGGTTGACATCCTCAACGTCTTCCGTTTCGAGCGGACAAAGGACGACTGGAATACGTCCGTTCAGGAATTTGCCGTTCTCCCTCCGCTGTGCGGTTTCATGGCGCAGGCGACGCCGCTGGTCTCTCCGAAGGGAACGATGACCGACTTCGGCATTCCGACGTTTCACGGACCGCTGCTCGGCGTTCTCGGACAGAGGGCGGTCCGCTACACGCTCCCGCTTCCGCCGGACGACGATCTCATGCCGGTCGGCGTGAAGAAGGAAACGATCAACGCGGCGCAGAACCGGAGCTTCGAGGGCGGTGTGCGCTGGTCGTGCGGCGGACGGGTCTCCGTGAACGCATGGACGCCGGAAAATCCGGCGGGAAAAGACCGGCCGCTGCGGAACATTGATCCGTTTGCGTGGAATTTCGGAATCTGCTCCGCGCTTCAGGGAGCGTTTTTCCTGAACGAGGCGAACCGGCTTCGTCTGGAGGAGCGGGTCCGGCGCCGCTTTCTGGAACCGCTGGAACTGTATCAGTACAAGAACTTTGCCCGTCACCGCGAGGAGCCGTTTTCGCATCTGCGGTATCCGATCATCTTCAACAGTTTCTATCCGAACACGGTGAAATATTCCGGCGGGATGGGTTCGGAAGTGATCTACGGGGATTCCAACGAAGCCTGCACAGTCGCCGTCTGGATCGCCCGTCAGCTCGCGGACGGATTCGGACAGGCGGATCCGATCCGTCTGAACTGGAACTATTTCCGCTATGTGATGCGGTATCAGAAGGTCATTGACGATTATGCGTTCCTTGCGGGAAGCTGCCGGGAAACGGGCGTCGGCGCATGGGTGGACATGCTCAACGGGGAATACTCGGGCATGCTCGCCTATGCGCGTCTTGCCGAACTGAACGGCGATCTTGCGGAACAGGAACAGGCGCTCTACCGGGCTGCGAAAAAGGCCGTTCCCACGCTGGCCCGGCTCTTCTTCTGGAAATATTTTGAGACGATCCGCCCGGAATTTGCCGGAAGGACCGATTATCAGATCGTCGGCTTCGGAGAAGAGGGAGCCAAATATATGCGTTTTCCGAACTCCAACGGCAACTTTTTCGCCGCCAACGATCTGTTCGACTACTCTCAGGGCTTTCCCGGACAGCTCATTCTGCTGTATCAGAAATGGGGAACGGCGGCGATTGAGACACATCTGAAACTCCGTTCCATTCCGCTGCTGATGAAACAGAAGAAAGGGATTCTTCCCGACTACATTCCGGCTCTGGCGGTGTTTGCAAGGAATTTTCCGCTGAAAGAGACGGCGGAAAAGAGTCTTGCGGCCTATCCGCGGACGGGCGACTGGCCCGGAATCCGCATTCCCGTCCAGATCGGGATGGTTCTCTGGAACGAGGACGGATTGCGGATCTCGTTCCGGGATTGGCGCGAACTGAACATCCGTTCCGCGTGGTACGATCCGGAGACGCGTCTTCTGACCCTCTCCGCCGACGCCGGAGCGAACTCCCGTCTGGTTCTCTCCGCGGAACAGCCACCCCGAAGCGCCTTCCGCAACGGAAAACGAATCTCCCTGAAAAAACAGGACAACGGATGGTCTGTTCCTCTCGCGGAAGGAAACAATCCGCTCCGGATAGAGTTCTGAAAAAAGAAGAGAATGACTTGAAATTTCCCGGTTGCGCTGTATCTTAACCGGAAGATTTTTCCACGGCCCGGCAGACTCCGGCAGAAACGACTGCCGCGAGAAGCCGGGACAACAGAACAACACAATCATCCCCGCCTGCAACGCCGCATCCGCCGGCACGGAAAACGCCGGCGGCGGGAGCGGGGATGACGGGAGAAAACAGCAACATGCCCCGCGAAAAACTCCGTTTCGGACGGTTCGATTACGCCGTCTTTTCCGCCTCCGTCACCTATGCCCTCTGCTCCCTGTCGATTCCGCTGATGATCGTGGCGATCGGCGAAGCGCTGCAGTTTCCGCTGGATCAGGGCGGAATGGCGGCCGGCGGAACCCTCCATCTGACCCGCAGCATCACGATGGTGGCGGCGCTGCTGCTGTGCGGGACGATTTCCGGACGGATCGGGAAACGCCTTTCCATGGGGACATCGCTGCTGCTGATGGGCGGCGGAATTTTCCTGTGTGCATTCGCGCCGGCCTACTGGGTGCTGATCCCCTGTCTGCTTCTTGCGGGATTCGGGGAAGGCATCTGCGAGGGGATCGCCACGCCGTTTGTCCAGGATCTGCATCCGGACGCGCCGGAACGCTATGTGAACATCACGCATTCCTTCTGGTCGATCGGGACCGGAGCGGTTGTTGTGGTGGTGGGAGGGCTCTGGACGCTCGGAATGGGCTGGCGCTCCATTCTTGCGGGAATCGGACTGCTCACGCTTCTGACGGCGCTTCTGTTTCTCTGGCGGGAAAATCCGCAGAAGAGATATCCGGAGGTCAGCGGCGGCGTCACATTCCGGGAGGTGTGGCGGTATTCGGTGGAGATTGCGCGGGTTCCCCGGTTCTGGATCTGCTGCCTGATGATGTTCTTCGGAGCGGGCGCGGAATTCGGACTGACCTTCTGGTCCGCGGCCTACGTCCAGCTGAACTTCCATACGGGAACGTGGGTGGCGGGACTCGGAACCGGCGCCATCGCGCTGGGAATGTTTCTCGGGCGGACCGGATTCGGATACTTTGCCCGTCCGCACCATCTGCGCTACATTCTGCTGGGATGCGGACTGTGCACAATCCCCGTCACGTTTCTGCTGGCCTTTCTGGAACCGGGAGTACTGCCGCGGCCGCTGACGTTCACGCTGCTGTATCTTCTTCTGACCCTTTCCGGAATCGGAGTTGCGCCGTTCTGGCCGACCGCTCAGGTGTATGGAGTCACCAGTATGCCGAAACTGGATTCCACGATGCTCTACATCTATTTTTCCGCAATGGGAATTCCCGGCTGCGGAGTCTTCACCTGGCTGATGGGCTTCCTCGGCGACCATTTCGGATTGAAGGGAGCCATTCTGGTTGTTCCCGTCTGCCTGATTCTGTTCTGCGCGGTGGTCTACTGGGAGTGCTGGATTCTGGATCCGCGGAGAGAGAAAAACTCTTCCGGTGCCTTATCCTCTCCGAATGCCGGAAGAGGATAACCGGTATTCCCGCGGCGAAGAACCGGAAAGACGCTTGAAAAACTTCGAAAAATAAAATTCGGAGGAAAAATTCAATTCGTCGGCAACCGACTTCACCGACGCCTCCGGATCCAGCAGCATCTGCGCCGCCTTCCGGAACAGCTCCTCCTGGAGGAACTGTTTCGGAGTCCGGTGAAAGACCGCGTGAAAGACTCTCGCGAAATTCTCCGGCGAACGGTGCATCTTTTCCGCGACCTTTTCCACGGTCAGTTCCGCGCTGATGCTGTTCCGGACATAGCGGAGGATCTCCTCGAACATCCGGACCTTTTCCGGATGGAATCCGTACTGTTCCGGCCAGTGGCGGTGGCAGAAGCGGAGAGCGAATTCACGGCACCGGGAGAGCATGAGCACAGGATCCGTTTCGGCGAAAATGTCCTCCGCCTCCCGGCGGAGTTCCGGTGAATTTTCGGTGATCCGTCCGGTACATCCGCTGAAGACGTCCACGCCCGGATAGAGCTCCAGCTTGAAATGGATGCCGTAGCGCTCGTTCCGGGTCGTATGACAGTACTGCTGGGAAAGATTGCAGGGAATCAGGGTGATATCGTTCTCCCGCATGGAGAAGCGCCCCCCGTCCTCAGGTTCGTCGAAACCGACGCATCCGGCCCTTCGGAGCGGAGGCAGATGGCGATCATATTGAACGGCAGCGTGTAGTTCCGGATGAATTCCTGCGATTCATGGAACACGGCGACCAGCGTGAAATCCGACTGTCTTCCAACCGGATAAGGATGATAAAACGGTTTCACGCACATTTCCGCCTCTCAGCAGGGACGGAGATTCCGCAGGAAACGCAGAGACCGTTCCGATGCAGCGGCGGGATCTTTCTCCATCTCGTATTCGATCACGAGCCACTCCGTCCGCCCCTCGTTTTCACACCAGGAGAGAATCTTCTCCCACGGCAGATCATCCTCCCCGATCGCCGGTTCATACCCGCCGTTTTCCGCATACGGCTTCAGATGGATGCTCTGATTCCGTCCGGGATATCTGCTCAGCACGGAAAACACATCCGCGCCACCGCACATTGCGTTTCCGGTATCCAGCTGGAGAATCACCTGCGGAGAGGTGTTTTCCGCAACGATCTCCCACGGAATCCGTCCCTGCACACTCTGATGATCGTGTGCGTGACTGTGATATCCGGTTCTCATCCCGTACCGTGCAAGTTTTTCGGCGATCGCATTCAGACGTCCGGCGAAGGCGAGCCATCCGTCCACGGAATCGGACTTGAAATACGGCACGCAGATGTACCGGTTGCCGACCGCAAGATTGCGGCGGAGAATCCCGTCGAAATTCTTTTCCAGATCGTCGATTCCGGTGTGCCATCCGGCGCAGACCAGCCCGGTCTCCTTCAGAAGCGCCGCATACAGTTCCGGCTGAAAATGGGAGCCGTAAAACTCCACACCGTTGAATCCGGCGTTCCGGATGATCCGGAGTGCCTGGAGCGGATTGTCTTCGAAGATTTTGCGCAGGGAATAGGCCTGCAGAGCGATCGGGAGCTGAATCATGCGTCGGGTTCCTTTTTTTTGAAGTTTCCGTTGTTGTTTCGGATGTTCTGCTACTATACACCCGTCCGCGGTCCATTTCCAGCGGGAATTTTCAGGAAAGTTTTCCGCGGACTTTCTCCGGTCCGCGGAAGGGGATCACGCGGCACCGGGAGCGCCTTTTTTCCGGCGGAAACGGGAGATGAAGCGCAGCAGAAGATGTTTTCTGGGCTTGGCCGTGTCATGGACAAAAATGAAGTAGAGCGCGGGGATCACATACAGGGTCAGCAGCGATGCGATCGTCAGTCCGCCGACGACGCCCATTCCGCAGCTGGAACGCAGTTCGGATCCCAGTCCTGTTCCGAACGCCATCGGCAGCATTCCGGCGACGGATGCGATACTGGTCATCACAATCGGACGGAACTTCGACTGCGTCGCCCGGAGCATCGCCTTGTGGGTGGTCATTCCCGATTTGGTCAGCACGGCGCATTCATCCATAATCAGAATTGCGTTGTTGACCACGATTCCGATCATCATCACGCCGCCGAGCAGCCCCATCATCGACATGGACATTCCGGCGAACCAGAGCGTGGCATACATGCCGAGGAATCCGAGCGGGACAGTAAACATGATCAGGAACGGCCGTGTCCAGGACTCCATGATCGCCGCGATCAGCAGATACGTCAGGATCGCGGCGAGGATAATCACCTGAATGAACTCGCGGGCGGTTTCGTTCATCAGCTCCACGCTTCCGCTCATCCGGACGCCGTATCCGGGCGGGAGCGCCTGCTGCGCCATTTCGCCGATGGCGTTGGAGACCGTTCCAAGCGCCATGCCGGGAGCGGTATTCGCATACAGCCACATGGTCCGGACCTTGTCGTAGCGGTTGACCACGACCGGACGGGTGTCTTCCGTGATTTCGGCAAGAACTTCGGTTCCGAGGGGATTGTTGTCCTTGACCGTCGGCGTGGCAAGGCGGAGCTGTTCTTCGCCGTATTCCTTCTGGTTTTTGACGCGGATGTCGAACGTGCGTGCGCCGGAACGGTAGTCGCCGACTTCGATGCCGTCGAGCGTTCCGAGCAGATATTCATACACCTCGTTGGCGGACATTCCCAGATTCTGCAGCACGGTCCGCCGCGGTGTGATGTTGATGTTCGGCTTGCGTTCGCGCCGGCTGGAGTCCAGGTCGCGGGTGATGCCGAGTGTCGGGAGTTTTTCCATGACCTCCATTTCAGCGGCTTCCAGCACATCCAGATCGGGGCCGTTGATCACGCAGCGGATCTCGGCGCCGCTTCCGCCGAAGGTCGGAGGAATGGAGAGGGTTACCCGGCAGTTGTCCAGATAGGCAAGCTCCTTCCGGAGAAGTGCCTGAAGATCGTAGATGGACTCCTTGCGCTCGAATTTATCCGTTGTGCGCAGATTGATCTGGCCGAGGTAGACGGCGGAGCTGACCTGTCCGCTTCCGCCGTCGGAGTCGCCCACCGAAATCGACATGCCGCGGATGAAGTCAAATTTTTTCAAATGATCGGCCGCTTCCTGAATCAGCCGGTTCGTCGTATCCAGGTTGTAGTTGGTCGGGAATTCAAATTTGATCCGGATCTCGCCCTGGTCGCAGAAGGGCAGGAAGGAGAGTCCCACCTGCGGAACGATCAGAAAGTAGACCGCCCCCGCAAGCGCCAGAACGGCGAGCATCAGGGTTTTCGGATAGCGGGCGGTCCATTCGATGCTCCGGTCGAACAGGCGGCAGAGCCAGTCGTATCCGCGGTCCCACGGGACAAAGCATTTCTGGAGGAAGGTCATTTTCGGTTCTCCCTCTCTTGCTTTTCTCTTTCTCTTCAGCAGCACGCAGGCGAGAATCGGGGTCAGCGTGAAACTGATGAACAGGGAAACCAGCGTCGCGCCGACCATCACGCCGGCGAACGGAACCATCATGCTTCCAATCCGGGTGGTCATCATCATCACGGGAACGAACACCACCACGTTGGTCAGGGCGCTGGCGGACACGGCGGCGATCACCTCGCCGGTTCCGCGCTCCGCGGCGGTCTTGATCGGTTCGCCGCGGTCGAGATGCTTGAAGATGTTTTCGATCACCACGATGGAGTTCGTCACCAGAACGCCCACGGAACACCCGAGGGAAAGAAGCGTCATAATATTGAAGGAGTATTGGAAATACGCCATCACGGCAAAGGTCACGATCACGGAAATCGGCATGGAGATCATCACGATGAAGGTCGATTTCGGCTCATGCAGAAAGAGGAACAGCAGAATCGCTGTGAGGATGATACCGGTCAGAATGCTGCTCCACGCATCGTCCACGGAGGCCTGAATGAAGGCGCCGGAGTCGGTGAACCAGACCAGTTTCATGCCGGTCGGAAGCTCGCCGTTCCGGATCATTGTGTTGAAGCGCTGGCGGATTCCGTTGATCACCTCGATGGCGTTGGCCTCGCCCTTCTTGACGATGCGGAAGCGGGCGGCCGGTTCGCCGTTGACGTATGCTTTGCTGCGGACTTCACGGCTCATGAACTTGACATCCGCAACGTCGCGCAGGTAGACGCGTTTGTTTTTGAACTTTCCGATTTCCAGAGCCTTGATCTGTTCGAAATCTTTGAAATCGCCGTCGAAGGTGACGTTCTTTTCGCCCTTGTCGAACTGGATTCGGCCGAGGGGCTTGCGGACGTTGTTGGCTTCCAGCTTGCTTACGACGTCGTTGATCGAAAGATTCATCGCGGTGAGTTTTTCGCGGTTGAGCAGAACATGGATCTGCATTTCGTTGGCGCCGTACACGCGGACCTCGCCGACGCCGGGAACCGAAGCGAAACGGTCGGCGATCACGTCATCCGCATAGTCGTAAAGATCGTCCTGCGTGCGGTCGCCGACGAGGAACGCCTGGACGACGGTTGTCGCGTTCGTATCAATTTTCCGGATGGTCGGCTCTTTTGCACCGTCGGGGAAATCCTCCCGGATACGGTTCAGGGCTTCGCGGATATCGGTTGCCGCGACATCGACGTCGATCCCCATATTGAATTCCAGCTGGATTCTCGCCTCGTCCTCGATCGAAACGCTGGTAACGTGCTTGATGCCGTCGAGCGACGAAACCGCATCTTCGATCCGTTTGGCGATTTCAACCTCGATTTCGGTCGGGCTTGCGCCTTCGTACTCGCAGCGGACCAGAACGGTCGGAATTTCCATATTGGGCAGCAAGTCGATGCTGATCCGGGGATAAAGACTCGCTCCGATCATCACGAGAACGATGATCAGAGCCGTCATGGCGATCGGCCGCTGAACGGACCATCTGCTCAGAAACATCGGGCGTCCTCCGTTATTCCGCTTTCACTTCCCGAAGGAGCGAACCGTTGTTCACAAATGTCTGACCGGTCACGACGAAGCGTTCTTTCAGCAGCTCCTGCGCGTTGACCACTTCGCAGTATTTGCCGTCCACAATTCCGCGCACGACATCGAAACTTTTCGCGCGCTTGTTCGCATCAATCGCATAGACGATGTAGCGGTCGTTCGCGCGCAGCAGCAGAGCATCCGCGGGGAGGCCGTATGCCTCTTTTTCCGTCAGGATCAGACTCAAATTGCAGAGCATTCCGCTGACCAGTGAAACGCCGTCCGGAACCAGGATCTTGAGTTTGAACGTCCGGCTTTCCGGATCAATGCTCGGCGCCTTGTAGGTGACAACGCCCCGTCCTTTTCCTTCGCCGTCCACCGCGAAAGAGACCGGAGTCTTTCCGGGAATCACGTCCTCGTAATACACGGCGCTGATGTAGCAGATCACCTCCAGGCGTTTCTGGTTTTCCAGCTTCAGGATGTTCTGACCGGCGGTCACATACTCGTTCTCTTCGATGTACTTGTCGGTGACGATGCAGTCGAACGGGGCCCGGATCACGGAGTCGTCCAGATTTTTCCGGGCGATGGTCAGGTTGCTCTCCGCCTGTTTCAGCTGGGCTTCCGCATTGATGATGGCGGCTTTGGCGCTGCGGACGTCCATTTCCGCTTTTTTATGGGCGGTCTCATAGCTTTCGAACTCCGCCTGGCTGGTCGCCTTCGACTGCCAGAGCCGGAGGAATCGTTCGTAATCCAGTTCCGCCTTCCGTTTGGAAATCTCCGCGGTCTTCAGGGCGATGCGAGCGCTCTCCAGTTCCGCCGTTTTCACCTTGATCTCGTCCTCCCGGACTGTCACCTGGTTTTTCAGGATCTGGCGGTCGATTCCGAAGAGAGTGTCGCCTTTTTTCCGGGTGTCTCCCTCGTCGACCTTCAGCAGTTCCAGCGTTCCGCTGATCTTTGCGGAAATGGTTGCATATTCCACAGGCCAGACGGTTCCCTGAACGGGAATCTGCTGGCGGAAGATCCGTTTCTGAAGCGGTTCGATCGTAACACGGATTTCGCGTTCGCCGATCTTCTTTGTCTCTTTTTTTGCACATCCTCCCGCCGCGACGAGTCCGGCCAGAAGCGCACAGATCCATACATTCGAACTGTTTTTCATTCCTGAGATCCTCATCATGAATTAAGAAATACGAAATATTCAACATATAAAATAGCATAAAAAAAAATCAAATACAACCGTCTTGACAGAATTTTGACAAAATACTGATTTCCGGACGACAATCAGGCGGAAAAAGCCGGAATCCGGAGATGGAACTCCGATCCGCCTCCGGAAACGGAATCGACCTTGATACTTCCGTGATGATAGAGAGCGATATGTTTCACGATCGCCAGTCCGATTCCGCTTCCCTGCTGCTTCTTCTGTCCGGAAGGGATCCGGTAGAAGCGTTTGAAGATCCGTTCCCGGTGTTCGGCAGGGATTCCGCAGCCGTGGTCCCGGACACGGAAATCAATCTCTCCCTCCGCGGTCCGGACGGCGGAAAGCTCTATCGAGGAACTTCCGCTGTGGATGACCGCATTGGAAATCAGATTGCACAGCGCCTGCTGGAGAAGCTGGAAATCCCCGGGGAACTCCAGATTTTCACATTCCTCCACGGCAATGGAGATGCCCGCCGCATCCGCCGCGGGACGGCAGAGTTCCAGCGCGCCACGCAGAACCGCGGACGACTGCACCGGAAGGAAATCATCCTCGGATTTCGGATGCAGGTTCTCCAGAGACGTCAGCGTAAGGAAATTGAGCAGAAGAGTATGAAGGCGTTCCGACTGCGTGGTCAGGGTTTCGATGCACCGTTCCTTGTACTCCGCATGATCGAGCGCGCCGTTGCTGATGGCGTCCACCGCGCCGACAATTCCGGTCAGCGGAGTTTTCATCTCATGGGAGATCGCCGCGATGAATTCGCGCTGTGCCGCCTCCAGCTTGTTGAGATCGGCAAGGTCGGTCGCGGAAATCAGGAAAAAGCGTTTTCCCTCCCGCGAAAACGAGAGGACATTGACCAGCAGCTGATACTCCCGTCCGTTTCTCCGCAGCGAGCGTTTTTCCGTGTGGACCGCATGGTCGATTTTTCCGATGTATTCCCGGAATTCCGGGGGACATTCCGGTTCGCCGCGTTCATGGAGTTTCCGTCCCGGATAGAACAGCTCCTCCGCGGTCCGGTTCCAGCGCACGACTTTTCCCTCCGCATCGACAAGAAGGACCGCTTCCGTCATGGCGTTCAGCACGGCTTCGCGTTCATTGGCTCCGTCCTGCAGAGAGACGATCTGCTGTTTGAGCTGTTCGGTCAAAGTCTGAAGGCAGAGTCCGATCTCGCGGATCAGTCCGCTTTTCGGGACCTCGATCGGACACTCCAGCTCCCCTGCCGCAATCCGCGACATGCTCGCAAACAGCCGGTTCAGCGGCGAACGGATCCAGCAGCAGAAATAGACGACCAGCACCAGCGTCGACAGAATCCCCAGAACCGTCAGAATCAGAATCGCCCGTCTCGTCTGCTGCATCAGCAGCGTCATGCTGTTGCATTTCGAAGCCGTCACCAGCACATAATCCTGATTTCCCACCCGGAATCGGACGGAATGATAAATCATGAAGGACTCCAGCGCCCGGTTGAAATTGACCAGGACATCCTCATCATGATTTTGTTTGAAAATTCCTTTGATTTCCGGTCTTCGCACATGTTCCGCAAGATACGCCGGAACCCCTTCCGTCTCCATAATCACCCCTTTGCCGCGGGCGATGATCTTCACAATCACCGGATTCGGACCGTGATACTTGTTGAGCATGCGGTGCATTTTATCGACCTGCCCGGTTTCCAGCAGATCCCGGAACGCCCGGACCAGAAAGGAGTTGTTCCGTTTCGTCTCCTCCGCGACCTCCTGAAAATACGCCTGCCGGAAGTTGGAAAACTGGATGTCCAGAAGGATGATCGCAAGAAGGATAATGCCTCCGATGATCGCGGGGACAAACAGAAATGCGGTATCCTTTCCCGTGGTCGCCATGCGCGTCAGTCTCCGGAAATCCGGTAGCCGACGCCGCGGATGGTTTCAATATGGTCCGCCCAGTCGCCGCATTTCCGGCGCAGATTCACAATATGCATGTCGATCGCGCGCGCGGTGACGGAGTAGTGGTCGCCCTTCACTTCCCGGATGATCTGGTTCCGGGTGAAGACCCGTCCCGGACTTGAGGCCAGAAGTGTCAGAGTCTTGAACTCGTCCGCCGTGAGGAGCAGCGGTTCACCGTTCAGGCGGACGCTGTGCGCGGTCAGGTCGATCGACAGCGGACCGAGAACAATGGTCCGGGGCGCATGTCCTGCAGCCTGTTTCTTTCTCAGCTGGACCGCGATGCGGGCCGCAAGGATTTTGCTGCTGTACGGCTTGGTGATGTAGTCGTCCGCCCCCATCTCCAGTCCGAGGACAATATCGTTCTCCTCCCCTTTTGCGGTCAGCATGATAATCGGAACGTTCGCCAGCGACGGCGTGTTCTTCAGATTCCGGCAGACCGTCAGTCCGTCGATTCCCGGCAGCATGATGTCCAGCAGAATCAGGTCGGGCAGCAGCTGAGCCGCCATCGTCAGCCCCTCCTCTCCGCTGGATGCGCAGAAGACCTGCTGGAATCCGTTCATATTCAGATTCATCTTGGTCATGTCGCAGATCGAGCTGTCGTCTTCAATCAGCAGTATTTTCGGATTCATCGTTGCTGTTCCGCCGTTAAGGTTCTCTTCATTATTTGGATACCTATAACACCACCCCGGGCGTTTGTCAAGTATCTTCCCCGTCCGGTTTCCCGATCCGGGCCGGTCGGAGGGAAAAGAATTGTTTTCCCGTTGCGTTTCCGCGGTACAGGAAAATTTCCTCCGGAGAAAGGATGAATGAAGAAGAGTTCCCCTCCCCGCCGGGCAGACCGCGTCAGGAAATTCCGTCACGGCCCCGGAAAAGATCTCCGGCTGTTTCCCCGTTCTCTCAAAAAGAGAGGAAAACCGGAAAAAAGAAAAATTTACGGAAAAATTTTCCAAAGAGATTTGCTTTTCCAAAAATTCATGCTATCATAGGATGATTAAGGAAGGAATGATTCCGCAACGTCTGCAAAACATTATTTATCGAGACAAACAGAAGGAGAGTTCGGAAAAAATGAAAATGAGGCATCTTCTTTTATGCTGCATGCTGGGAAGCCTTCTTCCTGTGTGTGGAAAAGAAAGCGGAAAGGAACCGGATTTCCGCGACTATCAGCTTCCGCGGTCCAGCCGGATTCGGGAGAATATGGAGTGGACGACGTTTTTTGCGACCAATCTTGTGGCGAAGAATGTTCCGCGGGCGCTGTTTATCGGGGATTCGATCTGCCGGGATTACATGCCGTCGGTTGCGGCGGGACTCCGGGGAACGGCGAACTGCACTCAGTGGACCTCGTCGCGCTGTGTGACAGATCCGCTTTACCTTCAGGAGCTGGAAGTGTTTCTTTCCCTTGCTCCGCACGCGGTCATCTGCTTCAACAACGGGCTTCACAGCCAGTTCACCAATCCGGCGGAATATGAGTCGGCATACCGGAAAGCGATCCAGTATCTGAAAGCGAAAAACCCGGGTTCGAAACTGTTTATCATTCTCTGCACACCGGTCAAGGACAACTACTTCAACTCCATCGTGCTGCGGATGAACAAGGTGGCAGCCCGGATCGCCGCCGAGGAACAGATTCCCGTCATTGATGTCTATCAGGCACTGAACCGCAGCGAATGCGGGAAGAAGTGGAGAGACGGTGTCCATTTCAACGCGGAAACGAACAAGGAACTCGGAAAGAAAATTTCTGAAACGGTCAAACCCGCCCTGCCCGGAACGAAAAAAACGGACAAATAAGGATTCGTCCTACGATGACAAAAAGTGAAAAAGCGATCCATTCTCTGACGATGCAGATCAACTCTGGAGCCTGGAAAATCGGAGAAAAGATCCCCGTCGAAGAGGAGCTGAGCAAGCAGATCGGCGTTGGGCGCAACACGCTGCGGGAAGCGGTGGCGGCGCTGGAACAGCAGGGGGTTCTCCGGAGGATTCAGGGATCGGGAACGTTTCTCTGCCAGGAGTTCTCGCCGCACGCGAAGGAGACGGTGAAAGCCCCGGTCTCCGGGGATGTCCATGTGTTCTGCACCTGCTATTACGGACACATGGAAGCGGATTTTTACGGACGGGAAATTCTCCATGAGATGAGCTGCCGTCTTGCCGAACGCGGAGACCGCCTTCTCGTGGAAGTGCTCTCCGACGCCAGACAGATCCGCGACAAACTCATCGCCCGCGCGGAGGAGCTTTCCGGCGGCTGCATTTTCCTGAACGGTCTGATTCCGGGCGACCGGGAACTCCGCTATCTTGCGGGGAAGAACATTCCGGTTGCGGTGCTGGGCCGCCCGATCGGTGTGGAGTCGGTCGCCTGTGTCGGAAACGATGACGCGGAAGAGGTCCGCATCGGCATCCGGCATCTGGCCGAACATGGATACAAACGGATCGGGATGATTAACGGAACTTCGGCATTTGCAGGACATCATCTCGTGATTGATGCATACAAAGAAGTGATGGAAGAGTTCGGCCTCGCATTTGAACCGCGTCTTCTGGGAGAATCCGAACCGTTCTGTTTCGCCGATGCGAAAAATGCCGCCCGGGCGCTGTTCGAGCGCTGTCCGGACATGGATGCGCTTGCGGTGTCCGGAGACCGTGCGGTCCTCGGCGCTCTGGAAGCCGTCCGGGAACGCGGACTCCGCATTCCGACAGACATCGCATTCTTCATGTTCGGCGAACTTCCATGGATTCAGGATCTTGCGCCGGTGCGCCTGACCGGAGTGCGCCATGATCTCCGCGGCATGGCCGATCAGCTTCTCTCCATGCTGGATGCACTGAAAAACCGGCCTTCCGAAGGGAAGAAATGTGTTCTTCTTCCACCGCTTTTCATTCCGGGGCGTTCCTGCGGCTGCGTACCGCCGCCCTCCCACCCGAAACAAGGAGCCGGCATGAAAAACAGCTGATGCACGCGTTTCCGGATTTCGGCACGGCATCCGGCCCGCCGAACCAGACATTGTGGAGAAAAACTCAAACAGGAGGCCGTCGCCTCCCCTGAAAAAAGGAAAAAAGGGATCATGAAAAGACGTTTTTCACATGTTTCGGAATTCACCCTGATCGAACTTCTGATCTCCATTGCAATCATTGCGATTCTTGCGGCGCTGCTGCTGCCCGCGCTGAACAGCGCAAGAGAAAAAGGAAAAAGCATTGCCTGCGCGGGAAATCTGCGCAACTGCGGAGTTGCCCTTCAGCAGTACTGCGCGGACAATCAGGACTACATGCCGTACTCTCCGAATCCTGATTTCTTTCAGTACAAGGAGACATGGGAGTGCAAACTGGGAACCTATCTCGGCTGGTCGAGCAAGATGGGCGGACCGGTGTATCACTGTCCGTCCCGCGCCGTTGTGAAGGACGGCTACTATCCGGAGTATCATCCGCGGAATTCCTGCGGCTACGCGGTATACCGTCTTTTCTATTTCGGGAACGAAACGGGATGGATCGGGAAGATCACCCGGATTCAGAATCCCTCCAGAACCATGTATCTGACGGAGAAAACGGGCGGTTCCCGGGAGGAGATTCCCGCTCCGTTCATCAACGCGCTCAATGTTGCCTACATCGGAATCAGCAATGAGATCGCGGCGCCGCACATGCTGCGGACCTGGATTCTCTGCGCCGCGGGCAATACATTCCTCTTCCGATTCCAGAACAAGATCATGCACACGGCAACCTTCCGCTGATCAACAGGATATCAACCGATAAAACAAAAACATGCAAAAAGAAAGGAAAGCACCATGAACGTTTATAAGAAACTTCTTCTGTTCGGAGCTCTGGCATTCACCCTTCAGGCCGCGGCGGAAACCCAGTGGGAGAACTCGCTGGTCCAGAACGGCACCTTCGCACAGGGCGGCACAACGGCGGAGGGATGGAATCCCGGATTCTTCGACGGGGCAAAAGGATCCGTCGAGCGGATTTCCGGCGGCGACGCCGCGCATCCGAATGCCCTTCTGGTAAAATTCGCCGCACCGGCAAAAGGACTGATTCAGGTGGAGAGCAAACCGTTCCGTCTTCCGGTGAACGGGCCGCGCCGCATCCGTCTTGCGACGGAACACAACGGCGGCGGACTCATCTAGATCCGTTTCTTCTCCGTGGAAAAAGGCAAGGGTCTCACATGGCTCAAACGGGAAGACGGAAGCCCGGTCAAGCTGGAGCAGGTCCTGAAGCCGGGAACAGGATGGACGAAAACCGTTTCGGAGTGGACGCTTTCCAAGGAACGTCTTGCGCAGAATCTGTTTGCAAATGTCGTCATCATGTCCTGGGCGAGCAAGACGGAGCTGAAAGTCTCTTCGGTTTCGCTTCAGTTCAATAAAGTTCCGACCGCCCCGGCAGCTCCTGCGGCAAAGCCCGCTCAGCCCTGAACTCCGGATCACGGCATCCGACACCACCCCTTTCCGGGGAGACGCGTCTTCCCTCGGCCGCCCTCCCCGGAAGTCGGCAAGTTTCCCCCTCCGGGAAACTCCGGAATCCCTCGGCCGGCAACTGAAGATCCCCGGCATCGCGATTCATAAAAAAATACGGACAGGGAACTCCCGTCCGCTCAAGTTTGTCATGTGAATGGAAGGAGATTGATCCTATGAATTTATTTCGTCACGCCTGGCTCTCCGGCCTGCTTCTGGCGGCGCAGCTCTGCTGTGCGGCCGACGGGGAGTGGGGAGAAAATCTGATCCGGAACGGCGACTTCCGCGAAGGAAGCGGGAGTTCCGCGTCGAACTGGAATCCCGGCTTTTTCGACGGTGCCAGAGGCACGGTCGAATGGAAAAAGGATGCCGGAGAGAACGGAACATTGAATCTCTCCTTTGCCGTTCCGCCGAAGGGACTGATCCAGGCGGAAAACACGCCGTTCGCACTGCCGCAGGACGGGCCGCGCAAACTGCGTCTGACGGTCCGCCACCGGGGAGGCGGAATGATTCAGATCCGCTTTTTCCGACTCAATGCGAAGAAGGAGATGGTTCTGCTCCGGACATCCGCCGGCGGCGGAATCAAGCTGGATTTTGTCCTGCCGAAGAGCAGCACCTGGCGCAACGCTTCGATGGAATGGACTCTTTCCAGAGAGCTTCTTTCGGAGAAAACGTATGCCGGCGTTGTCATCATGCACTGGCCCGGCTCGGAGAAACTGAGTGTAAGTTCCATCGCTCTTCAGCTTCAGGGCAAAGCCGTGCCGAAAGCGGAGGTGCGCAGGGACGTGAAGATCAATCCACCGCCGGCCCGAGTGACACCGCCCTCCGAAGCGCGTGTCATCCCCGACGCGCCCTACACGCTGGAAGTCGACGGACGCTTCCTCCGCAAAAACGGAAAAATCCACTACTATCTCGGAACGCTCTGCTCGGAATGGACGGTCAATTCGCTCTGGCTTCGCGGCCTTCTCGGATATGATTACATCGCGGTGCATCACGGAGACGGGATCCGGGCGGTCGAAAATCCGCAGAAACAGGTGGAAATCGGGTTTGAAAACCGTTCCTATGTCTTCAGTTACATGACGGAAGTTCTCCGCAACCGGATGCTGCCGCAGCTGTGCATTGCGCAGTCGTATGAGTATTCTCCGTTCTATCCGCTGCGGAAGAAGCATCCGGAGATCGGCGAGTTCTATATCACGGGGAATCACTCGATGAGTCTGGACATGCATTCCGGAACTGCGGGGAAGCTCTATGAGAGCACATTTGAAAACGACCGTCTCTATTTCGGCCGCCTTCCTCTGCTGACCTATGAAATTCTGCGCGAACCCGGCTACACCCCCACCCATGAACGTCCGCTGAAGGCGTTTTCCGCGTTTGTCCGCGCCAAATACGGCACGCTGGAAAAAGCCAATCAGGTCTGGGGGACCTCTTTCAGGAGCTGGGACGAGGTTGCGCCGACCCATCTCAAAGAACTGAAGCTGGCGATGGACTGGAGCGCCCGGCTTTCGGTTCTCAACCATATTTACAACAGCCGTCCGGGAAACTATTACGACTGGCTGGAGTTCCTGCGCGAGGATTTTGCCTCCGGAGCCGCACGGGTGAAAGGCCTGCTCCGGAAACATTTCGATGCCCCCTTCACCTACGACTGCCGGATGCAGAGCCATTATTTCGACGGCTATGCGGCGGTCGATCCGGAACTGGCGGCCAAGGTCAATGACATCTATTTCTGCCACACCGGCTACCGCTTCTTCCACTATGCCGGGCTGCCCGCGGACTCCTCCAGCGTGCTGCTGAGCATTCTGGACTCCGTCCTCTATCACGACTATCTTTCACACAACATCAAGCGCCCCATCATCAACACGGAGAACATCGTGACGACCGTGGCGGCGTCCGGAAGTTCCGCGAAAGCGATGGAGAAAAACTGTTTCGGAAAATTTCACGGAATGGCGAAATTCAATCTGGTCTCCGACCGGAACAAAATTCCCGCGGAATGGTTCTCCGTCGATTTCGACGACTCCTCCTGGAAGAAAATTCCGGTTCCCGGCGCATGGGACGAAACAGAGGAGTTCAAGGGGCAAAAGGGATGGGGATGCTACCGCTTCAAATTCTTCATGCCCTCGGGCGTGGTCCGGCAGAGTTTTCTGGACAGCACGGTGCGGTATCTCATCCACGGAAAAGGCGTGGCGCAGAAAGGCGAATTCTGGCTGAACGGGAAAAAAATCGGCACGGTCGCAGGATGGGATAAAAAATATCAGTTCGACATCGGCGGACTCCTGAATTACGGCAAAGAGAACATCCTGACCGTGATCGTGGACGGGACCCGGTTCTACAGCGAAGGTCTCCGCTCCTATCTCTACCTCCTCTCCGACCGGATGATCAGCGAGAACAAGCCGTTCGGCGAAGAGAACTACCGGCAGATGCTCTGGTCGAACATCATCCACGGCGTTTCGGGCAACACGGTCTGGCACTGGGACACCAACGTGCATTACTACATGCCGGAAGTCAAGGCGGAAATCGAAGCGGGAGCCCCTCTTGCGCTCGCAGCCGCCGGACCGCAGGGACAGGCGGCGATCCTGTATCCGTTCGAGAGTTTCCGCGGCATGCTGAACAGCTCCGCGCAGAACTACCGGGACTACATGAGCTATTTCGGCGCCATGCTCTTCTCCGGATTCCCGACCGACACGCTGAGCTGCCGGTCATTCGCCGGTCTGAAGGAGAACTCCTATCGTCTTGCGGTTTTCCCGTATGCGTCGCTGGTCCGGAAAGGGGTCTGGGAAAATGTGCGGAAAATGGCGGAATCGGGGACATGCGTCGTCATCACCTTCGATTCCCTGAAGTGGAGCGACGAGGACTACCGTGCGCTTCCGGTGGAGGAATTCGCCGGAATCCGGAAGATCGCCACCCCCCTTCCCGCCGGATTGAAACTGCGCTTCGACGGCAAAGAGTACCCGCTGGAGAAAGGTGATTTCTGCGGAAAAACCGGCAAACGGATCGCGCTCAACGGAGCGGAGGCGATCGCGACCTATTCCGACGGAACGCCGGCAATCACGCTGAAAAAAGTGGGCAGGGGACAAATCTGCTATGTGGCACCGCGTCTCGACCTGTTTTCCGCCAGTGCGCTGATCGCCCGTCTGGGAGCCGGAGCGGGACTGACCCGTCCGGTCGAAACCGGCTGTGCCGCGAACGGAGAATTCCCCTACATTGAAACCAAACTGGCCGGAACTCCGGAATGTTTCCTGCTCTATCTGACCAACTGGGGCGGAACAACGCGCAAACTGTCGGTCCGGCTCACGGACAAGGCATTTCTGGGCGCTCCGCTGCGGATGCGCAATATAAAGGAGTGGGCGCGCGGAGGGAAACACTGTGTCGACGGAGCGGAAAAACTGCTGAAGAACGGACTGGATGTGACGCTGGAATCGCAGTCGCCGGTGGTCCTGCTGTTTGAGCGGGCGGACCGGGAGCCGATGACCATCGCGGCGCCTTCGGCAGAACGAGTCAAGCTGCTGTCGGACCTCCGGGCTCTCGCGAAGAATCCGGAAGGAACCGCAAAGCGGAAAGCGCTGTTCCTGACCGCGCTCGACAGCGAGGACAAGGATTATGGAATCGACTATTTCCCCGTCCTTTCGCAAATGCTGCGGAAACAGGGATTCACTCCGTGGAGTCTTGCGCCGCGGCAGGTGACGGAAGAGACGCTCCGGGAGTGCTCCATGGTGATTCTTGCCGAGGAGTGCGCCCTGATTTACAGTCGTCTTGTGAACGGGAAGTTTCCCGAGCTGCTGCGGAACTACATCCGGGAAGGCGGTTCGCTGCTGCTGCTCTGTTCGTCGAATCCGTATCGGCCGAACTCGAACCGGAGCATTCTTCTCTCGCGGATTCTGACGCCGGAGTTCAAGATTGTGCAGGACGGAATCTGTGAAAATCCGCGCAGCTGCGGCTTCGGCGATCCTCTGCAGATCCGGGCATCGAACCTGGGCGACCATCCGCTGACATCGAATGTGAAGGAGATTCAGTTCTTTGTCACCTCGGCGTTCCATCTCGGCAGACCGGAGTGGAAAGCGGTTGTGCGGGCATCCGGAGAGGATCTCCGGCAGAAAAACCGGGCCGTTGTCGCGGCGGGCGAATTCGGGAAAGGACGCATCGTCGTGGCCGGCGACAGCCTGTGGCTTTCTCCGGTCCGGGTCGAGGCGGCGGACAACCTTCAGTTCCTCCAGAACGTCATCGACTGGCTCGGCGGCAACCAGCTCTCCCGCTGCAGCAAAGAAAGTCTCATCAAAGAGCTGACCGCCTCTTCCGAACGGCTGAAAAAGGCCGTCCGTCCGGAAGACGGGAAAAGACCGTAACCGTTCTCCATCCGAACGGCATCCGGGCCGCGGGATCCCTCTCCCGCGGCCCGTTTTTTTCCGCAGACAGCAGATCCGGAAAACAAATCCGGAACAAAGAGATGCAAATCCCCTTTTTTTTCAGGAAAAAATTAGACTTTTGAAGGAAGTAATGCTATTATAAAGACTCTGAGGGTATGGAAAGAAGAAGGATTGAAACAATGACGGAACGGAAACGCATTTTTGCCGACGGAATGGAGTCGGTCAGCCTGACGGACGGAATGATCCGCATGGAGCTCTATAATATTCTGGTGAATACAAAACACGATCCGCAGGCACCCAATCCCCACGAGATCACGGGAGAACTGATCATGACGCCGCAGGGATTTGTGAAGGCCTTTTCCACGATGGAAAGCCTGGTCCGGAAACTGGAAGAGGCAGGCATCGTCCAGCGCAGCCGGGAGGGCGGGAACTCCGGAAAGCCGGAGGTCTCGGTCTCACCGAATTTCCAGTAACACACTCAACCGTTTCAGCCGGAAAAAACCACCATGTCACAACAAACAGAAACGTTACTATCATGTCTGCGCGAGGTATCCAGGATGCTTCCGCGCGGGACGGAACTGGAGGCGTTTCTCCAGTCCTGTCCGACCGATTCCGATGACGCGATGGCGCTCGGGATCGAGCTTGCGACCAAACTGCGTCTTTCGCCCGAACAGCGCAGCGACGCCAACGCGGACGAGCTGGCCTCCTATTTCGGAGCGCCCGTTCTTCTGTGTCTCAACAACGGAAACTGGGTTCTCTATCTCGGATTGCGGAGCCGCGTTTCGCAGGGGGTCTCGGAAGAGCGGTTCGCCGTTTTCGATCCGCTCGGCAAAACCCAGGGAAAGATGATCTTCCTCACGCGCGACCAGCTGAGCTCCGCATGGGGAGGAAACGCCATTTTCATCAAGATCGAACTTGCAGGATGCTCCGCGGACGGACGCCACACCGCACTCTACTGCCTCTCCGCGATCGTGAAACATCACGGGGGAGACACCGACGTGGGAAGACTCCTCCACGACTATGCGATCTCCGAGGATGAACCAGCCCGCCGCCTTCTCCGGAAGATGGCGGACGATCAGGATTTCGGGACAAAAATCATCCGGGTCACCTGGAAGAAACTTCCGGGAATCGGCGCGGCCTATCCGGCAATCGCATTCAAGAAGGACGGCACCGCAATCGTCCTCTGCGGAGTGCGGCAGGTTGCGGCGGAAGAGACGCCGTCCGCACCGGAATTGACCGCCGAAGCGGGAAGTCCGCAGGTCACCGTCGAAACACCGGAGGAGCAGAAGAAAAACGATGCGAAAGGACCGGAACTGAAGCAGCAGCTCGCCATCTGGGATCCCGTCGCAAAAGAGGGACACAAGCCCAAGATCGAGTTTGTCGACGAGGAATATTTCCGGACCGAGCTTTCCGGGGAAGTGATGCTGCTCAAGAAACGCTATTCGCTTCTGGAGGAAAACCAGCCGTTCGGACTTCGCTGGTTCATTCCGGAATTTTTCCGTCAGCGAGTTCTTCTGGGACAGGTGGCGGTGGCGATCATCTCGATGAGCATCATCGGACTTGCGATCCCGATCTTCTTCCAGCTGGTCGTGGACAAGGTGCTTGTTCACGAAAGCTACAATACGCTGACAGTTCTCGGAATCGGCGTATCGGTGATGCTTCTGTTCAATGCGGCGCTGGAATATCTGGAGAACTATTTTCTGCTGTTTGCGACAAACCGGATCGACATCCGTCTTGCGACGCGGACATTTGCCAAGCTGCTGAGTCTTCCGGTGGATTTCTACGAGAGAATTGCTTCGGGCGTTCTGATCAAGCACATGCAGCAGACGGAGAAGATCCGCTCGTTTCTTTCGGGCAGTCTTTTCTTTTCGGCGCTGGAACTGCTTTCGCTGGTGGTGTTTCTCCCGTTTCTGCTGTTTTACAGTGTGAAGCTGACGATTGTGGTTCTGGCGTTCACGTTTGCGATGGCGCTGGTGATTGCGGCGCTGATTAAACCGTTCCAGATCCGTCTGGAGGAGCTGTATCTGGCGGAAGGGAAGCGGCAGGGAATGCTGGTGGAGACAATCCACGGAATCCGGACCGTCAAATCGCTTGCGCTGGAACCCAGTCAGCAGAGGAAATGGAACGACACGGCGGCGTATGCGATCACCCGTTACTTCCGGGTGGCGAAGATCTCGATGACCGCACGGACGCTGAGTAATTTTCTGGAAAAGGCGATGTTTGTCGCCATCATCTGGTTCGGGGCGAAATCGGTGTTCGACGGGACGCTGTCGGTCGGAGCGCTGATCGCGTTCCAGATGCTGTCCGGACGGGTGACGGCGCCGCTGGTGCGGATCGTTGGGCTGGTGCATGAGTATCAGCAGACCGCGCTGTCGGTGAAGATGCTCGGCGTGGTGATGAACTGCCCGGGAGAACAGGTGGGCGGATCGCTGCACCACCAGCTGCGGGGAGAGATCTCCATTGAGAACGTCTCCTTCCAGTACACGCTGGACGGACCGCGCGTGATCAAAGACTGCAACCTTCACATTGCACCGGGAACGACCGTCGGACTCGTCGGGCGGTCCGGTTCCGGGAAAACGACGCTGACCAAGCTGATCCAGGGACTCTATCCGCTTCAGGCGGGCATCATCAAGTTTGACGGAATCGACATCCGGGAAATCGACCGCTCTTCCCTGCGCTCCAACATCGGAATCGTGCTGCAGGACAACTACTTCTTCTACGGCACGGTACGGGAGAACCTGACGCTCACGAAGAAGGAGGCGTCGATGGAGGAGGTCATCTACGCGGCCCGGATGGCGGGCGCCGATGAATTCATCCAGAAGATGCCGAAAGGCTACGATTCCATTCTGGAAGAGAATGCCTCCAACCTTTCCGGCGGCCAGCGGCAGCGGCTTGCCATCGCCCGCGCCCTTCTTCCGAATCCGCGGGTGCTGATCTTCGACGAGGCCACCAGCGCACTCGACCCGGAAAGCGAAACGCTTGTCCGGCGGAATCTGAAAATGATCGCCCGCAACCGGACGGTGTTCATCATCTCCCACCGGCTCTCCATTCTCTGCCGGGCCAACAAGATCGTGGTGATGGACAAAGGCGAATTGGTGGAAAGCGGAACACACCGGGAATTAATCGGCCGGAACGGCATTTATGCAGAATTCTGGCGTCAGCAGATGGGGACCGAAGATGATGAAATTTAATACGACAAAAACACTGAGAGAGGCGGAGGAGTTTCAGCCGGACGCCATTATGCTGGAGGCGCAGCGGCCGCCGTTTCCGATGCATGTTGTATGGTTTCTGGTCGTGGCGCTTCTGTTTCTTCTGATCGTATGGGCGAGCTTCGCAAAGGTGGACAAGATCGTCGCCGCGGACGGAAAACTTACGACCGTCCGTCCGACCATCACGATGAAGCCCTATGAACGAACCGTGATCAAGACGGTGAACATCCGTCCGGGCCAGAAGGTGAAAAAAGGACAGGTTCTCTTCACGTTCGACCCGACCCTTACGGAATCGGATTACGGAAAACTTCTTGAACAGCGCCAGAGCCTGAACGCGCACAAGATGCGTCTGGAAGCGGAGCTGGTCGGCTACGACAAACCGTTCGTCCTTCCGGAAAAGCCGGATCAGGATATGAAGAACCAGCTCGGAATCTTCGAAGCCCGAAAACTCTACTACCGGGAGAAGATCCGCTCCTACGATGAAAATCTCGTGCGCTATCAGAAAACTCTGAAAGCGCTGGAAGAGAGTCTGACCCGTTACGAGGAACGGAAAAACGCCATCGGCAAAATCGAAAAGATGATGAGCGATCTGCAGAAGAAAAACATCGTCTCGCTGAAGGATCTGCTTCAGACGCAGGTATCCTTCCTCGAAATGGCGATCCAGATCGACCAGCAGAATGTGCAGATCGTGGAAAACCGCCAGCAGATTCAGACCATTCTGGCGGAAAAGAACGCGTTCATCAAGGACTGGAACCGCCAGATTATGGAGGAGCATGTGGACGTGAAACGGGAACTGATCTCGGTCAACAAGGACATCCCGAAAGCGGCGATGCTGGATCGGCAGAGCGAACTGCGGTCCCCGTGCGACGCCGTCGTGCATGAACTTGCGCCGTTTCAGGAAGGATCCGCCGTCCGCGAGGCGGAAGCACTCGTGACCCTGATCCCGACCGATGTCCCTCTGGAGGCGGAAGTGGATATTCCCGCCAAAGACATCGGCTGGGTGAAACTCGGCGACAAGGCCCGGATCAAACTGGATGCGTTTCCGTTCCAGCAGTGCGGAACTCTGGACGGCGAAGTGATCTACATCTCCCAGGACGCCTTCAACAAGGGCATCCAGAGCGCCGAACAGATGGAGGATGCCGACGACGGGGGACGTCAGAGCAAGACCTCCATGAGTACAACCTATCAGGCTCATCTGAAAATTTCGGGAAAACTCAAAGGACGGGCTCAAGGGGCAACACTCCTTGCCGGAATGCGGATCAAGGCCGAAATCAAGGTCGGCAAACGGACGGTCATCAACTACATTCTCAATCCGTTTGTCAAAGCGCTCAGCGAAGGAATCCGGGAACCCTGATTCCCCGAAAGGAACGGGCGTGACGCGTTTGAAAACAACCTGTCTTGTTCTGCGCCAGACGCCCTTCCGGGAATCGAGTCTGATGATCTCGGCTCTCTCGCCGGACGCGGGAAAAATCGACTTCCTCCAGAAAGGCGCGCGCGGATGCGGAAAACGGAAATTCCCGGAATTCGGACTGTTCCGGGAATTTTCTATTGAATACTCTCCGCCGGGAGAGAAATCCGCATTTTTTTCGGTCCGGGATCCGGAGCTTCTGACCGTTTTCGACGCGGTTGCCCTCCATACGGAAAGCTATCTGGCGGCATGTGAACTTGCCGCATTCCTGAGTGCCAATACCCATCCGATGCTGGAGGCACTTCAGAGTTACCGGGCGTTCCGCGAACTGCTCTCCCGGGCGGCGGAATCCGGAAACGGAACGGAGGAAAGGAAAATGCTGGTCAAACTGGCATTCCTCAATGAGAACGGCCTGATCCCGGAACCGGAACGGGAAGAGGAGGAACGGCTGCTGAACGATCTTCTTGCCGCATCGCAGGGAGAACGGGAAATGCCGTGTCTGGAAACGGAATACAGGAAAAGGCTCTCGCAGTGGATCGACCGTCTGCTAACCCATCACGGATTCCGTCTCTGAGAAATGGACGCCACCGCCATCCGGCTTCATGCGGATCTCCCGAAAGATTCCACGGGGAAAGCGGAAAAAAAAGAGGAAGAAAAATGGAGATGCGCTTTTTCCGGCGGATTTTCATTGCATTCCCTCCGGACCGGGGTTATATTTCCAGAAACCGGAGAGCAGCATGACAGTCTTCCACCCAAGCAAAGCCCATCAGCGATCCGCATTTGCGGTTCCGGATCCCGCCTATTCGATCTTTCAGCCGAAACCCCCGCGCCACACCGGAGGGGAATGGCTTTACCCCCGGGCGGAATACGAGTGTTTTCTGCTCCGCCAGATGCAGAAGGCGGTTTCGAGACTTCAGCTGAAGGTCGGTTATCCGGGAGAATTCCACCGTCCGCTTCCGGGGGTTTTCTTCCGCCGGAGGATTTCCGCCGGTCCGTTTTCGATCCGGGTAAACGGCACATTTTCGGCCGATCTCGACGGTGAAGAAGTTGCGCCGGAGCGTCAGGAGGCGGAGAGATTTTTCTTCCGGGCGGAACGGGAGGGGATTCTCACGGTGAAAGTGGAAGTCAACGCCACGGAGAGCATGATGCCGGCGATCCAGCCGGAACCGTTCTCCGGATGGACCGCCTCCACGGACGGGGAACACTTTGAAGAAGCAGTTCCCGGCGGAGACCCCTTCGGCGACAAATTTCCGACCCTCCGCCTGACCCCGACAGAATATGCGCCCGGACGCTACGACGCGGGACGCGAAATTCTGGCGACCGTCCGGATCTTCTCCAAACAGAAACCGGAGTTCGGAGCGGGCGAATCGAAATTTGAAATGGAAACTACCGATCCTCTTCTCTGGGAACAGAGCATGGAGCTGATGGAAACACGTTCGGGAGTCTGGGAGACGCCCGATCCGCTGGCATTCCGCTATCTGCGGGCAGAAGCGGAAAATCCGGTCCGTCTGGAGTGCGATGCGGAGTTCACACCGGTCCGTTATGCAGGCGCCTTTGCCTCGGATCCGGAACTCACGCGGATCTGGCTGAATTCCGCCTACACCCTGCGGCTCTGCATGCGTCATTTTCTGATCGACGGGATCAAGCGGGACCGTCTGCCCTGGGCGGGGGATCTCGCTCTTTCGCTGCTGGCCGACGCCTATACGTTCGCCGATCCGGAACCGGTCCGCAAAACCCTGACCGTGCTCGGACGGGCGGGAATCCGGAAGAGCCACGTCAACGGAGCCACGGACTACTCACTCTGGCTTCTGATTTCACACGATCTTCACCAGCGGTATTTTGCGGATCTGCCCTTTCTCCGCCGTCAGTACCCTGAAATCAAAGAGATGACGGAAGTTCTTCTGGAGCAGTCGGGAAGAGGATTTCTTCCTCCGGGAGAGTGGGTCTTCATCGACTGGGTCCGCAGCCGCAGCGCTCCGGAGCGCGAGTGGAATGCCGCGGAGAAGCAGACCGTTCTCCAGATTCTCTTCTTCGGAGCCATGAAAGCGGCATCCGCTCTCGCGGAACGGATGGAGGATTCTCCGTTCGCCCGCCGCTGTTTCGACAAAGCGGAAGAACTCCGGGAGCTTCTTCTTTCCCGGGCATTCGATCCGGAAACCGGACTCTTCCGGGCGAATCCCGAACGTCCGGAAGAGGGGTTCTACCGCCATCCGAATTTCTGTGCGGTCCTCACCGGACTGGTCGCGGGAGAGGAAGCAAAGCGGATCATGCAGAAGCTCTGTCTGACCGATCTTCCGCCGGTCGGAACTCCGTATCAGGCCGCCCTGGAAATTCTGGCGATGATCCGGACCGGGCTCCATGAAAACGCGCTTGCCGAAATCCGCCGCATCTGGGGAGGAATGCTCAAACTCGGTGCAACAACCTTTTTCGAAGCGTGGAACGACTCCTCCGCGGGAAACGGGATCTACTCGTTTTACGGCCGGCCCTGCGGTCTGAGTCTGTGTCACGCCTGGAGTTCCGGACCGGCGGCACTGCTGCCGATTCTCCTGTTCGGATGCGAGCCTCTTTCGGACGGCTGGCGGACGATCCGCTGCGTCCCCTCCCCTCTGCTCGCAGAAGAGGATGCGGCGACGATTCCGACACCGCTCGGAGAAATCCGTCTTGCCGTAAGCGGCGGCAGGCTGGAACGGGAACTTCCTCCCGGAATCGTTGTTTCCGCGCCCTGTTGACTTTTCCGGGAAAGAGAGTACATTATACACCATCCAACAACACCGATCGGAGCCGTATGCCGGACGTACAGATCACATCCATTCATTTTCAGCTCACAGGACGCTGCAATCTGCGCTGCATCTTCTGCGGACAGCAGAACGGCATGTTCGGAGAACGTCGCGGAAACTCGGAGATCCCGCCGGAAAAATGGATCGAAATCGCGGACTCCCTCCGGACCGTCGATCCGAAACCGCAGATCATCCTCTGGGGCGGGGAACCGCTGCTCTACGACCGTTTCGATCATCTGGCAGACCACCTGCACAGTGCGGGATTCGAACTCGGAATCATCACCAACGGGACGCTGATCGACCGTCACGCGGAGCTGCTGAACCGCTGCTTCAGCGCCATCTACATCTCTCTCGACGGAGACGCGCCCTACCACAACCGGATCCGCGGAAAGGGAGTTTTTGAAAAGGTGGCGGCAAACATCGCTCTTCTGAAACACCGCACCGGAAAACTGATCTTCCTTTCGACTCTCGCGGATGAAAATGTGGAATCCGCGCCGGATCTTCCCGATATTCTCGGAAAACTGGGTCCCGACCTCATCCATCTGCAGCGGCTGATGTACTTCAGCCGGGCGGAGATCGACGCCTACCGCGCATGGCTCCGCCGGGAGTTCCAGACCGACGATCCAACCATCGAAGTCTGGCACCGGGAGGAGGATGACGAATACCGGAAAAAACTGGAATCCGCTCTTTCGGAGGTCCGTCGCCGCGCGGAGGCGGGAGCATATCCGTGTCCGGTGTTTATCAATCCGCACGGCGGGGAGTCCCCCTGCCTCGCCCCCTTCCGCCGTCCGCACATCAAATACGACGGGCGCGTTCTCTTCTGCACCGATTTCTACGGATTCGACGCGGGGAACATTCTGAACACCCCCCTTGCCGAAATCTTCCACGGACCGAAGGCGGAGCACTACCGCCGGGAAATTCTGGCGGGCCGGAATCCGCTGTGCAGCCACTGTTCGTGGAAAAGCAACCGGACCTTCCAGATGAACTGATCCTCTTTCCGGAATCCGGAAAACGCGGATTCAGAGAATTTCATCCGAAGTGCGGACGGGATTGTAGACGTCGATATTTTCCGCTCTCAGATAGCCGACCGGCCCTTCGGCGGCGTGGGTATGGCTGTTGATTGTTCCGACCGGTTCCGGTGAGACATGACCGTCTCCCCAGGCGCAGTTCGCGCGGCGCAGATGGCGGAAATGCATGGTGCCGCTCAGTGCGTTGTCGTACCGCTCGCCGGAACTCAGGGGTTTGACCTTGCAGTACATCAGCGGAGTCACCCGGATGGAGGCGTAGGAAGTCGAACGTTTTCCGGATCCGGCACAATCGCCGAACATCACGGTCCGGGCGAGAGCGCGCATCACACTGCGCCGGATCGCCCAGAGTTCCGTATCGGAGAGGCGGTAGCGTCCGAACCAGGTTCCGTTATACCCGTATCCGCCGCCGTAGGGAGTCCGGGTGATATCCGAGGTCCCAAGTTCCGCCATCGGACAGACCATCAGCTTCGCGGTATGGCCGTAATACGTCCCAAGCAGCGGACTTTCGGTAATATCATAGACCCCGTCCACGCGGGTTCCGAACCAGTAGGCCCCCGCACTCTGATCGCTCTCGTCTTCCGACTCCCGGTAGGGAACAAAAAATTCGTCGCAATCGTTGGCGTACATCTGGTTGGCAAGCGCGATCTGCTTGAGTTTTCCCGCACACGCGGAAGCCTGTCCTTTTTCCCGGGCGGCGTTCAGAGCAGGAAGCAGAAGCGCGGCAAGAATCGCGATCATCGCAATGGTTACGAGAAGCTCCACAAGCGTAAATACCCGAACAGGAAAAGATCGGTTCATTTGTCCGGAACCGGTTATTCCATCACGGCGATTGCCGTGTTGACATTGCCGAAGGGAGCGCTGATCTGCACTCCGGCGACCTTTCCCCGGATGGAGGCAATCGCTTCGCGTGCAATCGCAATTCCGACACGGCGCTGCTCTTCTTTGGTCGCCGGTTTTGCCATGCGTTCCATGACGGAATCCGGAACAACCACGCCGGGAACTTCGTTGCGCATGAATTCCGCATTCCGGTAACTGGCGAGGGGCCAGATTCCGGCAATCACCGGAATTTGTCCGTCGCGCAGCTCCGGAACGGCGTCGATAAAGCGCAGCAGCGGCTGAACGTCGAAGACCGGCTGGGTGATGAACGCCTCCGCCCCCGCCTCGATTTTTTCTCTGGAGCGACGGATTTCGCGTTCCATGTCAATCGCGTTCGGATCGGCGCCGACCGCAATGAACGCCCGGGTCGGCGCATCAATCGGCTTTCCGGCAAGATCGACCCCGCGGTTCAGGCGGCTCTGGACGCGCACCATCCCGATCGAATCCATATCGAACACGCCCGACGCAAACGGATAATCCCCCAGCTTCGGCGGATCGCCCGTAATGAAGAGGATGTTGTTGATCTCCATTGCGGCGCATCCGAGCAGATCGGCCTGCATTCCGATCAGGTTCTTGTCGCGGCAGCAGAAATGCAGAATGGTTTCGATTCCCGCGCCCTCCTGAATCTTGCAGGCGGTGACCAGCGGAGAGACCCGGGAACTTGCTCGGGGTCCGTCCGGGATGTTGACCGCATCGAATCCCGCCGATGCGCAGAGTCTGGATTTCTCGACGGTCTGCGCCAGCAGATATCCCTGGGGCGGAACAATTTCCACGGTATGCACCCACTCTCCTGCCGCAAGTTTCCGCGCCAGACGGGATTTCTCCGCAAGCGGAACCGGTTCCTTCAGCGGAACTTCGGGTGTGGAAACCTGAAGTTTCGCGGCCCGTTCGATTTTTGCCATCGGATGGATGCTCCGGACCACGTCGCGGATATGATCGGGCGTGGTTCCGCAGCAGCCGCCGACCCCCCGCGCCCCCAGCGACACATACCGCATGGCGTATGTCGTCAGATATTCGGGACTGCTCATATAGATCATCCGGTTGTCGACATTTTTCGGTGCGCCGGCGTTCGGCTGGACCACAACCGGATACAGACAGTGATGCGCAAACTTTTCGAATGCCTCCAGCATCCCTTCCGGACCGGAACCGCAGTTGATTCCGAATGCGTCAGGCTGAAGAGCGGATGTGGAGAGGAATCCCAGAATTGCGGACACATCGTCGCCGCTCAGAGTCCGCGCGGCGGGATCGACCTGCACGCTCACCATGAACGGCATGCGGGGGGCCGCGATCTCCAGTGCCGCCAGGGCGATTTCCACATCATACAGAGAGCGGAGTGTTTCGAACAGAATGAAATCCGGCTCTTCCGCGGCGAGTGCGCGAATCTGTCCGGCGATGATTCCGACCGCCTTGTCCTTCGGGCAGCTCGTTCCCTTCGGGATGTCGCCGATGGGGCCGACGGACGCGCCGACCAGAGCTTTTCCGTCCGCGACTCCTTTTGCAAGACGGACCGCCGCGCGATTGATCTCCTCCAGCCGTTCCGCGAGTCCGAATTTCGCCAGCTTATTGAAATTGGCCCCGTAGGAATTGGTTGTGAGCACTTCGGCTCCGGCATCGAGATAGTTCCTGTGAATCTCCTCGACCACCCCCGGATTGCTCAGACAGAGATTCTCGTAGGATGTGTTGACGAAAAAATTCCTCCGGTAGATTTCCGTTCCCATTGCGCCGTCGAAGATCACGACCTTCTTTTCCAGCGCATCCTTCAGTTTGCTCTGCATCCGCAGCATCCTTTCCTCCGGGCGGCGGTGGTGTCCCTATGGCGTCCGCCGCCGGAATAACAGTCCGACATTCACTTCTTTTCGACGAATTCCCGGTGCAGCACAATCTGCGCGTTTTTGAAATCGTCCCGGTTCAGCATGAACTGGATGTTCACCTGACGCATGGTCTGGTCCAGTGCAAGGACATTGATCTTTGCATCGAACAGGGATTTTGCCGCGCGCGTCAGGAATCCGGGTGCGCGCATGTTCGTTCCGATCACGGAGATGATGCCGATCCTGCAGGTCTCCACCTTGGATTCCGGAAACTTCGCGCGGATCTCTTCCAGACATGCCTCCAGGGTCCGGTTGCGTTCGGGAACAAAATGGGTGATTGTATTGGCATTCGTCGTCTTGGCGATATAGCTGATGTGATGATTCTTGAGGCATTCCGTCAGGTGATAGTCGTAACCGCACTCGCCGACCATTTTCGGATCGTGGACTTCGATCGCGATGATGTCGTTCCGTCCGCAGATCATTTCCACGCGGGGAACGGGAGAGATGTAGTCGCGGCTGATCAGTGTGCCGGGATGTTCCGGATCAAACGCGTTCTTGACGCGGATCGGGATATTCTGAATCTCCATCTGTTTGGCGGCCTTCGGGTGAATCGCCTCCATGCCCATGTCGGAGAGCTGGTCGGCAATGTCGAAATTGGTGTTGCCGATCACCTGGACCTTGTCTTCCCCGATCAGTTTCGGATCGCCGGTCGAAAGGTGGAACTCCTTGTGGATCACGCCTTCCCGCGCATGGGTCAGAACGGCGATCTTGCTGAAGGTGATTTCGCTGTATCCGCGGTCGAAGGTCTTCATGATGCCCTGATCGCACTTGACATATCCGGTGACGATCGGCATTTCATGGGCGAAGTCCATTCCTTCAAACGCATTGAGGATCGCGCTGTCGAGATCGCGGTTTTCCATCGACTTCCAGCCGGAGAGATCCACAAAGCGGGCGTTGACTCCGTTCGCGCGCAGGATCAGCACGGAGTTGAACGCGCTGTGCGCCTCGCCCACCGCGGCGAGGAACTCCCGCGCAGCCGGCAGATACTCCGTCGGCTTGAAATGACCGAAGGTCCGCAGCGACATGAGATTTTCGAGTGATACGATCAGTCCGTCCAGCCTCTGATTCACGAATTCATCCGCCTGTGCGACGTCCAGCCCCACCGTTTCGAAAGTCCGGTTGAGACGGAGCATCTCCTCCCGCGTCTTCTCCAGCGCGGGCCGCCACTCCGCGGAATCCTGTGCGAAAAAGCCGTAGATTCCGGGTTCGCCGGTTTTTTTGTTTTCCAGCAGCAGATTGGTGATGCCGCCGTACGCAGAAACCACGAAAATCCGGTTGTACAGCGCATCTCCGCTGCGTTTTCCGATGATCACATTTTTCATCACGTCGGCGAAACGGGTCATTGATGTTCCGCCGATCTTTTCGACCGTATGGAATCCGCTCATTGTCACAAGTCCTCGATTCGAATGAATTTCACGTTGTTGCGCACTTCCGCAAGAGCGTTGATCTCGACGATCGCCGCCTTCATGTTTTTCTCTTCGCAGAGATGGGTCAGGATCACGAGCGTGACATTTTCCTCCCCTTTGCGCTCCTTCTGCACCACGCTGGAAATGCTGATGTTGCAGGCGGCCAGGATATTGGTGATTTTCGCCAGAACCCCCGGTTCGTCCGCGACCTGCAGGCTCAGATAGTAGCGCGACCAGACATTGTCGATCGGCAGCACCTTCTTATAGAGATTGCCCGCCACGAATCCGGGAATCCGGCGGGAGGACCCCGCGGTCAGATTCAGACACACATCCGTGATATCCGCGACCACCGCACTGGCGGTTGCATTGCGTCCGGCGCCCCGTCCGTAGAACAGCGCGTCGTCCACGAAGTCTCCGTTGACCAGCACGGCGTTGAACACGTCGTCCACTCTTGCGAGCATCGAATGTTTCGGGATCAGCGTCGGATGGACGCGGATTTCCACATTGCCCTCGTTCTGCTTGATGATCGCCAGCAGTTTGATTTTATATCCGAGTTCCTTCGTCAGTTTGATCTCGTCGAGGGTGATTCCGGTGATTCCCTCCACATAGACGGGATCCATTCCGAACCAGTTTCCGTATGCGAGGGATGCCGCAATCGTCGCCTTGTGCGCCGTGTCGAATCCGTCCACATCGAGCGAGGGATTCGCCTCCGCGTAGCCGAGTTTCTGAGCATCGGCAAGGACCTCCCGGAAATCCGCCTGATCGCGCTCCATCCGGGTGAGGATGTAGTTGCACGTTCCGTTGAGGATGCCGTAGATCCGGTTGATCCGGTTTCCGACCAGTCCTTCGCGCAGGCTCTTGATGATCGGGATTCCTCCGCCGACACTGGCTTCATAGAAGATGTCCGCCCCGGATTTTTCCGCCGCGGCGAACAGCTCTTCTCCGTATTTTGCGAGCAGAGCCTTGTTGGCCGTAACGACCGGCTTGCCCCGTTTGAGAGCCTCCAGAATGATTGTCTTTGCAAATGTGGTTCCTCCGACCAGCTCCACGATGACTTCACATGATTCGATTGCTTCCATCGCATCGGTTGTCAGGACGCCGTCCGGCACTTTGACGCCGCGGTCCCGTTCCAGATCGAGATCGGCAATCCGTTTGATGACCGGTTTCACGCCGGTGCGTTTCGCTATGACTTCTCCGTTTTTCAGGAGGCAGTCGGCCACGCCGGCCCCCACGGTCCCGAATCCGATGATTCCAATTTCAAGCTCCTTCACGGGGAACTCCTTGTTTACGGTTTGTTTTTGAATGATAACCGTTTAATATAGCACGCAGGCACACCGATTTCAAAATGAATTTCCAAATTATATGGATCCTTTTTCCGCTTCCGGAAACGGGGAAATCCTCCGGAGAAGCGGAAAGGGGATCTCCCCCGGCGGAGAGAAGCGGAACAAGGACGTGGATCCGGGCGTGCAGAAATCCGGATTCGCGCAGAAGCGGAGAATTTGCGGAAAAATCAGTTCTCCGGCTCCAGGAGATCCCGGACAAAGCGGGGCGGACGGGTCGGCCTTCCGGTCTTCATGTCCACGCAGGCGTGAACGGTGTGGCCTTCGACGAGCAGCTGTCCGGCCCGGTAGATCCGGCAGACGATCTTCACTTTGACTCCGCTCGCCTCGGCGAAGAATCCGGTGATATCCAGTTCATCGTCATAGCGGGCGGACGCCTTGTAGCGGCAGACCGCCTCGATGACCGGCATTGCGATCCCCTCCTGCTCCAGCACCCGGTACGGATAGCCGCAGGCGCGGAGAAGCTCGTTGCGGAACCGCTCAAAATATTCAAAATAATTTGCGTAGTAGACCACACCCATCTGATCGGTGTCCGCATACGGGACCCGGTACGGAAGGACAACTTTTCTCCGGATCTTTTCACAGAGGAGTTCCACGGTCTCGGCAAGGGTCATGCCGGTGTTGTCGATCAGAACCGCATCCTCCGCACGGCGGAGCGGAGCGACGGCACGGGAGGAATCCGCCTTGTCGCGGGCGGCAATTTCGGCGGCGACGCGGGCGATCTCCTCTTCCGAGGGATTTCCGCCGTCCTGAATGAGCCGGCGGCGCGCGCGTTCCTCCGGCGAAGCCGTCAGGAAGAATTTATATTTCGCGTCGGGAAAAACCACCGTTCCGATATCACGCCCTTCCATGACGATCCGGTTTCCTTCCGCCATTTCGCGCTGCCACTGGACGAGCTTCTCACGGACCGCCGGAATTGTGGCGACTGCCGACGCTCCTGCGGAAATCTCCTCCGTCCGCAGTTCATCCCCGGGCAGAAGTCCATCGACTTCCAGCTCCCGTCCCTCCGGAGTCGGGACAAAGCGCATGGATGTCGACTCCAGAAGCGACGCAAGTTTCTCCGGATCGGGATTTTTCGGATCGAGTCCGAGTCTGCGCGCCTTCCATGCCACCGCCCGGTACATGGAGCCCGTATTCACATAAACACTTCCGGGAAGCGCCTCCGCCAGAAGACGCGCGGCGGAACTTTTTCCCGATGCCGCGGGTCCGTCGATTGCAACCACATTCACTGCCATGTTTTCATCCTCCCTGTTCCTGAATCTGATCCGCATACTGTTGAAAATCCGCCGGGAACGGAGCCTCGAACGCGAGAGGTTCTCCCGTAAACGGATGCGGGAACGAGACCTTCCACGCATGAAGCATCTGACGCGGCGCCGGAATGCGTCCGTTCCCTCCATAGACGGCGTCTCCGATCACCGGCGACCCGTAATACGACATGTGAACCCGGATCTGATGAGTCCGCCCCGTCAGGATCCGCACCTGCAGAAGCGCCGCCGAGACCGTTCCGATCCGTCCTTTCCGCAGCACGGAAAACCGGGTCAGCGCCTCTTTTCCGCCCCGCTGCACAACCGCCATTTTCTTCCGGTTGACCGGATGGCGTCCGATCTGCGTGCGGATCTCCGCCGCCGCCACCTTCGGACACGGAGCGACGATCGCCGCATAGGTTTTCGCCACCTCCCGCTCGGCGAACATCCGGCACAGACGGTCCATCGCCCGGGCGCTCTTCGCGACCAGCAGGCATCCCGACGTATCCTTGTCGAGCCGGTGAACAATCCCCGGACGCGCCGGATCTCCGCTCTCCTCGAACTCCTCCGCCAGTTCCAGATTCCGTCCGAGCAGCGCGTTGACCACGGTTCCCGTATAATTTCCCGCCGCCGGATGGACCACCATTCCCGCGGGTTTGTCGATCACCATCAGCGCATCGTCCTCATAGAGAATTCTGAGCGGGATCTGTTCAGGCGTCACATGCTCCGGCGCAGGCTCTTCCGGGACTTCGAAAACGAGTTCATCCCCTTCCGCCACGACGGTCCGCGCCACGCGGCACAGTGCTCCGTTGATCCGCATTCCTCCCGCCGCGATGACCCGCTGAATCCGGGTGCGGGAAATTCCGTCCGAGAGCGCCGCCGCGCACTGATCCAGACGCGTTCCCGCCAGCTCCGGAGGAACCGTCCGCTGAAACCGTTCACTTTCCGGCGGCATTCCGGTATCTCCATCCGGTGTACCAGTACAGCGCTCCCGCCGCGGGGAGCATCAGGAACAGAGCCACCGCCTGCGACGGCGTGAAAATTCCGATGTGATCCGTGTGATCCCCCCGCAGAAACTCCAGCGAGAAGCGCATCACGGCATAGGCCACCAGATAGACCACCCCGACCCGGCCCGGACACTTCAGCTTCCGGAGCAGCCAGATCAGCAGAATCCCGATCACCAGATTGCAGAGCGACTCATACAGCTGAACCGGCACAAGCGGCAGGGATTCGGACACCCCCTTGTGAATCCCGGTGTAAATATTCGACGGATTCGACGGATAGAACGCCGCGGGGGCCGATCCCGCGGGAAACACCACCGACGGCCAGATGGAGCCGGGCTCCACCGGTCTTCCGAAACAGCACCCCTGCAGAAAGCAGCCGATCCGTCCGAAAACGTGTCCGAACGCCACCGCCGGAGCATAGATGTCCAGCACCTTGAGCATCTGGAGTTTTTTCCACCGGCAGTACAGAATCACCACGATCAGAGCGATGATGAATCCGCCGTAAAAGACGAGTCCCCCCTTGTCGATCCGGATGATGTCGAGCGGATTGCCGCGGAACTGCTGATGGAACTGCACCACATAGAACAGGCGCGCGCCGAACACGCCGCCGAAAATTGCAATCAACGCCAGATCGAACACGTTGTCCGCGGTGATTCCCGCGCGTTTCCGTTCCACCAGAAGCGTGCTCATTGCGACAAAAAATGCCAGAGCCACAAAAACTCCGTACCAGTGAATGGAGAGCTTCCCGATCGTAAACGCGATTTCATGCATGGTCAATCCCGGACTTTCATTATTTTTTCGTCATATTGAGTGGACTTTTTTAAAATCCGCAGTACTTTACACCACCAAACGCCAAAACGCAACAGTCAGGGAGAGATTTTATGACGGAAACCATCGCCGCCCATCTGGACACCATCACCCAGTATGCCCCGATATGGGGCTTCCTTCTGATTTTCATTTTCATGACCATCGAAAGCTCCTTCATCCCCTTCCCGAGCGAAGTGGTGATGATCCCCGCCGGATTTCTCGCCTTCAAGCACCAGCTGACCACGGGCAATCCGTGGATGGATTCCGCGATTGCGGTTCTTGTGGGCGTCTCAGGATCTCTTGCCGGAGCCTACATCAACTACTATCTGGCGCTGAAGCTCGGGAGGACCTTTCTCCACCGCTACGGAAAATACTTCTTCCTGAAGGAGGAGACTCTCGACCGCGCCGAAGAGATCTTCCGGGAGTACGGAGAACTCGCGACGTTTGTCTGCCGGCTTCTTCCCGCGATCCGCCAGCTGATCTCCATCCCCGCCGGGCTGGCCCGGATGAATCTGAAAAGTTTCACGTTCTACACCGGGCTCGGTGCAGGAATCTGGGTTCTGATCCTGACCGCCATCGGCGGATACTTCGGTCATCTGACGCAGGATATGACCTATGTCCAGATGATTGAGCAGGGAAAGGCGATCATCGCGCGGAACTACGGATGGATCCTGCTGGGACTTGTTCTCTTCGTCGCCGCCTACCTCTACGTCCACCACAAGGTGATGAAGCGGAAAAACGCCTGATTTCCCATCCGCATTCCGGCGGAAAAGAAAACGCCGTCGTTTCGGATGACGGCGTTTTCTTTTGCTGCGGAGAATGGTTGGAGATTCACCAGGTGTCGTATTCGTCCTGCGGTTCCTCGTCGAGCAGTTCGAAAATTTTTTCGAAGGCCTGGCGTTTCACTTCGTCGCTGGCCTCGTTGCGGAAGTTTTCCGGCACGTCGCTGTCGACGATCTCCGGCGGAAGGTCCTTCAGGAACGCCGACGGGAACTGGCGCACGAACTCCCGGAATTTGAACCGTTCGCCCGCGTAGGTGATGCAGAGCAGCTCCCGCGCCCGTGTGATCGCCACATAGAAGAGCCTGCGCTCCTCGTCCAGACTGTTTTCGCGGATGGACCGCTCGTGCGGGAAAAGATTGTGTTCCATTCCCACAATGAACACACAGGGCCATTCCAATCCCTTGGCGGCGTGAACCGTGGACATCACGGGAGCATCGGCTTCGTCCTCCTCTCCGGTCCGGTCATTCTCGTCCATCAGCGAGTAGTTTTCGATAAAGTCGCGCAGGGTGGCCCGGCGCTGATGCTCGTTCAGGAACGAGTATTCGAACTGACCGATGTAGCTGATGAATTCCGTGACGTTCTCCAGACGTTTTTCCGCGTCTTCGCGATCCTTGTAAATCCGCTGGAGGCCGTGCAGATAACCGGTTTCGTCCAGATACTCCCGGACGGATCCGGCAAGAGAGGCGGTTTCCTCAAAATTCTTCCGGAAAGCGGCGATAGTTCCGGCAAGGCTGCGCGCGCCGGAGGCGGCCGCCGGAGAAACGGAACCCAGAAACTCCGGCGATCCCAGAAGATCCGCCAGAGGCTGAAGGGATACCGTCTGCAGATCGCGCAGTTTCAGAACGGCCTTGTCGCCGATGCCGCGCGGCGGAATGCCGAGAATGCGCAGAAGACTCTGGTCGTCGCGGGGATTGACAATCAGTTTCAGATACGCGGCGGCGTCCTTGACCTCCTTCCGCTGGAAGAATTCCTGTCCACCGACGATGTGCGGTCGGATTCCGTAGCGGCGGAAATGCTGTTCAAACGTCCGGGAGAGATGGTTGGAACGGTAGAGAATCGCACAGTCGCGATAGTTGTATTCTCCGCGGGCGACGAGATTGCAGATCGAATTGACCACGAATTCCGCTTCCGCCTCGCCGTCCTTGGCCTGAACCAGACGGATGTTTTCGCCGTCCCCTTTGGCGGACCAGAGATTTTTGTCGTAGCGGCTGTTGTTCCTGGCGATCACGGCGTTGGCGGCGTTGAGGATTTTGTTCGTGGAACGGTAGTTCTGTTCCAGCTTGATCGTTTTCGCGCCGGGGAAGAGTTTCGGGAAATCGAGAATATTGGAGACGTCGGCGCCGCGCCACGCATAGATGCTCTGATCGTCGTCGCCGACCACGCAGATGTTGCAGCGGTCGCCGGCGAGAAGATGGAGGATGCGGAACTGGGCGGCGTTGGTGTCCTGATACTCGTCCACGAGAAGATAGCGGTAGATGTCGCGGTAATATTCCAGCGTATCCGGATGATTCTCGAAAATGCGGAGCGTCAGGAGGAGCATGTCGTCGAAATCGACCACGTTCTGCAGCTCCAGAAGTTTCTGATAGCGTTCATAGATCTCCGCAAGGCGCATCCGGGAGGGGTAGTTCTGTCTGGCATCCTGATACGCTTCCTCGGGATCGAGCATCCGGTTTTTCGCATGCGAGATGAAGGCGGCGGCCTCGTCGGTCGGAGCGTCGTCCCTGGAATAGCCCAGTTCGGCGGCGGCCTGACGGAGGATGCTTTTCTGATCGCTGTCGTCGGCGATGCTGAAGTTGGAGTTGAAGTGTCCGGCGAGATGGATGTCGCGCCGGAGCACGCGGGCGCAGAAAGAGTGAAACGTCCCGAGCGTCACTTTCCGTGCGGCCTCGACGGGAACGATTTTATTGAGCCGTTCCCGCATCTCCCGTGCGGCCTTGTTGGTGAACGTCACGCCGAGAATCGACGACGGCAGGACACCGCTTTCGATCATAAAGGCGATCCGGCTGGTAATGACGCTGGTTTTTCCGGTTCCTGCCCCGGCGAGGACCAGAAGCGGACCGTCAATCGTGGTCGCGGCCTCCCGCTGAGGCGGGTTGAGTCTGTCGAGAGGGGATCCCATCGGCACTTACGCGTCCTGAACGGCGAGATGGTATCCTTCACCGGTCCAGACCGCCGCCGCGGAACAGACCGGATTTTCAAATTCGGCGAACACGCCCTGTCCGATCACATAGGCACAGGCGCAGGCGCCGCAGGCTGCATCGAATCCGGTGTCAACCTGATCCGCGGAGGGGGTGTTCCGGACATAGGTGGAGAGATACCGGAGTTTTCCCGGCTCCAGATCGAACACGTTCACAAGAACCGCGTCCTTCCGGACGATTCCGAGTGCGCCCTGCCCGTTTTTCGCATCGACCGCCGCCGCAATGCGCGGAGTGTCGAGCGAGTCGTGTTCGTAGTCCATCGCGAGAAGCGAGAGGGTAAATGCGTCGCGCAGATTCATTCCCGCCATAAGTTTCTCCACGATCGGGTCGGTATGGGAGCCGTTGGTTGCAACGGCGGTCGTCCCGCACAGCCGCACGCAGTTGTACGCAATATACGGATTCCTGGAAAGATCGGATTCAAATCCCTTGCGCGGAATGATGGAAATCGTTTCGCCGACCAGATTTGCCGTCCGGTTCGGGAACGAGCGGGATGAAACACGGTATGCCGCAACGGGCTTTCCTTTCGCGGTCATGCCGGCCGCCACAATTCTGCCGAGATACATAAAAAACCTCCTGATGATGGTGTTGAACTGCTCCGCAGAGCTTCCGCCGGAAAGATTCGGAAAAACCGTCGGAAAACCTCCGGACAGCGCCGTCTGTTTCCCGTTTTCCCGTCCGGGGAAGCCGGTCCTATCAATATAGATCGGAAACGGCATTTTTCAAACCCCTCCCCTTGAATATCTTTCATTTCGATGGTATAATAACAGAATTGTCAAAAACGGACCCAATTCAACTGGAGGAGAAACTGCAAATGGCGATTTTCAACGGTTTTCATGCACTGATGCCCCCGCGGGAGAAGGCCGCGCAAGTGGCGGCCGTTCCCTATGATGTAGTCAACAGCGAAGAGGCGGCGGAACTGGCGAAGGACAATCCCCTTTCCTTCCTCCGGGTGTCGCGTCCGGAAATCGAACTGCCGGAGGGAACCGATCTGCACAGCGATCCGGTCTATGCAAAGGCCGCCGCGAATTTCAAGCGTCTGATCGAAGAGGCCCCGCTGACCGAGGACCCGACAGCAAATCTCTATGTCTATTCCCTGAAGATGAACGGCCGTCTTCAGATCGGCATTGCGGGAGCGGCTTCCGTCGAGGACTACGAAAACAACATCATCAAAAAGCACGAGAAGACCCGCAAGGACAAGGAGGATGACCGCGCCCGTCATGTGATGGATCTGCGTTCCCATACGGGACCGGTGTTCCTGACCTACCGGGGCAATCCGGAAATTGACGCCGTCGTCGCCTCGATCACGGCGGAGGAACCGTATTGCTCCTTTGTTGCGCCGGACGGAATCGAACACAGGCTCTGGAAGGCGGGAGCGGAACGTTCGATAAAACTCTCGGAACTGTTCCGGAACCGGATTCCCTGCTTCTATATTGCGGACGGGCATCACCGGGCGGCCTCGGCGGCCCGTGCCGGAGCCGCATGCCGCGCGGCGAATCCGCATCACACGGGGAAGGAGGATTACAATTTCTTCCTTGCCGTGGCATTTCCGTCCGACCAGCTCCGGATCCTTGCCTACAACCGGGTGGTGAAAGACCTCAACGGTCTGAGCAGAGACGAATTTCTCGCAAAAGTCGCCGAACGCTTCCATGTGCAGAAGACTGCCGAGCAGGAACCCGCCGAGCGGGAGACGGTCTGCATGTATCTCGACGGGCAGTGGTATAAGCTCACGCCGAAGTTCGACACGTCGAAACTGGGCGTGATCGAAAAACTGGATGTCAGCCTCCTTCAGGACAATCTTCTTGCCCCCGTTCTCGGAATCGACGATCCCCGGACCAGCAAACGGATTGATTTTGTCGGCGGAATCCGCGGGACAAAGGAACTTGTCCGGCTGGTTGATTCCGGCCGGGCGGCGGTTGCGTTCTCCATGTATCCGACCACGCTCGATCAGCTGATGGACATCGCGGACGCGGGCGCCATCATGCCGCCGAAATCCACCTGGTTCGAACCCAAGCTCAGAGACGGACTCGTTGTCCACAACTTCTGAGCGAAACCCAACGGAATCTTCATTATGAGACACACACTTCTTCCGGCGGCGGTGCTTCTTGTGCTGCTTTCCGGATGCAAAGAAAAACCCGCAGCAGTTCCGGCGGCCCCGGAAGTCATCGTCACGCCGGCGACGGCATCCTCCTACGAGATCTATACGCCGTCGATCAGCAATGTGCGGGCGTACGATTCGGTCGATCTTGTCGCCCGCGTGGAAGGGTTTCTCCGGAAACGCAACTTCCGGGACGGCGAACTGGTCCGGAAAGACCAGCTTCTCTTCCAGATCGAACCGGACAAATATGAAGCGGCCGTCGCCGCCGCCGAGGCGGATCTCCTGAAGGCAAAAGCCGATCAGAAAAACACCAGCATCGACTATCAGCGGCAGAAATCCCTTCTGGAAAAAGACGCGGTCTCCGTGCGGAATTTCGACACCGCGGAATCAAAGAAGATGCAGAGCGATGCCGCCGTTCTCGCGGCGGAAGCCAAACTCCGCCAGGCGAAACTGGATCTGAGCTATACACAGATCCGAGCACCGTTCGACGGACGCATCAGTTTCAACCGTTACAGTGAAGGCAATCTGGTTTCGCCCTCCAGCGGAAGTCTTGCGACGCTGCTCCGCTCCGGCCCGGTCAAGGTGGACTTCCGGCTGAACGAGACGGATCTTCTCCGGCTGATGGAATCCGGTTCGGTCCGGAAGAACAGGAAAGTCCGCGAAGTACCGGTCGAACTTTACTTCCAGAACGGGAAGAAATATGCGGGGAAAGGGCATCTGGATTCCTTTGACAATCAGGTCAGCCAGACGACCGGAACGTTCCAGCTGCGGGCGGTGTTCGAAAACCCCGATGAGGAGCTGATTCCGGGCATGTATGTCAAGGTCCGTCTCCGGACGGGAGGATCGGCAAAGGCGGTTGCGGTCCCTCTTGCGGCTGTGCAGACCGACATGGCGGGCGATTATGTCTATGTGGTCGGCAAGGACGATCTTGTGGAACGGCGCACGGTCAAAGCGACCCGGCAGGATGGCTCGCTCTATATTTCCGACGGAGTAAAAGAGGGTGAACTGGTGATTGTCGAAGGCGTCACAAAAGTGCGTCCCGGCAGCAAAGTCCGTCCGCAGCGGCAGAAACCCGCGGAGACCGGTCGATGATCAGCAGATTTTTTATTGAGCATCCCCGTTTCGCCATTGTGATTGCCCTTCTGTTTCTTCTTGCGGGGACGATTGCGATCCGTCTGCTTCCGGTGACGCAGTACCCGAATATTTCGCCGTCGCTGATCCAGGTGACGGCGACCTATCCGGGAGCGGACGCCGCCACCGTGCGCGACACCGTCATCCAGCCGATCGAAGCACAGCTCAACGGCGTGAAACGGATGCTCTACATGAGTTCCACCGCCACCGACAACGGCGCGGCCGTCATCAACGCGACCTTCGATATCGGAAGCGACGGAGATTCCAACACGGTGAACGTGCAGAACCGCGTGAACTGGGCGACGGCCTCGCTGCCGACGGAAGTGCAGCAGCAGGGAGTGATCGTGAAGGAGAAATCGTCGAACATGCTCCTGATCGTGTCGCTGACCTCGCCGAAAGGGACGCACGACGCACTGTTCCTCAGCAACTTCATGTCGATCTACATCAAGGACGAGATTGCGCGTATTCCCGGAGTCGGCGATGTGTCGCCGTTCGGCGAGCGGAAATATTCCATGCGCCTCTGGCTGGATCCGGACCGTCTCGCCTCGCTCGCAATGACGGTGGACGATGTGATCGCATCGGTCAAGGCGCAGAATGTGCAGGTTTCCGCGGGAGCCGTCGGCGATGCGCCGATGAACGGAAAAGTCCCGCTGCGCCTCTCGGTCAGCACGAAAGGACGGCTCGCAACGCCGGAGGAATTCGGCGAAATCGTGATCCGCGCGGAAAAGGACGGCTCGCAGGTCAAGATCAAACATGTTGCAGATGTGGAACTCGGCGCGGAGAACTATGCGACCTCGGCGACGGTGAACGGCAAACCGGGCGCCCTGCTTGCGGTCTACCAGCTCAACGATGCCAACGGACTGGCGATCGCGGAAGCCTGCCGGGCCAAGCTCGAATCGCTCAAGAAGACCGTTTTCCCCGAAGACCTCGACTACGGCATCCAGTACGATACGACCGCGTTCATCTCCGCCTCCATCGACGAAGTGGTGGAAACGCTGGTCATCGCCGTGCTTCTCGTGATTCTGGTCACCTACATTTTCCTGCAGGACTGGCGTTCGACGCTGGTTCCGACGATCGCGATCCCCGTTTCACTGGTCGGCACGTTTGCGGCGATGGCCGTGCTCGGCTATTCGATCAATCTGATTACGCTGTTCGGCCTGATTCTGGCGATCGGCATCGTGGTGGACGACGCGATCGTGGTGATTGAAAACGTCAACCGGCTGATGGAGGAGGAGGGACTTCCGCCGAAGGAAGCGGCGATCCGCTCCATGTGTCAGGTGACGTCGCCGATCATCGCAACGACCTCGGTTCTGCTGGCGATGTTCCTGCCGATCTGCTTCATGAGCGGCATTACGGGCGTGATGTACCGGCAGTTCGGCATCACGATTTCGATCAGCGTCTTCATTTCCATGATCAATGCGCTGACGCTGAGTCCGGCCCTGAGCGCGCTTCTGCTGAAACCGGCGGTCAAGGAACGGAAAAAATTCATCTTTTTCCGCGCGTTTGACAGGCTCTTCGAGAAACTCACCGGAGGATATCTTGCCATTGTGCGGACGCTGCTGCGCAAGGCGGTGCTTGTCGGCGGACTTTATCTTCTGTTCACCTGTTCGCTCGGATGGCTCTACGACCGGATTCCGACCGGATTCGTTCCGGAGGAGGATCAGGGAGCGTTCTTTGTCAACATCCAGCTGCCGGACGGAGCCTCGCTCGACCGGACCATCGAAGTCGGAGAGAAGGTCCGCGAACTGCTCGGCGGGGAAAAGGAGGTCAGCGACATCTTCTCCATCGCGGGCTACAACATCATCACCGGCGTGCAGGCGTCAAACTGCGGATTTGCCGTGGTCATGCTGAAGCCGTGGGAGGAGCGGAAAGATCCGGGACAGGATCAGTTCTCGCTGGTCCGGAAGGCGTATGCAAAACTTGCCCGGATTCCGGAAGCGTCGGTCATTCCGTTCGGGCTTCCGCCGATCCCGGGGATCGGGACGACGGGCGGATTCTCCTTCGTCCTGCAGGACCGGACCGGAACCGATGCGCAGAAACTCCAGAGCATCCTGAATTCCATTGTCGCGGAGGCGAACCGCAGTCCGAAGCTGTCGGGCGTGTTTTCGACCTTCCGCGCGAATCTGCCCCAGCTCTACCTGGACATCGACCGGGAAAAGGTGCTGAAGCTCGGGATTCCTCTTGCAGACGTCAACTCCGCGCTCCAGTCGCTGTTCGGCTACCGCTACATCAACGACTTCAATCTGTTCGGCAAGAGCTTCAAGGTGGAAGTGCAGGCGAAACCGGAATACCGGAAGGATGCCTCGAATATTCCCGGAATCCATATCCGCTCCACATCCGGAGAGATGGTGCCGCTCGGAACCTTCACGGAGATCCGGACCCGGTTCGTTCCGCAGTATCTTTCCAACTACAACATGTACTCCTCGGCGGTCATCACGGGATCGCCCGCGCCGGGAGTGAGTTCCGGAGAGGCGATGAAGGAGATGGAACGCATCGCAGGAAAACTGCTGCCGACCGGAATGACATTCGACTGGACCGACATGTCGTACCAGGAGCGTCTCTCCTCCGGGCAGACCGCGGTGATCTTTGCGCTGGCGCTGGTCTTCATCTATCTGTTCCTTGTCTCCCAGTATGAAAGCTGGATGATTCCCGTTTCGGTTCTTCTGTCGGTTCCGGTGGCGCTGGCGGGAGCGCTGCTCTCCCTTCTGCTGCTGTCGATTACGAACAACATCTACACGCAGGTCGGATTTGTCCTGCTGTTCGGCATCGCCTGCAAAACGGCCATTCTGATCGTCGAATTCGCAAAGGAGAAACACGAGGAGGGAATGCCTGTGCTTGACGCGGCGGAGCACGCCGCAAAGCTGCGCTTCCGCGCGGTGCTGATGACGGCAATCTCCTTCATTCTCGGCACCTGGCCGCTGGTGATCGCCTCCGGAGCGGGCGCGGTAAGCCGCCGTTCGCTCGGAACGGCGGTGTTCGGCGGAATGCTGATCTCCGTGCTGTTCGGGACACTGCTCATTCCCGTATTCTACGCGATTGTGCAGAAGGTCATCAACAGGACCTGCGGAAAGCTCAGATCGTAAGAAGAGGAGACGGAATCCGTGCCGTTCCCGCCGGACGGGAACGGCGGAAACGGTTTTGCGGAGTCAGTCCCTGTTCCGGACGGAGACGATGATGCGTTCCAGTGCGGCGATGAATCCGCCGTCGGCGAACCAGTCGTCGAGCACCCCCATCTGATCGGCGTTCAGGAAGATTTCCACGGCGCCGGAGCGGATGTTCTCCACAGGGATGGAGAATTCCAGAATGGCGTCCCGCGATCGTTCCCGGGGACAGGTCCAGGGCTGTTCAAGAGTCAGGATCTTCTCTCCGTCGGACTCCACCCAGACCTGATAACGGGAGCAGTCAACCTCTGAGGCGGGCGTGGTGTTGTACAGACGGAAAATCACCGCCTCCCCTTCGGAGAGGCCGAGGGAATCCAGGCCGGCGACGACAAAATGCAGGGTGCGGGGATGCACCCAGAACGATTTTCCCCGTCCGAGAGAGATTCCCCCGTCGGCATACTCTTTTGCGGAGAGCGCGGGATTTGCACACCGGACCACCCGGTCGAACGGCAGGGCGCGGCTCCGTTCTCCGAACACATGATTGCCGAAGCAATCGACCTCCAGAACCACGGTTTCCTCTTCCGGGATCTGCTGTCTGAACCAGAGATCGTCCTCCCGGTGGACGCGCGCAAGCTCTTCGGAAGCGTTTCCGGAAAACGCCTTCCATTCGGCCGCGGCGGCGTCGATGGCGGCGGCCGCTTCCGCAGAAGGACGGATCTCCTCGGCGCGGAGACCGTAGAAACGGAACCACGTCCGACGCGAATCGAAGCACAGTTCGACAACGTCGCCTTTCCGGAATTCCCCGAGCGGACGTTCCAGCGTGTCGATCCGGCAGGGAGCAGGAACGGTGAAACGGAGCGGAAGGGGACCGAGCAGCGGTGTATCCAGATAAAGGTAGCACTGGCAATGCGAATGCGTTCCGATTGTCTGCACGCGCCAGAGCGGATGGGAGACACCCGTAAACTCCGTTGCCGGCGGAACGGAAAGCTGTTCCACACGGAGATGGAGAACGCCCTGGAATCCTTCGGGCAGAACGATCACCGTATGCCGGCGTCCGTCATCCAGAACGGGAGGATGATAGGCGATGATGTCCGGATTGTCGATCGTCAGCGGACGGGCGTCCCAGAGAGCAATCGGAGTTTTGCGCTTCAGCGGAGCATCAACGGCGATCTGCATCCGGTCTTCCCGGGAGTCCACATGGATGGTGGAGCGGTTTTCCGGGGCGCAGTCGTGAGGAGCGGAGGTGTCGTCCGTCTTGAAGTTCCAGACTTCCCGGTAGTCGTAGTGGTAATAGGGAAGCGGATCCAGATGGGCGAAGACCGCCTTGTAGTCCTCCATTTCCATTCCGATGGACGGGCCGGAATTGATCGGCTTGTCCATGATCCGGGTTCCGGCGAGGTAGTCGCGCTGGGTGAAAACAATCTCCGGATGGACAGGGCAGAATTTCTCATAATACGCGGCCACATCGCGTCCTGTCGCAAAAACGATCGGCATGCGCGCGGCGAGATCCAGAATCAGCGACATGCCCCGGCGGTTGTGGCGCGTCATCGACCGCACGCCGAACGAGCGTCCGAATTCAAAACCGGCGGTCAGGAAAAACGGCGTTTTTTTGAATTCCGCCGCCTTGAGGTAGTCGATCAGGAAATTGCGGAAACGCTCGGGATACGCCCCGGATTCCACGGTCCGGTGCCAGCGCAGAAAGTGGGAGGGGGAGAGAACGTTGTCCCCCCAGTTCACCACATGCGGCATGTAAAGGTGATAGGAGTTCATCGTCATTTCAAGGACATTCGGCATGCCTTCCGGCGCGCGCGGCGCGGGTTTGCGGAAATCGTCCCCGGCGGCGTAGAAGGGCTGATTGGGCATTCCCCAGTGGTTGATCGCCCAGTGGCCGTCGGACCAGTTCTGTTCCGGGATCACGGAGTGCAGGACCGTCCAGCCGACCCGCTTCATCGCCCGGATCAGAGAATTGGAGGGTGTGTAGGTGGCGAATCCGTGGAGCGGAGCAAAGCCTTTCGACTGGAACCATTCGTCGATCTTTTTCAGACGTTCGACGATCTGTTCCTCGTCGAGCGACTCCCAGTTCGCATCAAGCTGCCGGAACGCGGGACCGAGAAACGAAAGATTGTTCGGCATCAGATGCGGATAGACCGCGTCGCCGTAATCCTGCTCATACCCCCGGAAGGTGCTGTCGCCGAGCAGTTCGGAGGCGACGTAATAGTTCACCGGAACGCGTTTCGCATGTGCCACGCTGTCAAAGAAATCGGACGTGAACGCTCCGACCGTCATCTGGAGAACCACGGAATGGTCGCCGACAACCCCGAGATAGCGGACCCGTTTCTCCGGCGCTCCGGTCTGTTCATAAATCAGGTAGTGGCCCGGCCGCAGCGGTCCGACGGATCCGCCGGCGACCCCGGAAACCACTTTGTTTCCGCTGGAAAGAAAGGGATGTTCAAACAGTTCGGAATCGTATTCCAGAACAATCGTTTCGCTTTTGTCATACAGATAGCGCATTGTGCTGCTCCTTTGGTTGCTCTGCGGTAAGATATCATCGTTTCGGGAAATTAAAAGCGGAGAAAAAAATTGGTTTAATTTTTTCCCGGGAATTGTTTTTTCCGAAGAGGGATTTATCTTATCCGAAACCGGATAAAACCATTTTCTTAAGGAAAGAGGAGAGAGGCAATGACTCGGAACTGGAACGGATATTGGATCAATACAGGCAAAACCATGGGCGCGCCGTCCCAGACGGTCGGTGCGGCGCCGTATCTGCGAAAGACGTTTCTCTGCGGAAGCGCACCGGCGGAGGCGAAAATTTATCTCTGCGGACTCGGCTGGCATCAGCTGTACGTCAACGGGGTGCGGGTGGACGACCGGGAACTTGCCCCCGTTGTCACGCAGTACGACCGCCATGATTCCTATATAGAATATGATGTGACGGATCTTCTGAAAGCGGGAAAAAATGCAGTGGCAGTCCTGCTGGGCAACGGCTGGTACAACTGTCACACCACCGAGACCTGGAGCTTCGACAAGGCACCGTGGCGCGACTGGCCGAAGCTCCTCTGCGATATCGTTGCGGACGGGCAGCTTCTCGCGAAATCCGACACCACCTGGCTCGTACACGACAGTCCCATCACCTTCGACGCGCTCCGCAACGGCGAACACTATGACGCCCGTCTGGAAATTCCGGGCTTTGCCGATCCCGACTTCGACGACTCCTCCTGGTCCCGCGCGGTCCAGTGCAATCCGCCGGGGGGCCTGATCGTCAAGGAGGATCTGGAACCGTGCCGGATCATGCGGGAATATGCACCGGTCGGAGAACCCTTCCGGAAGCCGGGGGAAACCGTCTACGACTTCGGGACCAACCTCACAGGCTGGTGTGAATTTGAAGTCGAGGGTAAACCGGGCGACTCCGTCACGCTTCAGTATGCCGAGCAGCTCCGCGCGAACGGAGCCATCACGCAGGAGGAGATCGGCATGTTCATCCGGAAAGACGGTTTTCAGAAAGACCACTACATTCTGAAAGGCGGCGGAATCGAACGCTTCCATCCTCATTTCACCTATCACGGATTCCGGTATGTTCAGCTTACGCTGTGGAGTTCCGGGAAACAGCTTCCGGAGATCAAGTCGGTCAAAGCGCAGTTTGTGCACAACTCGTTCCGGCAGGCGGGGACGTTCGAATCGTCGGACGCGACGCTGAACCGTCTTCAGCAGATCACAATGCAGAGCTATCTGAGCAACTTCACCGGAATCCCGACCGACTGTCCGCACCGGGAGAAAAACGGCTGGACCGGCGACGCCCAGCTCGCCTGCGAAACCGGCATGTGGAACTATCACGCCCGGAACGCCTATCATCATTTTGTCCGCCTTCTTGCGGACACGCAGCGTCCGAGCGGACAGCTTCCCGGCATCGCGCCGTCCGGCGGATGGGGCTACAACTGGGGCAGCGGACCCGCGTGGGACAGCATGCTGTTTGAGGGAGTCTGGCAGATCTATCTCTTCCGCGGCGACCCGGAACCGGCCCGCGAACACTATGCCGCAATGAAGCGGTATATTGAATACTGCCGCGGCATGTCGGAAAACCATCTGGTCCGCTTCGGACTCGGCGACTGGTGCCACTGGGACAGATTCCGGATCGCGCCCGTCGAGCTGACCTCCAGCGCTTACTATTACAGCGATACCGTCCGCCTGGCCCGTTTTGCCGCTCTCTTCGGACAGGACTCCGACGCGGACGAGTATACCGCCCTCGCCGCCTCAATCAAAAAGAGTTTCAATGAAACGTTCCGCAACAGCGACGGGACCTATGCGGACGGAAGCATGACCGCTCTCGCGGCGGCGCTCTATTTCGGTCTGGCGGAAGAGGGACGGGAACTCACAGCGGAAAAACTTCTTGCGCTGGTCCGCGCCCGCCAGCATCGGGCGGACTTCGGAATTCTCGGAGCAAAATATGTCCCGCGCGTCCTCGCCGACTTCGGCTTTGCGGAAGATGCGTTCCGTCTTATCACGCAGCAGGAATACCCGGGATGGGGATACTGGGTCAAACAGGGCGCAACCACCCTCTGGGAACACTGGAACGGATGTTCCTCGCAGAATCACATCATGTTCGGAGATATTTCCGCGTGGATGTATCAGTATCCCGGCGGCGCCGCGCCCTGCTTCGAGGCACCGGGATTCCGCCGCTTCAAGCTGAAACCCTGCCTGATCCCGCAGCTTGACTTTGTAAAAATGACCCATGAAACTCCGCACGGGACTCTCCGCGTCTTCTGGGAACGTTCCGCAGACGGAAAAATCCGCTGCGATTTCGAAATTCCCGACGGCTGCATCGCCGAACTGGAACTGCCGGGACGCCCGATGGAGGAAGTCGGCGGAAAAGTCCTCCGCACGGTCTGATCCATCCATTTTCCGGAAGCCAGCCGTCCCCCCTCCCGACCTTCTGTCCGGAGGGGGTCTTTTTTTGTTGGAAAAACAAGATTCTTCAAACGGAAAAAACAAAAAAAATCGAAGATTGCCGATCTGTAATCTTTCTGTCATACTCCTGCTATCTTTATGGTCTATACTATAAGGCAAACGGAAAAAAAAGAAAAAAGAAAGGGATTCCACATGAAATTTCAAGCTCTAAAATTTTTGAAAACCGGGACCTGGGTCCTCGCTGTACTCTCCTTTGTCGGAGCATTTCACATGCTTGCGACGATGAATCTGAGCAATTTTGTGGTCAACGGCTTCAGCTTTGTTCTTCTGATGTTCGGGCTGATTACGGCGGGAATCACGCTGGGCTATTTTCTTCTTCAGGCCGTTCTTGCCTATTTTTACAAGGAGGCGGAACTTCTGAAGGATTCCGAACTTCCGAAATGCACGGTGATCGTTCCGGCCTACAATGAGGGGGAATATGTGGCGACCACCCTGCGGAGCGTTCTGGAAAGCGATTATCCCGCGGAGAAGCTGGAAGTGATCGCGGTCAACGACGGCTCCAAGGACGACACCTGGGACTGGATCTGCAAGGCCGCGCAGGAATTTCCCGGCCGGATTGTCACAAAGAATCTGCTGCGCAACGGCGGCAAACGCCGGGCGCTCTATGAAGGAATCAAGATTGCGACGGGCGACATTGTCGTGACGATCGACAGCGATTCCGCAATCACCACCGACGCACTCCGGAAAATCACGGCCCCGTTCGCCAAACCGACCGTCGGAGCGGTTGCCGGCAACATCCGGGTTTCCAATCTTCATGAAGGATTCATTCCGAAGATGCTGGATGTGGCGTTTGCATTCGGATTTGAATTTGTCCGTTGTGCGCAGAGCCTGATCGGATCGGTTCTCTGCACTCCGGGAGCGCTGAGCGCCTACCGTCTTTCGGCGGTCCGTCCTCTGATGGAGGAGTGGGTCAACCAGACCTTCCTCGGACGGCCCTCCGGCATCGGCGAAGACCGCGCCATCACCAGCATGCTGCTCCGGGAAAACTGGCGCGTGGAATTCCAGCACAATGCGATCGCCTTCACCAAGATGCCGACCAACTACAGAACGCTCTGCAAAATGCTGATCCGCTGGACCCGCAGCGACATCCGGGAAAATCTGATTATGCTCGGCGTGTTCTTCCGCCGTTTTGAGCCGTTCAACTTCGATCTTCTCGGTCTCCAGCTCAATCTGGTAGTCCAGAGCATTGCGATTCTGCTTCCGCTCGTGTTTCTGCCGATGGGAATCTGCGGATTTGTGATGAGTCCGCTTTCGTTCCTCTACTACACGGTGGTCGGAACGATGGTCTGGTCGACGGTGCCGGCCGTGATCTATGCGATGCGGTACAGCCGCAGCGAATCGGTCTGGTCGTTCATCTACGGACTGTACAGCATTCCGTGCCTGAGCTGGATCTGCGTCTACTCGCTCTTCACGGTGCAGAACTCCAAATGGATGACCCGCGGCGTGGCGGCGAAGAAGCCGTCCATCCTGACGGTCACACAGTCGATTTCCGTGGCGGCGATCCGCGACCGCGCAGCATAATCCGCGGGAACGTTCAAACATCATCCGGGACAATGCGAATTCAGAACGCATTGTCCTTTTTTTTCATAAAAAACCACTTTTCGCCTGCCTTGAAAAAAAGAAACCATGTCTTATATTTAGGGAAACGGTTTTCCGGTCACGGAGAAGGAAATTTCCGGGGGAACCGTGCATGACATCATCGCCCGGACGACTTCGGAGCCTCTCCGGAGAGAGACCGGCAATCAGGGAGAACATCGCATGAGCAAACTGCTGTATCTGGAAGGAGCCGGAGGAATCAGCGGCGACATGACCGTCGCGGCACTGCTGGATCTCGGCGCGGACCGGAACAAACTCCATGCAGTCCTGGCCAGTCTGAATCTGGAAGGAGTGCAATACCGCATTTCGCGGAAAAAATCCTACGGTCTGGAGGGCTGTGATTTCGACGTTGTCATCAACGAACCGGACCATCACGACCATCCCGGGCATCACGAACCTCATGCACCTCATGAGCATCCCGGGCATCCGGAACCTCACGCCCATCCCGGACATCACGAGCATCATGAGCCGCACGGACATCATGAGCCGCACGAACATCGGAACCTTGCGGATGTGTACAAAGTTCTTGACCGCGGCGAGATGACGGACAGAGCCAGAGAACTGGCGCATAAAATTTTCCGGATTGTCGCGGAGGCGGAAGCGAAAGCGCACGGCTGCGGGATTGACGAGGTCCATTTTCACGAAGTGGGTGCCGTGGATTCGATTGCGGACATCGCGGCGGCGGCGGTCCTTGCGGACGATCTGGAGATTTCGGAGTGCATTGTGACCGGATTGACGGAAGGGACGGGAGTCGTCCGGTGTCAGCACGGAGAACTTCCGGTTCCGGTTCCGGCGGTGTTGAACATTGCGCAGGCGTACCGGATTCCGCTGCGTCCGTCCGAAGTGAAGGGAGAACTGGTCACGCCGACCGGAATTGCGATTGCCGCCGCTCTCCGCACGCGGGATACGCTGCCGGGAAGTTTTCTTGTGGAGAAAGTCGGAATCGGACTCGGGAAACGGGATTTCGGCCGACCGAATCTGCTGCGCGCGATGATTCTTCGGGAAACGGAGCCGAAGGGCTGAGAGAAAGAGAACCATTCACCGGCGGAAGGACTTGCAATTTCCGGAACCGCCGTTTACTGTATAGCGAAAGCGGCGCAGGCACAGCCGCTCATTCCGAAGGAGGAACTTATGAACAGACGCGATTTTCTGAAAAGCGCTCTTGCGCTCACCGCACTGGGAGGGGCCGCCCGTCTTGCGGCGCAGACCGGAGCTCCGGCGGGGACTCCGTCCGCGGGGAAAAACGGTTCGCAGAAAGTCACCCGGCGACAGTACAAGAAAACGGATCTGACCCTTCCCGTCCTCGGGTTCGGCATGATGCGCCTTCCGCGCAGCAACGGGAAAATCGACACCCGGACCGCTCAGAAGATGGTTGATATGGCGATGGCCGCCGGCGCCAATTATTTTGACACGGCATGGCCGTATCACGGGGGAGAAAGCGAAACCTTTGTCGGCAATGCGCTGAAGAAATATCCGCGCGACTCCTATCTTCTTGCGAGCAAACTTCCCGTATGGCTGGTCAAAAAACCGGAGGATGCGGAACGGATTTTCAATGAACAGCTCCGCAAATGCCGGACGGAATATTTTGATTTCTATCTTCTGCACGCGCTGGGAGCCGCCCGGTGGAAAGCGGTGGAGAAATTCCGTCTGTTCGAATTTGCCCAGCGCATGCGCGATGCGGGCAGGATCCGGAAAATCGGGTTCTCCTTCCACGACTCTCCGGAGCAGCTGAAGATCATCGCCGGGGCGAAGCCGTGGGATTTCGTGCTCCTTCAGATCAACTATCTCGACTGGTACGACTACCGGTCCCGCGAACAGTATGAAATCGTCACGAAGCTCGGGATTCCGGTTCTGGTGATGGAGCCTCTGCGAGGCGGCACGCTGGCCGCGCTCAATCCGGCGGCGGTCAAGATTCTGAAGACGGCGAATCCGAAGGCGAGTCCGGCGTCGTGGGGCTTGCGCTATGCGGCCTCGCTTCCGAACGTGCTCTGCGTGCTGAGCGGAATGAGTCTTCCGGAACACATGGAGGACAACCTGCGCACCATGAGTCCGTTCCATCCGCTGACCGAAAACGAACGGATGACTCTGAACTCGGCACTGGCCGCCTACCGGCAAACCGATTCCGTACCCTGCACGGTCTGCGAATACTGCATTCCCTGTCCGGCGGGCGTGGAAATTCCCAGGGTCTTCGCCGCCTACAACCAGTACAAGATCAGCGGGGACGGCGCAGCATTCCGGAAAACCATTGCCGCGCTTCCCGAAGACGGCGGTCCGGACGCCTGCGTCAATTGCGAAGCCTGCCTGAAGAAGTGTCCGCAGAAAATCGACATCCCGACCCGCCTGAAACGGGTTGCCGCCGAGCTGAAAAAACTCGGGCCTTCATGAGACCGAATTCCGCCGGAGCCGCCGGGATGCTGCCGGCGTTCCGCGCTTGAAAAAAACGCATCGAAGACTATATTAGCGATGTTGTTCCGGACGGTACCGGGAACGGTTTTCCGTCCGGGAATTCCATTTTCAATGAATCAGCAAGGAGAATCCCGCCATGGAATTTTATGATGTGATCCGTCTGAGAAGAAGCATCCGTTCGTATCGTCCGACTCCGGTGCCGTCCCATATTGTGGAACGGATTGCCGAAGCGGTGAATCTGGCGCCGACCGCCTGCAACCGCCAGCCGTTCCGCGTGCTGTTTGTGACCGATCCGGCGAAACGAGAAGCGCTGTGCAAGTCCTACAAGGCCGCGTGGCTTGCGGAAGCGCCCGCGATCGCCGTGATGGTCGGAAACGCCTCCGCCGCATGGAAACGTCTGGAAGGAGATTCGATCATCGACGTGGACTGCGCAATCGCGATGGAACATCTGATTCTTGCCGCGACCGAAGAAGGTCTCGGGACCTGCTGGATCTGCGCATTCGACCGGGCGGCCGCCGATGCGGCGCTGAATCTTCCGGCGGGGGAACACTCGGTGGCGCTGACTCCGGTCGGATACGCGAAGGATACCGCTCTTCCGTCCCAGAGCCGCAAAGCCGTCTCGGATATTTTCGAGGTGATCTGATGTCCGCGATCGACCCCTGGCGGGAAGGAGGATACCGTGCGGCCGGAACCGGGTGGGAACTGCGGTTCGACCATCCCACCCCCGGCATGTTCACATTCCGTTCCGGGAAAAACCTTGAGATCGTCCTGCACGGAGCAAAACTGGATGATCTGGAGGAATCAACCGCGCTTCCCGGGCGCCGCAAACTGCATCTTTCCGAGGACGGCTGCGAATCGAGTCTGGAGACCGCCTGCACGATTCCGTTTGGAGCGGAACCGTCGATCAACCGCAAATTCCGTCTGCTGGACGGAGTGCTGAGTGTCACAACCGATTTTGTGATCCGGACCTCGTTCCGGGTCCGGGAGATCGTTTCGGGGGGATTTTCCATAAGAGGAGAGTTCCGCCGCTTTGCCGTGGTTCCCGTCCCTGCGGACGGCGTTCTGCTCCCTGAACCGGAATGGAAGGAAAGCGCATCGGCCGTTCCGGGAGCGGTGCTGTACGACGGAACCGAACCGCCCGCCTCTCTGCTGATCGAAACGGTAGAAGGAAAAATCATTGAACTCTCCGTCGGCGAGGATTTCTGGCGCTGGAGCAGCGCAGCACAGCCCTGCACCTCGTCGCGCTACACGCTGACACGGACCGGAGAGGGAATCGAAGCGGAAGGAGTGCTCTACCGCTTCCAGCCGCAGCCGGAAATGGAGATCCCCGACGGACGGAACCGCAGGATCTGCTTTCTCCTCGCCTGGAAGAAACCGGGCAGTGCCGGAAAAAAGAAAAAATACACCGACGTGTTGGATCTGTCCGCCTTCGACTGGAATTCGAATCAGCTTGCCGTCTCACCGGACGGGGCCGTTGTGCCGGGGATTCCCTGTTTTGCGTCGGCGGGCGTCATCAACGGACTGAAGAAGTGGGTCCGCCGCCATCTTGCCGATGCGAAAGAGGGGGATGTCTTCGCCGTGACGAATGTGGTTCCGGTCTGCTGCTGTTCCGCCGCGCATCAGGACCGCGCCCGGCAGAAGGTTCTGCCGCACCTGACCCATTACGCCATCAACGATTTCAGACGCTGGGCGCAAAAACAGCTCTCGCCCAAAGGGGCGAAACTGGAGATTGTCCCGCGGGAAAAAACCTTCGTTCCGCCCTCCGTCTGAGCGGAACGAAAGAGATCCGTTTTGCCGGAAGCGTTTCCGCCCGTCAGGCGGAAACGCGGACCATGCCGGCGGGATAAAATCCGTTTTCCGAGCGTCCCCGATTTGCCAGTTCCATCCGTTCCCCCGCAAAGGAACAGAGTTCCAGAGCGAACATCAGTGCGTAGTCGCCTTCGGGGAGAGAGGGAGGAAGACGCCAGGAGTGACCGGTCCGGACCGAGGCTCCGCGATCCCAGATTTCGGCACCGCATCCGCAGGACGGCTCCGCGGCGTCGCTCCAGATGGCCCTTCCCCGGGAATCGCAGAGTGCGATGCGGAGACGGAAGCGTTCATAACAGGGCGCTGCTCCGCGGTTTGTCCAGAGAAAGGCGGTGTGAAGAATCCCCTTCTCCACGGAATAGTCAACAGAATCCGCAGCGATCCGGTAACCGCACTTCCGGGCGAGATGCCGCCAGAGTTCCATCTGTTCGTCCAGAGAGAGAGCATCGAACTGTTCGGGAGTGAATTTGTATCCGGAATAGATTTTTTTCTCCGGAACGGGAATCTCCTTTGCGATGTTGAGTTCTCCGAGGCCTTTTGCCTCTCCTCCCCTCTGCCAGTAGCTCATGCCGAGCTCGAGAGCGAACTCCAGCGCCTCCGGCAGCACGAGATTTTCAAACACGACTTTGGAACGATAGAAGAAACGGCGGAACATCTCCACGCAGGCGTCGTCCAGCCAGGGAGACTGGAACGGGGGATGCCACGCTTTGCCGAGACCGCCGGATTTCAGCATGATCCGATGTTTTGCGAGATATTCGAAACTCGGCATTGCGTCAATGAAACGGTCCTGGAAACTCGGATCGCCGACGGACTGCTGGAGCGGCGTATCGGGAAATGCGGCACGATAGAGATCAATCAGCGTCCGGTGCGCCTCCAGATAACGGGGGATCGTGTAGCCTTTCCGATCCCATTCGTCCCGCGGATAATGATCGGCAATGTGCATTTCCCCCCACCGTCCGGTATGAGCGATCGCGACGCTCTCCACCCAGGGTTTTCCGTTGTAGCGCTCGCCGAGGGCGCGGATCAGGTTGCCGGCCTTCTCAATATAGACGGGGTCCCAGTAGACCGGATAGCGGATCGGCATGGACGTGTCGCCGGGAATCTCGTTCAGAAGCCAGGAGTTGCGGTAGAATTCGATCGGCTCGTCCACATACTGAGCGCCCGCGTCGAAAACCCATTGAGGAGTCCCCTGATTATAGAAAGTCCCGAGCGTATCCATGCCGCGGACTTTTAGCAGGATCTTGAATCCCGCGTCGATCCAGGAACGGAAACAGCCCTCCCATTCCGGCTGATCCCAGAGAAAATGTCCCTCTTCCGGCTCCAGCTGCGACCAGGCAATGTCGATGGAGATTTTGTCGCACAGATTCTCTTTCAGGAACCAGGTGTCCGCCGGTACCTGATCGAAACGGATTTTTCCCCGGCGCTGCACATAACCGATCCCGCATCCCCGGTTCTGCAGGATCTCCGTATCCGGAAGCCGTTCCAGATTTTTCCGCATAGTCTCTTTTCCTCCTTGTGTCGATTCAGACTGCTATATCGTTTTATCAAAAAAAACGCAACGGTTCGTCATACCATCATTCCATTCTCAATACGGGAAATCGCGGAGGAGATTGTTCCGCGCCAGTTTCCGGAAATCGGCGGCGCTCAGGAATGCCGCGGGGAAAAGAAGAGGATCTCCGGATGCGCATTCCCCCCTGATCCGTCCGATCAGGCTTTCCACACTCCGGCGTACCAGGAGTTCCAGATCCGTCCGGACAATGCCGGTGATCCGCGGATTCAAAAACTCCGGGTGGTCGAAATGGGAGTTCAGAATAAACTCCGGACGATATTCCGGGAACAACGCTTCGATCCGGCGGAGAAGCAGCAGTCCGGTTCTCCACCCGTTCAGGACGATTGCGGGCGGCGCCTCCCGGCAGATCCGATCCAGAAACGGGATCAGCTCCTCCGGCTTCAGCGGTGCGAATCGTACGGAGAAATCCAGTCCGGCCGACCGGCACTCCCGCCGGAGAATCCGGGACCATGGGGACTCCCCGCAGCGGATGCAGAACAGTTCACGGCATCCGCGTCGGGCAAGTTCCTTCACCGCATCCGCCAGCGCGGAAGAATAGTCCACCCGGGCGGCGGGAAAACTCGGCGATTCCTGAAACATCAGCATGATCGGGAACTGTTCCTTCCGGAGCTGTTCCGCCAGATCGTTCTCGCCAAGATGCTCGCAGTAGAGGATTCCGTCCACACGGTATTCCAGCAGAGCCCGCAGATGCTCCAGTTCCTCCTCCCGGTTGAAGTCGCACAGGGAAATCAGCAGACGGTAGCCGTGACGCTTCGTCTCCCGGAGCGCAAAATCCGCGAACAGCGACCAGAACGGATTGCGCAGATCGGAGATCACAAGCCCGATCGTCCGGCTTCTTCCCTGCTTCAGCGACTGCGCCAGACGGCAGGGAAGATAACGGCATTTCCGGACCGCCTCCTCAATCCGCCTCCGGGTCTCCTCCCGCATCCGCGCATCGGGAGCACCCGCCAGGCATTTCGATACGAGAGACCGGGAAACTCCCGCCTCTCTTGCCACGTCGCTCAGCGTTGCCTTCACAAGATTCTCCTTCTCTGCTATAACGATATATCAAACTATATCCTCTCTCTTCCGCATTGCAAGCGGGAGTGCGCAGAAAACGGAAATTTTCCGGAATTTCCGGCAAAAAAAAACGGGGATGACCCCAGATGGAGTTTCATCCCCGGACCATTGACCGGAAGAGACGGTTCAGCGGTCGGCGTAGGTGCTGCCGAGATATTCCGCGACCCCTTCCGCGGAAGCCTTCATTCCCTTGTCGCCCTTGTGCCAGTTTGCGGGGCAGACTTCTCCGTGTTCCTCGAAGAACTGGAGGGCGTCGAGTATCCGGATGGCCTCATCCACGCTTCTTCCGAGCGGGAGATCGTTGACCAGTGCATGACGGACGATTCCCTGACGGTCGATCAGGAACAGTCCGCGCAGAGCGACCGAACCGTTGAAGAGGACTCCGTAATCGCGGGAGATGTTTTTCGTGGTATCCGCAACCATCGGGAATTTGACGTTTCCGATGCCGCCCTTGTTCGGGGGAACGGATTTCCATGCGAAATGGGTATATTCGGTGTCGGTCGAGACGCTGACGAGTTCACAGCCGCGCTTTTTGAACTCCTCGTACTTGCTGTCGAACGCGAGAATTTCCGACGGACAGACAAACGTGAAATCCATCGGATAAAAGAACAGAACCACATATTTTCCCTTCAGCGAGGAAAGTTTGAATTCGCCGAAGGTATTGTCTCCCATAACGGCGTTCGCAGTGAAATCAGGCGCTTCCCTGGTGACCAGAGTGGACATGATACATCTCCTTTTTTGAGTGAATTGATTCAAGTTGGACCCCCCAACTGATTTTGAGAGGAAATATAGGTCCGGATTGCGGAAAATACAAGAACCATTCTGAAAAATTACCATCTGGTCTCCTGTCTTCCGACCGGTGCAGAAATTCAGAAAAAGAGATTTTTCCGGAAAAGAAGATTGGACTTTGGCGTGAGGCATGCTATATTAATTTCCCGTTTTCCGGATCCCTGTGGTGTAACGGTAGCACAAATGGTTTTGATCCATTTAGTTCAAGTTCGAATCTTGGCGGGGATACCACTTTTGTCCCGTTTTTCCGGGAATCCCGCCTTTCCGGTTCCGCATGGAATCTTTGATGCTGTTCTGACTTCCTCTCTTTCCGTCTTCCGCCGAGAAGCATCCGCCGTCCCCGGGAAAATTTTATAAAATTTATGAAAAAGGTCTTGACAAAAGAATCATTTTGTTATATAATATACAACACTTAGTAAACCTTAGATAACATAATAACGGAATTTGAACAGGAAACATCATGAAAAAACCGGAGAGTCCCGTAGCGGAGTACATGAAGATCCGGCGCTATGTGATGACGCTGATTCTGCGGGCGGGCAAACAGTCTGTCCGAATACCGACGATCACGGAACTGGCCCGGAAATTCGGGGTCAGCCGTCCGACGGTCAGCAAGGCGATGAAGGTGCTGACGGATGACGGCTTCATCATCGCCCGTCCGAGTCTGGGCAGTTTCACCAACCCCGCGCGAAGCGCTCTGCAGGGCAGCGACATGCTTCCGATCATTGGGATTCTGGAAAATGACGGGATGCTGGCGCACTATTTTCCATATCAGGCGCTCCGTCTTTCGCATCTTCTTCGGGAGCTGGCGGCCCTCCCGTCGGTCCAGCACATTCTGAACCTGAGCGGACACACGGAAGAGACGATTTACCGCGAACTGGAAGAAGCCGGACTGGATCTTCTTGTGTGGGTCCGTCCCTCGCCGGAACAGCTGAAGATCATTGAAAAATTGAAGGCGAATGGGATGAAAATCATCGTCTGCTGCTATGACGGCGATTTCCCCGGGAATATCCAGATCGACTATGAAGGGGCCGGCTATGAAATCGGACGGAGACTCCTGAAGGAGAATCGGAAAAACATTCTTTATCTGCCGCGGGTCCGGGATAAAAAGGTCCAGCTGGACGGTCTTCTGCGCGCCTATGAGGAGGCGGGCGTGAAACTGAATCCGAATCTGTTTCTGGAAGAGATGTCCTCGGCGTGCGAGGATGTGCGCAAACTGCTTCTCTGCGGCGTTCCGGTGGACGCCATTTTCTCGGCGAGCGCACTCAACGATAAACTCTTTCAGGCGATCGAGGAAGGCTGTCCGCAATTTCGCGAAAAGATCCTGCTGATCCGGCCCGACATTGCAGACGGCACACGCAAGGAAGCTCCGGGCTACACCTATGTTCAGCCTTTCCGGGAACTGGCCGAACGCGTTGCGGAACGGGCCCGTCTTCTCCTCTCCGATCAGGCTCCGGCGGAACAGACTTCGGAACTCATTTCGCTTCCCATCATAAAAAATAGCTGAAACAAGGAGATGGCAATGAAAAAAGAAGAGAAAAAAGAAAGAAAATTTACTTTAATTGAACTTTTAATTGTAATTGCGATTCTTGCGATTCTTGCATCTCTTCTGATGCCTGCACTGGGGTCGGCGCGAGCCAAAGCACGGACTCTCGGGTGCATGAATGCGATGAAGGCGCTCGGAACCGCGGGAGTCATGTATGCGAACACGAACGACGAAGCATGGGTTCCGTTCAATGGAGGCGGCGATCTGATGTGGTATCAGAATCCGGAATTTTCGCAGAATCTCGGATTCCGGACTCTTCCTTTGTCGGGGAACTGGGCGCTGAACTTTGTCCGGAGCAATGCGCTGTGTCCGGAATCGACCCGTCCGCTTCCGGAAGAGGACACATGGGTGGGAAAAGGATGGCAGAAACTCTCCTTCACCTACGCGGATGAATATCTCAACGGAGAGCTGCTGCCCGGAAGAACGGATGACACGGGCCGCTATTACCGGCTGAACAAAATCCGTTCCGCCTCCCGGAAAATCGCCTTTACGGAAACGACCCATGCCGGGCGGAACACCATGTGGAAGATGTCGCCGGAGCAGTTCCGGGCAACAGGAAACGATTCGGGCAGCGACTGGTACTCCGCATGGCGCCACAACAATCTCCAGGCAATGAACGTCACCTTTTTCGACGGCCATGTGGAAAACCGGGATTACCGGACCTTGATCGTCTCCGGCTCCTTCTGGAACCGGAACAAGATGCAGTACTTCCCCTATGACAACTGGACCTATTGAATCACACAGAACGCAAAGGATCTCTCATGAAAATAATGCTGACGGCTCTCGCTCTTCTGTTTCTCACGACCCTGCACGGGGAACATCTTCTTTTCGAACGAACCTTCCGTTCCGCGGAGGATTTACGCGGGATCCGGAAGGATCCCTCCGCCGTTCTGGTCCGGGAAGCCGACGGTCCTTCTCTGCGCTTCCACGTTTCTCCGGATGCGGCCGATCCGCGCTGCACGGCGAAAATTCCTCTTCGCGGCGAAGACCTCCGCGGACGCCGCATCACCTGTTCCGCCGAAGTGAAAATGGAACTCGGAGTTCCCCGGAAACGGTGGGAAGGCGGATGGTTCGCATTCTGGGCCGCAGGGGAAAAGGGAACGAAAAGCGCCTGGGGACGAAAGGTTCTCGGAAGCGGAAAAAGCGTATGGAAGAGCGTCTCTTTCTCCTGCGATGTCCCGGATACGGTGACACGCGGAGAGCTGGAAATCGGGATTGTCGGCTCCAGCGGAACCATCCATTTCCGCAATCTGAAGATCGTGGCAGGTCCGGTTCTTCTGCCGCTGGAAGCGTGTGCAAACTGGGGATTTTCCGATTCGGTCGCGGGGGACCGGAAGGGCGGATGGCACGATCAGGGCAGTTCGCAGGACGGATCCTCGTTTCCGATCCGACGGAAGACCTTTGCCAACGTTCCGTTCCGGGTGATTGATCCGAAGAAAAACAACGGCAGAGCGATTGCCGCGCTGCGGTGTCCGCGGCTTCCGGATGCGCCGGAGCGCGTGGCAGTAAAACTGGCACATCCCATCCGCGGGAAGTATCTCTATCTGCTGCACACTTCCGCGTGGGCGGATCCGAAAGGAGCGGTTTCCGGATTTGTGGAACTGACGGGAAAGAACGGAAAGACGGAAATTCCCGTCGTATACGGGAGGGATCTGACGGACTGGTGGAAGGGAAATCCGGTGGAGAATGCGCTTGTCGGTGCGGTTGTCACCCCGAAGGACGGGTTCGGAGCCGCGTATGTCTCCCGGGTTGCGATTCCGGAGAAGATCGGCGGAGTGTCTGAAATCGTGTTCCGGAAGAATCCGGGAAGCAAGACGCTGTGGCTTCTGATTGCCGCGACAATCTCCGATGAGAAATATCCCTCTCCGGAACAGGAAAAACGGGAAGTGAAGGAGGATGCCGTCTGGAAAGCGCTCCCGCAATCGGTGAAACCGGCGGCGGAAGCGGGCAGCGCGCTGGATTTCGCCGGACTTTTTCCGAAACACGAAATCGGGGAATTCGGACGGGTCGTTGCGGGAAAAAGCGGACACTTCGAATTTGAAAAACGCCCGGGAATTCCGGTTCGTTTTCTGGCGTTCAACCAGAACCGGGAATTCGGGGAATATTTTACTGGGATCACGGAAATTGCCAGCCGTCAGGATGCGGAGGAGTATGCCGATCAGGTTGTTCGTGGCGGCTACAATCTGGTCCGCATCTGGGCGCGGCACATGCGGGATCTTGACTGGAGGGAACTCCATGCGTTTGAATATTCGCCCCGGCTGCGGGATCAGTTTGACTATTTTCTGTACTGTCTGAAGAAGCGCGGGATTTACGTTTACCTTTCCCTTCCGGTTCCGCACATCGGCTTTGACCGCTGTTATCCCTGGGGCGGCGCGGAAAAGCAGGACTGGGATCTCTACCGCCATCAGCGCGATTACGACGCATGGTGCAGAAATGCGGAACTGGTTCTGAATCACGTCAATCCGTATACGAAGATGCGCTGGATCGACGATCCGCAAATTGCGTTCATCGACTGCAACAACGAACAGGAGTTCGCCTTTCTCCGCGCAGACAACCGCTATGCCGCGCTGTTCCGGGCGTTTCTGAAACAGAAATACGGGACACCGGAACGTCTGAAACAGGCATGGGGCAAAGAGGCGGAGAACATTTCCGCGTTTGACGACATCCGCACCTTCCAGCCGCTTGCAAAAGATTCTCCCGGACAACGCGGACGCGACCGGGCGGAATTCATCACGCAGCAGGAGCGCGGCCTCTACGAGCGGGAACGCGTCTTCCTGCGCAAACTGGGCTACGCGGGACCGGTCACCACGTTTGCGATGGGCAAATCCATGCGCCACGCGGAGGTCCGCCGGGACTTTGATTTTGTCACGATGAACGGCTATCACGACCACCCGTCCGCGGGACCGCTCAAAAGAGGATCGCGTGTTCACCAGACCAGCTCCATCGGTTCGGCGGCGAACACGGTATGCGGATATCTGGCAACGCGTCTTTACGGAAAACCGTTCCTCGTCTCGGAACACGGCCACTGTTTCTGGAACAAGTACCGCTACGAACACGGTTTTGTCTTGGGCGGATACGCCGCGCTGAACGGATTCGACGCCCTTACGGCGTTCGCCATGGCTCCGACCCGGAACTTCAACCGGAAAATTGTGGATTTTGAAATCCGTTTTGACCCGATCCGCCGGGCAACCGAACGGATAATCGCCCTTCTCTACCGGCGCGGCGACGTCCGCACAGCACCGTTCGGCGCACGCATTGCGGTGGATCCGAAGGAGGTGATTCAGAGCAATCAGCTGACCGAATCGGTGAGTTCCGCCCAGCTTCGGATGGGACTTGTCGGGCGGTGTTATGTGGATCTGACCGGGATGCCGGAACAGAAGGACGAAATCCGTTTTTCCCGTCTCGGCGCCTCGGGGATGGCGGTCCGACGCGCGGATTCGAGCATTCAGGACTCCCGGAACACGCTGTTCGACATGGACCGCACCCTGAACTCTCTGAAGAAGCGCGGTCTGCTTCCCGCGGAGAACCGGACCGATGCCGCGGATGATTTCTTTGTCAGCGCAACCGGGGAACTGATCCTGGACGCCCGGAAGAAGCGGATGACGATTGACACGGAACGCTTCCAGGGTCTCTGCGCGGAAGCGGGAAGTCAGGCGGCGTTCCGGAACTTTGAAGTGCGGAGCATGAACCGGAGAGGGTGTCTTGCACTGGCCTCCGTCGACGGGGAGAAAAGCATTCGCGACGCGAAGCGCCTTCTTCTGTTTGTCGTCACCAACGCTCTCAACTCCGGAATGGTGTTTGAAGACGGGGACCAGCGGACCTGTCTGAATCACGGTTCCACCCCGATTCTGCTGGAAACCGGCACGTTCTCGCTGGCGGTCCGGACGGAGAAAGCCGCGAACATGGCGCTCTATGCCCTCGCGCTTGACGGAAGCAGACTGGAGCGCATTCCCGTCCGGAAAACCGCGGGAGGGCTCGAATTCACTCTCCGCACAGCGGAGATCCGGAACGGTCCGAGTCTCTATTTTGAACTGGTCGAAGAGTGATCCGAGGGGATTCTCCATTCCGGCGGATCGTTCAGGATTCGGAAGTCCGGCGGATCGTTTCTTCGACCCGTTCCAGCACGATGTTTTCTCCGCGGCGGGTTTCCAGGCGGAGATGATCGGAATGTTCGATCCGGAGTTTTCCGGTGAATGCATCGCGCCAACTTCCCTGTTCCGGGAAGCGGAGATCCAGAACGCCGTCCCATTTGCAGTGGACCGCGATCCAGTTTTCCGACGGGAACACCGGATCTCCGCGCAGCGAATAGAGATGCACTCCGGCATCCGCGGCAAAGCGACTCAGCAATCCGGACGGCAGATTCGGCGACGAACTCCAGACGGAAGTCCAGCGGGGAAACGTTTTCCGCATCAGCATTGCACCGTTTGATCCGGCACGGAACGGAGTCCACGATCCTTCCACGATCCATCCGAGCGCTTCCGCCTCCGGATCCGCTCCGAACAGACGCGGATTGATATTCCGTGAACTGCCGTAGCTGAAGCGCCGTCCGTCGATCAGGACTTCCGTAATCAGCGAGGAACGCTGGTGTTGCGCCATAACGCAGCGGATTCCCGTCAGCGCATTGCATCCTTCGACATCAAACCGTCCGTTCCGGATGATCCCCGGCGCATGGAGCCAGAGAATGGTCCGGTTCTCCGTTTTGAGTTCGCGATCTATCAGGACCCGCAGTTCCTCATCGAGAAAATGGGCATTCAGAACGATCGCGAAACGGTACTGCCGCAGACGATCCCGGCGGACCAGTTCCGGCAAATCCTCCAGCCGGAAAACATCGAAACCACTTCCGACTGCGGCGATCTCGTTGAGCTGCTGTTCGATCAGAGCGCCGCTCAGGAACTGGAACGTTTTGGAGCAGGAAAGACTGCGGTCGGAAAGGAAGACCGCAATCTGCGCCGTACTTTTCCTGTCCATCCTGTGGCGCTCCGCGAATGCCGCGATCCGCCGGACATTCTCCATCAGGAGCGGATCGCGGAAACACCCCTCCCCGAACAGATCCATGAACCACTGCGTTCCGCCGCTGCGCCAGACGTCGAGGAATCCGCGCGTCATCATCTGGATCGACTGCTCCGCGTTCGCCGGAAGCACATTATGGGGAGTCACGGAACGATGGGTCCCGGTGTCGTCCTCCGCAAAATAGAGTTTTCCGGCAAGCTGCACCGAAGCCGGCAGGATCTGCGCCGTGCTGACGCCGCCCGGCTGACGCGCGGAATACCCGACCGGAGCCGACAGATAATCCAGTTCCGGACAGTCGAGGACAATCTGATGCGCATCCTGCCCTCCGGCATAGTGCGAAATACAGTTCGCGGGCAGATTGGCATAGCCGTAGAATGCGCCGAAGATTTTTTCGGCTCCCAGTCCGGAAAGAGTTTTTTTCACACATTTTGCCTGCCGCGTCACCAGGGTTGCCATGAACTCGGAACAGAAGCGGAGCTGATCCATCAGGGCCTGTTCCGTCGCAGGATTCAGAAGGCTTGCGGCGGAGGGATTGAAATTGCAGAATCGTTCCGGAGCGGGGAAGACGGCGTTTTCCAGAGTCGCGGAAGGGTCGTTCCATGCGTCCCGGAGAGCGGAGTCCGACTTGTAAACACCGCTCAGCCAGCGGCGGAAATGAGGGATCATCGCCGGATGGTAATCGGCGATCTTCGCCCCCCAGTACCAGACATGCTCCGCACAGCAGCCGAAACCGGAATGATAGCCGGCAATGTGATCGCCCCACTGCTGTTCGCAGAATTCGACCGACCGGGCAAGAGCGTCGAGCGCATCGGAGATCCACGTTTCGGAGCCGAGCGTCACCATGCAGCCGTCCTCAAACGCGTGCGTTTCAAGATTGTAGTAGCGCATGAGCGATCCGGGATGACGGTCCTTCCAGCCGTTCGACGCCTGAAGACGGAACCGGGGAATCACAAGCGCTTCCGGGGACGCCGTCAGAATTGTTTCCATCACGGAATCCATGAATGCGGGGGTCATTGTCTGGAAGGCCTTCGGGATTCCGTCTTCCGTCGGCGTTCCGTCGTCCAGGTCGATGTTGCCGATGAAGGAGAAGAAGCGGATTCCCGCATCCGCAAAATTGCGGACGTCCTCCCGCAGCATTTTCCGGTTCCAGTGCATCAGTCCGGTGACGGGAACGCCGTTTACATGAATCGTCGGCACTCCGCCGGAAAGACAGACCGAAGTTTTCAGATTTTCCATCACTGCCGTTATCCTTTCCTTCCAGACTCACTCTTCCACCGTGACCGCGAAGAGAAGCGGAACGGCCCTTCCGGCGGAGATCACGTCGATCGACTTCAACGTGGCGAGACTGCGCTGATCCACATCCTGATTGGTCACGCCGAGCGCCCGGACGTTGTTGGTCCAGACATAGACATATCCGCCCGCGCCTTCGCCCCACTGTCCGCTTTTTGCCGCGGGATAGACTTTTCCCGTCAGCGCCTCCGGGAGTTCCGCGAGGGCCTTTCCGCCGGGGGCGACCTTCCATTCGCCGACGCCGATTCCGGCGTACACGTCGATCTCTCTTGTCTGACCGTCCGCGAAGTTCAGGCGATACGTCATCACCTTTCCGTTATCCGCGTTGTAGCACATCCCGTGCAGGAAGAAGATGCGCTTGGGGACCTTGTTCACCGGAATGGAGCAGACCTTTTCCGGGAGCGTCTTCCGATAGCGTCCCTGAAGCGCGATCATGCTCTTACCGCCGTTGGTGGCCGGATTCACAAAAGTGAACGGGACTCCGCGGATGACATCCTTCTGCGGGAAGTTCCAGAACTCCTTGCGAATCATGTTTTCGGGCGAATCGGAAAATCCGAGGTTGCAGAACGGGGCAAGATTCAGCGCGGTCACCGGTCCGACCTTGAAGACGGAGGGCAGAGACGCCGCACGCTGAAGTTTCTGCGGCGCAGGAGCTTTCGGAAGATTCTGCACGGGAGAGCTTTTCCCTTTTTTCGGGAACGGGAACTCCTCCACCCGGAATTCGGGAAGAACGACGGTGACGGCATTGTTTCCGGCGGGAAGCGGGATCTCATACGCGCATTCCCAGTCGCCGTGCCGGATCTCGACCGGCGTTCCGTTCCGGAGGATGCGGACCGGTTTGACCATCGAAACGACGGTCAGCGTATCCGGACGGCCGGAGGTCAGTTCGATGTGCGCAGTCCGCTTCTCGCGGTCGTAAACGCCGGAGACGAGATGCGCGCGTCCGAAATCGCCGATCCACAGCGGATCGTTCTGTCCGATGATATGGGGCAGCACATTACCCCGCATGAACCATTCTCTCATGTGAAGGCGTCTGTAGAGCTCCTCCCACAGTTTCCCCCGGAAGGAGAAGAGGGGCTTTGTCTTTGAGTAGTCCGCGGGGAAGGCTTTTTCGTAGAGGGCCCGGACCGCCTGGCGGTCGCGGCTGGACATCGCCAGATATTTCAGATAGTTCCAGGCATTGTTCTGCCGTTCGCCTCGCTGTTCGTAGAGATAGACCGGATCGTGCCACTCCGGAATCTCCTTTGCGAAGGTGTCGAGCCAGCGTTTTGAATCGGGGAAGCAGTAGCGCAGCAGAATGCCGTAGAACGGATAGTCGTTGGTGCAGCCGATGGTCTGGAACGGAGCGTTCCACGCGTTTTTCGGATAGGGCTTCCAGGGAGCGGTGCGGAAACCGTACTGGGAGATTCCGAGCTGCCCGATCGCGGCATTCGGAGAGGCGGCGTCGGGAATGTTCTTGACATGCGCATTATACGCAATCACGTTCGGCGAAAGGAAGTTGATCGTGGTTGCGGTCTGCTTTGCGGCGAGATAACGGGCGCGGTCCGCGAGTTCGGAATCGCCCATGCCCCGGGCAAGACGGTACATGAGATTGTAACAGCGGAAACCGTCGCCGTACATATCGCCGTAGAGGATCACGCCGCTGGTCAGCGTGTTCATCCCCGGCGTCTGCCACGGCTGATTGAAATCGACCGCGCTGTACAGATCCTTGAGACGGGTCCAGTAGCGCTCGATCAGATCCCATCGGCCGAACAGGACCGCCTGTCCGTACGCATGGAACAGCGGGAGCTGATTGAACAGTGTCATATCGCCGCGTCCGCTCCCCTCGCCGCCCTGATTGCGTCCGCGCCATCCGCCGAGGAAGGCGGAGCGTCCGGTGTTCGGGTCGACCAGATAGTCGGGGAGACGGGATCTTGAATCCAGTTCCCGGGCTCCGGAAGTGCTCATTTCGCCCGTGATCGAAAGTTCGAGCTGACCGGGCAGTTTCTGCTGATTCAGCAGTTCTCTGGCCTCTTCGCGGAGCATGCAGAATCCGGCGGCCAGCTCGAGCACCTGACCGGAGCGGTAATCCCGGACAAAATTATCCCACGCATCGCCCCCCTTATGCGCCAGAATGGTATCGTTGAGCTGTTTGATGTAGCGCTCCTCCCCGGCGACCGGTCTGAGGACAAAGCGTTCGAGCAGATCGGGAGCGGAAAGCGAATAGCTGATGATCTCTCCGGGAACGGTCCGGTAGAACCCGAACCGGGTGGCCATCAGCGGCTCGGAAAGGGTCTGATCCGGACGGACGGCATTCGTCAGCGTGTACGCCGGCGGGAACGGGACATACGCGGGAGCCTTCACGTTCCAGTTTCCGTCCAGACGCACCGCTTTGCGGATTTTGTTCCAGATCCGGACCGTGCCCTTCTTCCCGAATGCGAAGAACTCGTCCACATCAAGCGGATAGAATGCCAGATGCCGGGCCACGGCACGACACTGTTTCAGGACGTCCGCGGGAAGCGAGTTCCAGTTTTTTCCGAAATCGGGCTTCTGCGCCACAGCGCCGTAGAGCGTGGCTGCCGCATATTTTCCGACTTCCGGGGAGCGGACGATCCGGAATCCGCCGCCGCCCCACTCCAGCTGATCGGGAGCATGTTCAAAGAAGAGAAGGACAGGCAGTTTCGGAGCGCTGTTTGCATTCCAGAGCAGCAGGAGCCATCCTTCGCTCATGCTGCGGGAGGGGATCGGAGTTCCTCTGGGGATCAGACGCACCTTGCCGTCGAAGACGCCGGCGACCGCATCGGGAGCGACCGGAACCCCGAGCGAACCTTCCACCACGGCAACCGCTTTGGCATGCGCATCGAAGAGGACTCCCGGCGCAAGCGCGCTCCAGTAGACGTCGATGATCTCCTCTTTCCCGGTTGCGGAGTTCCGGTAGAAATTTTTCCGTTTTGCATACGTCCACGCCCCTCCGTCGATCTCATAGCGGGAACAGTTTGCGTTTTCCGCATCGAAGGAGACCTCCCAGTCGAATTTGGAATTCTCATACATCCGGAAGTCGTTTTCGCGGGAGAGATAGAGATTTCCATACCGCACATTGGTGTTCAGCAGCGGCTGCCAGTTTCCGCCGAAGCCGAAAATACCCGTGCTCAGGAAGCTGGTTCCCGGACGGAGATCCGGCGTTTTCCCGTCGGAGGCGAACACCTGTTTCTTCAGTTCCGCGATCTGTTCCGCCGTCCTCTTTTCGAGCTGGGCGCAGCGGAGATAGTCTTTCCGATTGTAGGCCTCTCTCCACTGCTTCAGCAGGGAGCGGACCGGGTCAGCGGAAAGTTTTCTCTCCGCGCCGCCGAGCGACTGACGGAATTCCGCCGTGCGGAGAAGCGCATCCAGTTCATTTTCAAAGAGGATGATCTGACCGCCGAGACGGAAACGCTCCTCGGCGATCTGTTTGTAGAACGAGAATGCGCGGTCGAAACGCGGATCCAGCGGCAGAGTCTTCAGTTTGGGAGCGCCCTTGCGGAGTTCCTGAAGACGCTTCCACTCGAATTCCGCATCCGCCTTCAGACCGAAGCGGGCGAGACTCCGGCTGTTGTATGTCCAGTCTGCATGGGTTTCGAGAAGATCCTTTTCATAATCGGCCAGCCTTTTTTTCGTATACCATCCGACGTTCGGGGAATAGGGCTGTCCGGTGCACCGGGCGGAGAGCTGCAGCATCACATCCTCGAACGCCTCCAGTTCGCGCCGGGCGTTTTCCGGGGACATGGCAGAAATCTTCTTCACCGCTCCCTGAAAATGGCGCTGAATCGGGGAAAAGTGAGGAGCGACGAGTTTCCGTTCCAGCAGATGCTGTCCAAGCTGAATGGTTGCGATAAATTCCTTTGTCTCCTTCTCCGGCCCCGCGAACAGCAGAGCGGATGTGGAGAGGAGCAGAAGCGAGAGCGTTTTTTTCATTGACGAACCTTTCTGTCAGAGCCCCATGAAGTAGCTGGATGCCCCGGACTTGTGAATGATCTGAGTATTGAATCTGTGATGGGCGACATGTCCATCCTTGTAGAGCCAGTTTCCGGAGAGTCCGCCGGTATGCACATTGCCGGACGCCCATGCGTCATTGACCGGATACGCGGGGGACCAGCAGTAAATGGAGCCGTTCCGGGTCGTGTTGACCTTGCGCGTCATGGAGCTGACCGCCTGAAAATAGCGCTGTTCGCCGACGATGACCCGTCCTTGGATGTCGTTGATCCGCCGTCCGTTCGGTTTTTCGTTTGTCTGTCCGCTGAACTGCCACCAGGCGTAGGGACGGCAGGCGGTACCCGGCTCATTGTCACAGCGGGTCACGGAATAGTTGGTGATGAAAAAATTCCCCGGAGTTCCGGTAAACGGCTCGATCAGATTCGCCGCCGCTGTCGGACAGACAAACACGGATTTTGCTGAATAAATATAGTGTTCCGATGCATAATTGATAAAGTACCCCCATGTTCCCGTTCCGGAGAATGTGCTTTTGTAAACATAGGGAGAATTTACATAGCGGGCGATTGCGTCGGTAAACATGCAGTCCTGCCCCTGGAAAAGATTCGGCAGATAATCGTTGCTGTCGTTGCAGTACATCATCAGTCCGTTTCCGGTCTGCTTCAGATTGCTGGAACAGAGGATGGAGCTTGCCTTCTCTCTTGCCTTGTTCAGCGCGGGAAGAAGCAGGGAGGCAAGGATGGCGATGATCGCAATCACGACAAGGAGTTCAACAAGCGTAAAATTTATTTTCAAGGCTCTGTTCTGTTTCATCCGGCACCTCCCGCTTCACCAGACAGCGTTTTTCGCCTGGAAGGAGATCGTGACGGGGACCCCTTCCCTGCAGTTCAGAGTCTGAGTGACAGCTTTCCGATAGGCGGCGCGCATATAGAAATTTCCTTCTGCGGCGTCACCGGTCATCAGACCGTCCTTTGTCCCCCATCCGGGGATCCATCCGTGGGCGGGAACCTTCTCTTCGAATCCGCGGTTTTTCAGATCGGCACCTTCGATTTTGAAATCGTCGTAGGCGCAGACCTTCGGCGTTTCCCCCGGCTTGACGTAGGGAGCGCTGACTCTCAGGATCACTTCCCCGCTTTTCTTCGGCACAAAGGTGAAGGAAAAGGCTTTCCACTGGTCGGACGTTTCTCCGCGGATTTCAATGCTCTGTCTGCGTTTTTCCTTGTACCACGGAGAGTCGATGACTTTGAATTTCTCCGATGTTTTCTGGATCTCCAGATCAATATTCGACTTCAGAGAAATCAAATCAATGCGGAATTCCCCGGCAGAAAGCCATCCTGCGGTCAGAACAGCAGCGAGTCCGAAAACGAGTTTCATGTTTCACTCCTTCTTTGATATTGTTTTATTTCAATTTCGAGCTGTTGTTTTCCAGTTCCGGCGTCCAGTTCAGCAGGAATTCGATCACGAATGCGGCACTCCATCTGAAATGCGCCGCACCGACCGGCCGACCGGAAAGCGGATGATAATTTTCACAGATGAATCCCGGCACTGCGCGGATCCAGCTGAGGAGAGTCTCTCTTCCGCGGTCCGCCAGTGCATCGAATCCGTAGTTTTTCAGTCCCTTCAGGGCGAAGTAGGCAATGTTGAGCCAGGTTCTCCCGCGCCAGTAGCCTTCGGGATCAAACTTCGGATCGCGATACGAGACGCTCGGCCAGCCGGGCATCTCATGTTCTTCCGCGATTTTCGCCATGGCCGCGGCGCGGTCCGGCGGCGCAGTCCCGATGAACAGCGGCATGAAGGAGGCCGGAGTAATGACTCCGTTGAATTCGCCGGTTTCAAAATTCCGATCCTCATAGCATTGATCCTTCTCATTCCAGAGCTGTTCCTCGATCGCGCGGACCAGAGCCGCTTCCCGGCTCTCCCAGAGAGGATCGGGATCCAGCTCGCGCATCGCCCGGTAGAAAAGAACCATGTAGCAGTTGAGGTCGATTGCAAAAAGACTGGAAATTCCGTTGTCCCAGCGGACGGAGTTGTCCCATCCGGATTCATAGCAGGCATCGCGGAACCGGTGTTCCGGATTTTCTCCCTCCGCATCATAGTGGAAAAGCCCGAAGCGCTCTCCGCCGCGGGCATTCCGCCAGAAAGCCTCATTCCGCCGGAACGCGGGAACGCAGAGTTTCCGGAACTCCGGATCCGGACTGCGCCGTTCCAGGATTGCGGCCGCCCACGGAAGAACCGGCGGTTTTCCGTAACGGTCCATCCGCCTTCCATCTTCAAACAGGACGTCCGGGAACAGACCGGAGGGCTGCTGAAGACGGAGAAAAATCCGGATCTGATCCCGCGCAAGCTCCGGATTCCAGCGCGAGACCCCCATGACATGGAATGCGGAATCCCAATTCCAGATTCCGGGAAATGCCGTGCAGGACGGCCGGATCCCCCGGAGCGGCGACCACGGCTTCTTGCCCCGTGCGACATTTCCTTCCAGCGTGCGGGCCGCACGGTCCAGCAGAAGATAGGATTCAAACGGCATTTTCCCGTAGAATCCGGCGAGCCACGCATCACAGAAATTGTTTCCGGAAAGCTGATTCATTGTTCCGCCGCTCCTTCTCCATTCCTTCAGAAAAATCTTTTGTTCCGGTTTTTAATTATAGCATAAAACGCCGAAAGCGTCAATCCTCCGGTTTTGTTTAGATATACGGAATAGTAACAAAATCTATAGGGAAAAATTATTCTTTCAGCAAAAAAATCAAGAATTGTAAAGGGGGCCGGGGTTGCATTTTCCGCGGATGCAGTTTACTGTACTGCAAAAGGAGAAGCGGATGAGAAAAACAAGGGTCTATGCACGGCATTCCCCCAATTACAGAGAGGAGCGGTATCACTGCCGGCGGCTGCTGTCGCTCCACTTCAATCTGGATCTTCCGCTGTACCCCTTCTGCTTCGAGGACCAGATCCGCGATACGGCAAATGCGTGGTACGATTCTCCCGGCGTCAGCTTTCTGATGCTGGTTGCCCTCGAATCCGGCGAAAGCATCTATGAGACCGACGGAAAAAAATATGCGGTTTCCCCGGGGAAGGTTCTGTTTGTCCCGGAGTTTACACCGTATCAGTTCCGATCGTGGGGATACCAGCACAAATATGTGCTGGAGATCAAGGGGAGCCATCTCTCCTCCATCCTCTCCTCTCTGAATCTGAACAGGACCGCGCTCTATGATGTGGAGAATTTCTCCTCGTTCCTGACCGACCTGAAAGCGATCGGCGAACATGTCGATACGAAAGACCGGAATGAATACCTTCTTCTCATGGGAAAAAGCTATGAACTTCTTGCCCGTCTTGCGCTGGAAAAACTGGACAAACAGTCCGGTCATTCCCTGCTCCCGCGGATTCTGGCGTTTCTGGAGCAGGATTTTGAGCGGAAAGTGTCGATTTCCGATCTTGAGGAATTCTCCGGACTCAGCAAAATAAGAACCTATCCCTAAATAACAGCAAGTTTTCGATAAATTATAACCGTTGCGGCAAGGTGTAGCAAAGCTTCATATGACGAGTTGCTCTTTTC
>CASFTV010000009.1 GCA_949297765.1 uncultured bacterium | reverse complement strand
AGAGATCTTGAATATATGCGCCTCAAGATTTTCAATCTGCCGAACAACAATCTCAAAATCATCATTTGAGGCGAGTTTTTCACAAACTGCAGAAGAGGCTTTTTTGTCAAGAGGTGTAAATAAAAAAATCAAAAAATAAATTGATGCATCGGTTGTCTTCCGGGAGAGGAATGCTATACTACTTCCTAAAAAGAAGCACAGGAACGGACATGCTGGAAATCCTGCAGGAAAAAATCGAACAGGGAGCGTATCCGCCGGGGAAACGCCTGCCGAGTGAACGGAAACTGGCGGAGGAGTTCGGCGTCCCTCAAAGCCGAATTCATAAAAAACTTCAGCAGCTGGTGGAATGCGGACTGCTGGAGTGCTTCCGCGGAAACGGATATTTTGTCCGTCTCGGAAAACCCGCGGCGGAGAAACTCTATAAGATCGCGTTCTGCTGGGAACAGAGCGGAAGAGATGCCGAAGAGGCTTCCGAAGATTTCTATGCGGGACTGCTCTTCAATCTCGCGCCGGAATATGCGCAGAATATCACAATCTTCAATATGCCGGAGGATTCCCGGGAACAGAACCGGCTGATTCTGCAGCTGATTCACGACGGGTTTCAGGGAATCTTCTGCTATCCGCATTTTGTCCGGGAGCTGCTGCCCGCCTTCATCGAACTCAAAATGCAGGGAATTCCGCTGATTTTCTGGGATTATTCGCCGCTGCCGGGAATCTTTCCTGCCGTCGGGATCGACCATTTCAGTTCCTGCATGCTGGCGGCGGAGATTCTGGCCGGTCAGAACCGTCCCGTCACCTATCTCGGATTTCAGGAATCGGAGCAGAACCGCTTGAAGTATCTCGGATTCCAGTCCGGGTGCAGACGCTTCCATCTGTCCGTCGAAAAAGAGATCCTGCTGCCGTACAGCACCGTATTCAATGAAAATGGAACAGACTTCGAACATGAACTGCGTCCGGAGAAACTCTATTTCACGTCCACCCGTCTTCTTTCCACGCGGCTGATCGGCGCAATGTTCGACCGCGGATTCCTGCCCGGAAAAGATTACTGGCTGCTGACCGTCGACCGCGTCAAATTCGTCGAGGGCAGTTCCCTCCAGCTCGATTCCATCATGCGGGATCATACGGCAATGGTGCGCAAACTGCTGGAGGAGATGCGCTTCTCCATCCAGTCCGGAATCCGGTCCTGCAACGACTGGCGCAATCCCATGCGCTACATTCCCGGTTCGAGTCTCGTTCACTGACGCCTGTCCGCTCCTTCTCCCGTTCCGGGCGTTCTGCCGCGGAGGAGCGGAGAAGACAATCAGCGAAGCCACCAGCCGGATTCGTCGGCGCTCTGCGTGTCGGAATAGGCGAATGTTTTCTGCCGTCTTGTCCAGGCCATGAAAAGACCGGCGGTTGTGTCAGGTCCGGTGAAGCTGGCAGCGTGTCCATCGAAAAAAAGGATGTTGACCGTGTGCATGTGCCAGCCGAAGGGCGCTCCGCCGAATCCGTCGCCGGTTCCATCGCTTTTTCCCGGTCCCAGAACCGCCGAAGCGGAAGGTTTCCCGCTGATGTCGGATCGCCGGGAATCCCCGATTGCAATTTTCACGGACGGCTGGCGGATCTGATCAATTCTCATCCTTGGATAAGTACGGGAATTCCGGCCCTGCACGAAATAGTTCAAGCCGTATCCTCCGTATGCCATGTGCCAGAGAACGGTTCCGCTGTTCCCCAGAAATTCCCTGGCTTTTTCGGTGGTCATGGTATAGGCGTTTTCCCAGCAGTAGGCTCCCCACTGGGGGATTCCCGGGCAGGTCAGCTCCTTGCCCGAACGGACATGTCCCTCGTAGATCAGGAGTCCCGACCAGTTCGTCCGGTAATTGGGCGGGAACGTATTTTCGGATTCGCTGCAGCCCGGAAGATAGGATTCGTGACTCTCCGTATACGACAGCAGTCCCGTGTTGAGATTCCGGAGATTGCTGACGCATTGAATGGTCTGTGCCTTGCTCCGCGCCTTGTTCAGCGCCGGAAGAAGAAGGCTCGCAAGGATCGCGATGATCGCAATGACCACAAGGAGTTCTACAAGGGTGAAGGGTGAGATGCGGCGGAACAGTTTGTTCATTTCAGATTCTCCTTCTCCATGTTTCAGGGTTCTGTTGCATAAAGGATTCCTCCGGCGGCGGTCAGAGTTTCCCGGAGCGGCTGTTTCTTTCCGAGATGATCGTAGATCTCCCGGGCGGCGAACGGAAGACGGACGGACTGCTCGCCCTCCGTGGTCCACCATGCGTGAACAACGACGCCGTCAGGACGTTTCCAGCGCGCATGGCAGAGTCTGCCTTCCCGCGTCATTTCCGGCCGGGTCGATCCTTCCGGGCACATCCGGATCAGAAACCGGTAGGCGGTGAAGGCGTCGCGCGGGGAATAGTCGCGGTGCACGATGCCGAAATGGTGTCCGTTGCAGGTGGGATCGTACTCCTCCGCGCGGAATTTATACCAGAAGATCCGTTCGATCCCGCAGGAGAGCAGCGTGAGATAGGCGCGCGGAAGATATTGTCCCTGAACTTCCTGCGTGACTCCGCTGATCGGGAAATTGACATCCGCAATGACGCCGCCTTTCAGGTCGCTGTCGAACCGGTAGACGCCGACCACGGGCGCACAGAACTCCTTGTTTTTCTGCAGATAAAGCGGAATCAGCCGGTCGCCCTTTTTCAGATTCCCGTCCGAAAGATAGCGTTCACTGCCCCGGAAGCGGATCGCGGGAAGTTTCAGTCCCGGCGCCGCCTGAATGGTTCCACTTTTCGGCACCTTGTCCTTCCATCCCGCCAGCCACTGGATGTGAAGCGCCTTCATCATGGATTCCTGCGGATCGGGAATCTGTCTCCAGAGTCCTTCCGCATTCTTTTTCGCATCGCAGTAGAACGGCAGTCCGAAGCTGTGGAGGATCACTCCGCCGCGTTTCACATAGTCGACCACATCAGTAAAGTATTCGCGCGGAAACGCCTGCGTCAGCGACGGCACCAGAAGCGGATACCGCCTGACATCCAGATTTTTCAGATCCGCATACGAAATCTCCTTCCGTTTCGGGAACACGCCGAGCGTATAATCATTCGGTGCAAAGAGCTTTCCCCGTTCGTTTTCCAGATCGGGATTCCGGATCACGGCGATGCCCGCCGTTTCGGGAGTCAGATGGAAGTGTTTCAGCGCCTCCCGCAGAACTTCCGGCGTCATGACCGGGGGATAGCGGTGGGTCGGCCAGGAGAACTCCGTCACCCAGACCGGTTTCTTCACATTGTATCTTTGAAGCAGAGCGAACAGCGGGTCGATCAGTTCCTTCATCTTTTCCGGGAGTCCGGGCTGAATGTAGGGATGGATGTTCATCACATCGAAATAGTTCGCACCTCCGGCCTTGAGACACGCCTCAATGTATGAAATCGGAACTCCGGCGGTTCCGCCGAACACGACTTGCAGATCCGGATCGATTTTTTTGATCTCCTCCCGCGCCGCCCGGAGGATCTGCACATACTCTTCCGGGTCGATTTTGCTGCCCGGACGCTCATGGATGTTCGGCTCGTTCCAGATCTCCCAGAAGCGGAACTGCTTTCCGTAGCGCGAGACGGTGCGCCGGACGTACTCCTTCCAGAGTTCGAGATGCTTGGAAACGGGGTGTCCCCACGGGACGTCGTAGGCCAGAATCGGCAGAATGTCGATCTGATACCGTTTTGCCGTTTCCGCGACGATGTCCAGTTTGGAGTAATCCCACACCCCCTGTTTCGGTTCCGCCTGCTCCCATGTGAAGCCGTTGCGCACCCAGCGGATTCCCGCCGGTTTCATCACACGGAACTTCGGTTCCGCAAGTTTCCACTGTTCGCCCTTGCAGATGTGCGCGCAGACGCCGTAGGGAGATTGGGAGCTGTCCGCAAAGAGCACGGAAGCCGTCCCGCAGAGAAGGAGGAAAAGCCATCGTTTCATTGAAATACCCTTTCATGTTCCGGTCATTCCGGAGCGCGGTTCCTCTGAAGCGATCTCCGGAAAGGATCTTGTTTTCTTTTTTCATTTTAATCGAAAATCATTTGAAAAACAATGCTTTCAATGGTATATTTTATTTGAAAAAAACAAAAATATATTTGAAAAAGATATTTTGATGAAAATTCTTCCGGAAAATTCCATTCCCCGCCGCGACGGATTGAGAATGCTTTCCCATCAGGACGGACGCCGTGTGTTTCACGCTTCGTCGCAGAAAGGGATTCGTCTGATTCCCCTTTCCACGAGAACCGATGGAGACCAGCCGCTTTCGATCCGGGTGCTGTTCCGCGGGAAAGTGAATGCGCACTACCATTACCGTCAGGAGAAAAGTCCGTTTCTCGGAGTGGAGTATGTCCGGGAAGGCTCGATCCTCGTGCGGCAGGGAAGGCGCTGCTATCAGATTGAGCCGGGCGACGTGTTCCTGCTCCAGCCGGGAGCGGATACGGAAATCATGACCGGGCCGGAAGGGGAGTGCGTCAAAGATTCCTTTCCGGTGGAAGGACCGCTGCTGATGCCGTTTCTCCAGACCTCCGGGCTGAAGAGACGGGACTGCGTCCTCGGAATCGAATGGCGAAGACTGGAGTCTCTGCTGGCGGAACTGGAGGAACTGTCGCTGAAAAATGATCTGAAAAGCAGAATTTCCAACAGCCTTCTGACGTATGAGATTCTGGAGCTGCTCGCGTATCCGGACCGGTCGGTGGAACCGGATTCCCGGCTTGCCACTCTGGTGAATTTCATGCGCGATTCCCTGGATCAGCCGCTGAGCATGAAGGTTTTGATGAAACAGAGCGGCCTTTCCGAAATCGTCCTGAATAAAGCCTTTCGCTCCGTTTACGGGAAAACGCCGCATCAGCTGCTGATTGAATGGCGGATGGAACGGGCCGGGAAGCTGATCTTTTCCTCTCCGGAACTTTCGGTCAAGGAGATTTCCCAGAGGGTCGGCTATCCCAATCCGATGAATTTTTCCACGGCGTTCCGCCGGTTTTACGGAGCCTCCCCGCGGGAATACCGACGGCGGATGGAGAAGATGAACGGTTTCCACGGTATGCTTGCCTGAGAGGCGTTCCCGGAATCTCCTTTCCCGAACGGAAAACGCCGGAGTCCGTTTGCAATCGGCGGCAATCATGGTACGTTACATCATCCGGAAGGAAAAACGGAAATGGCGGAATAAGGAGAAAGGCAAATGCGGAATCTGACCTGGGGAGCAAAGATCTCTTACGGCGCGGGCGCGTTCGGAAAGGATCTGGTTTACGCGATCGTTGCAACGTTTTACATGTTTTATCTGACGGATGTCTGCCGGATCAGTCCGATTTTCATCGGGAATCTCTTTCTGGTCGCGCGCCTGTTCGACGCGGTGAACGATCCGGTGATGGGGCTGGTGGTTGACAACACCCGGACCCGATGGGGAAAATTCCGTCCGTGGATTCTGCTGGGAACAATTCTGAATGCGATCGTTCTGGCGTTCCTGTTTCTGAATCCCGGACTGGACGGGAAACTTCAGCTGACCTATATTGCGGCAACCTACATCCTCTGGGGTCTGACCTACACACTGATGGACATCCCCTACTGGTCCATGATTCCCGCCCTGACCGACGATGAGAAGGAGCGGGACACCATCTCCGTGATTCCCCGGATTTTCGCCAGCATCGCCTGGATGCTGATCGGCTATTTCGGCCTTCCGCTCGTCAAACTGCTCGGCAGCGGGAATCAGGCATCCGGATTCGCCCGGATCGCCGTTCTCATCTCGCTTGTCTTCTGCGTCTGCTCCATCATCACATTTATGTTTGTGAAAGACCGGAAGCAGACCTCTCCCGCAAGCCGCGAACCGACGTCGGTGAAAGAGATGATCCGGGTGCTGGTCAGGAACGATCAGGTGATCGTGGTGCTGGTCCTTTCCCTGCTGTTCAATATCTCGTTCCAGCTGTCAAATGGATTTGCGGTGTTCTATTTCAAATATGTGGTCGGCATCGAGAATATGGTTTCCGCGTATCTGCTGGCGGCGGGAATCGCCCAGCTGTGCGGATTGTTCGGGTATCCGTTCTTTTCCTCCTGTTTCGGGAGGAAAAAGGTGTTTGCGGCATCTGCACTGTTTCCGGTGCTCGGATTCGCTGTCCTGCTGCTGGGGTATTTCCCTGCGGAGCCGGCGCTGCTCTGGTGGTCGGTTTTCCTGACGGGGGCGGGCGTCAATTTCGGAATCGGGCTTTCGCTCGGCATTCTGACCGTCATGCTGGCGGATGTGGTGGACTACGGCGAATACAAGCTCGGCCGCCGGAATGAGAGCATTCTGTTTTCCACGCAGACCTTTGTGGTGAAATTCGCCGGAGCCTTGAGCGGATTCATCACCGGTGCGGGACTTTCCCTGATCGGTTTTGTCGCCAATGAGGTTCAGACGCCGGGAACCGTGGCGGGACTGCGAGTCATCATGGGCGGAATCCCGATGCTGTTTTCACTCGTTTATCTGGCGGTTTTCTGGAAATTCTACCGTCTGGACGGCGCATTTCTCCGGAAGATCCGGGAAGCTCTGGCGCAGCGGAAAGGCTGATTGCCGCGGAGGGTTTCCTTTCCCGGGCGGAAGGTTTCCGTTTTCCCGTCCGCCGGCGGGGGGAGGGATCCTTCCAGTACCACCATTTCAGCTTTTCAGGATCGTGCTGTTCGTGATCGGCATAGTACACCGCAAGGCGGTAGACATACAGCTGGCAGCGGTCTTCGGCGAATCCTTTCCGCAGACAGTCCTTCCGGTACATCTCCTCGGGATTCTCCCCTTTCAGTGAGGCAATGGAGGTGTAGCCGAGATTCAGAAGGTCCTGTTCAATATTCGGACCGACACCGGGAATTTTCCGCAAATCACTTTGAGATGGTTTCATCGGATCAGCTCCTTTTGAATTCTTCTGTACAGGACGGAGGGAACAATCTAATTTCGGGAGTTCAGGGGGGATCGGGTCAGGAGGAATCCCGGTCCTTTCCTTTTCTCCATTCGAGGGGGGAGACCCCGTAGAGCGCCTTGAACTTCCGCGAGAACAGCTCAATGCTGCCGAAGCCGATTTTTTCAGCTATTTCGCTGATGGTGTAGCTGGAGTTGGTCAGATACTCGGCTCCCTTGGACAGTCTCCTGCGCGAGACATATTGAATCAGCGGAATGCCCATCAGGGATTTGAAGAGGTTGGTCAGATAGGTCGGGTTCAGGCGGCAGACGGCGGAAAGCCGGGAGCAGTCGAGCCGGGAATCCAGATTCTTTTCAATGAAACTCAGCAGCGAGACCAGACGGTCCAGATTTTTCTCGGTCCGATCCGGTTTCTCATCCAGAAACGGCGCCAGAAGCAGTTCCAGAGCAGCCTGGGTCTGGAGCCGGGCGCACGGGGGCAGAAGCGCATCCTCCATGGCATAGGAGTCGGTCAGAAAACGGAACAGTTTCATGTAAAACGGGGGATCTTCGATCTTCCGTTCCAGACAATGATCAAACAGTGAGAAATAATCAAATCCGGTATCCATGCGGAAGGCGTTGAAATGGCACCAGAACTTCTGCAGTGTGTCCGGACAGGAAACATGAAGACGGACAAACGGCGGAATCAGAAACAGTTTGCCCGGCTCCAGTTTGTGACGGATGTTCTTCAGAAGAATTTCTCCCGATCCCTTGACCGGAAGATAAAGCCGGGTATAGGGAATCACGCGGAACGGAAGACGGAAACATTCCGTATTCCAGGTCCTGTCCAGCTGCTGAAATCTTGCCACATGGATTTTCAGCGTCAGACGGCTTTCATCGTATTCCATCCGCTTTTTCTCCTTCCTTTGGAAAAATAGCGCGAAGTAAAGCGGAATGCAAGGCGGTATCTGTAAAATGGTCAAATATTTATGTATTATATACAAAAGAAATTTAAAAAAGAGGCTTCTTTTTTCTGTAAAACCGGCTATAATGGAAAAGAGGGAAATGGAATATTGGTCATCTGTTTCAAATACCCAGGAAAGGAGAGGGAGATGTTCCGCGGATTGAAGTCGTGTTTCTTGAACAGGGCAATTGCCGGAAACAGACGGGGAGTTGTGCTGCTGATTCTTACCGCCGTGTTCGTCGGGATATTCCCGTCGGCATCCGCGGATCCGCTTCAGGTGCTCGCCGATGTGACGCCGCATCACTGTTCCGGAGAGCAGAAGAAAAAAGGGGTCGGCAGTTTTTCCGGAGTCCTTCCTGTCCCGATGGTGCAGGATTTCACCGGGTGGTCGCCGGGCGTCTGCGCGACGAGCGTGATGGTCGATGAATTCGGCGACCGTTTTCTGCGCTTTCACATCCGCAAAGCCGGAGTCCAGTTCCGCATTCCTCTTCCGGCGCTGCGGGCAAAAGAGCTGTACAAAGCCACCTTCATCGTCCGGAATCAGCTGACGGGAAAACTGCGGTTTTATCTGCGCAGGATTCAGGAGCCTTACAACACCCTGGGCATTTCCCTGGAGGTGCCGATGAGTTCCCGTTTTACGACGCTGGAATTCCCCTTTTCCCCGGAGAGTCTCCCGGACAACGCTGAGACCGGGCTGTTCTTTCATTCCCGTTTCACCGGCGATTTCGATTTGAAGAAAATCCGGATTGAGCGCATCACTCCGGAGGAGTACGCCCTGCTGGAAAACGCGAAGATGAAGCAGATTCGCAGGAAAGCTCCCGGAACGGTCAATTTCCTTCGGTGCAGCACGCTCCCGATGGGGCTGCAGAGCGGATGGTGCCAGCTGGGGGGAAACTATCAGTCCCGCGCCGTTGTGGAGGCGGATCCCTCGGTGACCGGCCCGTCGGGCGAGCATGCGCTGAAGCTGGATTCGGCGGAAGATGAATCGGTCGGAATCGCTTCGGAACCGTTTGTCGCAACAGATCCGGAGAAGAAGGTGACGGTCTCTTTTGCATACAGGGGAAGCGGCGAGTTCTCCGCGGGGATTCTTTCCACGGGGAATCTGATCCCTCCCCGGAAGCTCGCTCCGGAGAAGGACCGCTGGAAACGGGAGGTGATCACCCTTCGCCTTCCTCCGAAACGTCTGGCGTCCGTTCTGCAGATCTCGGGCAGGGGAACGCTCCATGTGGATGCGTTCCGCGTGTCGGAGGAGGGTGAGGCGGACTACAAACCGTCGGACCAGCATGAGATTTCCTTTTTCCTGCCTCCCTCCGAAGCGTCTGTTTCCCGCATTCAATTCGAAGATGAACCTCCGGTTCTGAATTACTATCTCACCGGCGACGCCCGGGATGTGACCGTCAGAAGCTCGGTGACGGATCTTTACGGAACCACGGTCTCTCTTCCCGAAAAGACGGGAAAACGCGGGTCGCTCTCCTACCTTCAGACCGGGAAATCCTACGGTCAGTTCCGTGTGGAAGCGCAGGCGTTTCGCAATGGGAAACCGGTATCCGTTGTCAATGAGATGGTCCTCACACGCCTGCCGCGTCCGCTCTACTGGAAAAAAGATGCGCCGGACAGTCCGTTCGGCATCCATACAAATCAGCTGGAATCCTCCATCCGGGCGATGAAGGCGGGCGGTTTCAACTGGGTCCGTCTGCACGACGGCGCCCGTCACCTCTCCTGCTGGTACTTCGTGGAGCCGGAAAAAGGAAAGTGGCGCTTCGCCGACAAGGAGATCAAAGCGTATCGGAACAACCATTTCCTTCTCTACGGCCAGCTCGGCGGGGCGCCCGCATGGGCAACGGAGCTGCGCAATCTTCCGGAGTTCAAAAGTGAGTATGCGAAGGTCTACTTCACTCCGCTGCCCGAGCATGAAAAGGAGTTCGCCGCCTACTGCCGGACCATGGCCGCCCGCTACAAGGGAATCATCAACGACTGGTTCATCTGGAATGAACCATGGGGACCCATCTTTTTTCACCGCTCCTACGATTTCCGGAACAAACAGTACATCACCTACGGAGGGAAAGCGGAGAATGCCGAGGTTTACACCCGTCTCTCGAAACTTGCGTACCGGGCCGCGAAGGAGGGCAATCCGGAGTGCCGGATCACCGGTTTCAACTCCTACGGCGGCATTCCGGAATGGAACGAGACGATCTATCGCAACGGCGGATACCGTTTCTGCGACGAGATCGACTACCATGTCTATTATCAGGACCAGGTCTCCGGTTTTCCCGGCGACGGTCTCCGGGAGCGGATGGAGTCGGCGTTCAGCGGAATCCTGAAAGGGGAGGGGCGGCTCTCCAAGCCGTATCTGATGTCGGAGGGATCGGCGGGGAGTTCCTCCGTGGAGGAGACGGAACAGCGGATCGGGCTTTACCGCCATTCCATCACCTGGCACAGTACGGAGGAATACCACCGGACCGCGGATGCGACCATCCGTTTTCTTCTCTCCCATCTGTCGTTCGGTGTGAAGCGGGTTTTCCTTTACACCTCTCACAGCTACCGGGATCTGGGACGGGGATCGGGACTTCAGATCATGCTGGGGGCGGACGGGTATCCGCATCCGACTCTCGTTGCGATGTCGGCGTTTGCCCGGCGGGTGGAGGACCGGAAGTTCATCCGCTATCAGAAGCTGGCGGAGGATTTGTATGCCGCTCTGTTTTCCGACGGCAGACGGACAACCGCTGTCATTACCGGAAGCCCGATCAGACACGCCCGGATTCTCTTTCGCGGGACCTTTCCCGTTCAGATTGCGGATCTGTACGGGAATCCTCTTTCCCGCGCGGAATACCGGGGAAAACTTCTCTATTTCAATGCGGAATGCCCGCCCGATGTGCTTGGAAACGCTCTGAAAGCGGTTCCTTTTTAAATTTGGAGGAATGTATGAAAAGAATAGAACAGAAATTTACGTTGATTGAACTCCTGATTACGGTTTCGATTATCGCCATTCTGGTCGCGATCCTTCTTCCTGGACTGAATTCCGCACGCAGGAAGGCGCGGACCATCTCCTGCCTCTCGACCCAGAAGCAGTATGCGTATGCGATCGGAATCTATACGGCCGACAATGCGGACTATTATTTTTTCGGCAAACCCGCTCCCGTGGACAATACGGCGGATGCCATGCAGATGCAGTCCGCATGGCTGGATCATATGCTGGAATCCGGACTGCTGCCGTATCGGAAAATCGAGGGCTATTACCGCCGGATCCCGGTGGCGACCTGCCCGGAATATGAAAACAATATGAGCGGTGTTTCGTATGGAACGACACCGTATGTGCTGAATTCCTTCCGCCAGTACTGGGCGGACGGGCTGGTGACAACGCTTTCCGTTTCGCCGGGAATTTTTGTCGGCTGCCGGACCAATCAGGTCAAGCGTCCCTCCGCGCTTGCGATCTTCGGCGACCGCGGACTGACTCAGTCGGCTGGAGCCTCCATCCCGTCGATTGCCTCCGGAGAGGCGCTGGTCCTCCAGTTCAACGAGCGGGACGAGGCCTACGGACGCTATCTCCGTGCAAACGCCCATGGCAGCGGATGCAATCTGGCGTATGCCGACGGTCACGCAGGATTCATCCAGTATCGCTCCATCCGGGCGGGACTCTTCATCCGCGAATCGACCAACACCTGGATTCTGGACTACCCCGTCGGCGGATACTGAAACATTCTCTCCCCGCGGATTCCGGGAGAACAGGTCTTCTCTTCCCTTGAAAAAAAGAAAAATACGGCTATATTATTAGGATGCTAATTATAATGGAATCCTGCGATGGAAGAGACTCTGCATTACACGCTCCTTTCGGTCCATACGCTGTTTCAGAAGGCGTTTCTGCTGCGGTTGTCGAAGGAGTGTCCGGGACTGCTGCCGGGTCAGCCGAAGGTGATCGACTATCTGATGAGCCATCCGGATTCCTTCCAGCGTGAAATCGCGGAAGGATGCCTGATCGAGCCTGCAACGCTCTGCCCGATTCTTGAAAAAATGGAGAGGAGCGGCCTGATCCGGCGCGACAAGGCGGATGGAAACCGGAAAAACTCTCTTGTCGCCCTCACGGAGGAGGGACGGAAAAACGGAAAACGGATCCGGGAACTCTTCCGGACGATGGAAGAGGAGGCGCTGGAGGGGATCGCTCCGGAGGAGCGGAGACGGTTGATGCGGAGCCTGTCGCAGATTCGGGAACATGTACGGAGATGGATGGTATGAAGCACCGGTTCAGCAAAAGAAAACGTTTCCTTGTATTTTTCATCGGTCTGGTTCTGGCCGGATTCGGAGTTGCGCTCAGTACGCGGCCGGGTCTTGGAACCTCGCCGATTTCCAGTCTGCCCTATGTGATGACATTCATCATCCCGTGGACGCTGGGAATGACCACGGTCGCTCTCAACCTCGTGTTTATGCTGCTGCAGGTGGCGATCCTGCGGAGCCGGTTCCAGTGGACTCAGCTCGGACAGCTGCCGACATTGTTCGCGTTCGGGTTTTTCATTGATCTCGGGATGTTTCTTTCCTCGTTCTATATTCCGGAGAGCTATCTGCTCCGGCTTCTGGAGGAACTTCTCGGATGCGCTTCTCTGGCAACGGGGATCGCCTTCCAGCTGCTGGCGAACATCTCCTATATGCCGGGCGACGGTTTCGTCCGCACGGTTTCCGAGGAGTATGGAGTCCCATTCGGAACGGCAAAAGTCTGTTTCGACAGTTCCATTGTGGTGCTGGCTCTCATTGTTTCGTTCTGCTGTTTTCAGAAGATCAACGGGGTTCGCGAGGGAACGATTCTGGCGGCGGTGCTGGTCGGATTTTTCATCCGGATTCTCCAGCAGCCGCTCCGGTCGGTGAAACGGCAGCTGGTCAAGGCATAGGAATGCGGATCAGTCCACGGAGATCCGATATGCCATTACGCCATGCGGCCGGAGGGCGGTGTCGGCGGTGAAACGCAGAGTGCCGTTTTCGCGGCGGACGGCAACTTTTCCGGTCCGTCGGCCGGAAAAATCCAGCGTTTCCACGCGGCGGTCCGCCGGAAGGCGCAGTGTGATGTCCACCCGGCAGCGGCGCAGCAGAAGCGGCGCTTTCCCGTACGATTCCAGAACCGTCCGCCGGGCGTTTCGGAACGTCTGATCCGTATTCGCCATTTCCGCCAGATGGAGCAGAAGAAGATTCCGGCTCCGGGCGAGAGAGAGACCGTCAAGCGAGATCAGTGCGATGGTTTGAGGCGTGTCCGCTCCGTCGATCCGGAGAATTTTCCCTTCCATTTTTCCGCTTCCTGCGAGCGCTTCCGTCCGCGGCGTGACAATCCGGAGACTCTTTTCCTGCGGAAGGAGGGTCAGCTCTCCGGACGCACTGGTCAGAGCCTTCCGTTCCTGAGCGGTGTTCAGGATTTTCCGGTCGTCCGGCCGGAGCGATTCCCGCCAGGGGGAGAGCAGGTCAACGGTGCGCATCCCTTTCGGAACGGGCGCTCCTGCCGGCAGAACCCCGATCCGGGTAAAAAGTCCGAGAAAGGAAAATTCCCCGACGGCGGACTGGACGGCGGAATAGGCTTCCGGAGAGAGATCTGTCAGTTTCTGCTCTTCAAACCGGATCGCGCATCCGCTCTGCGCGGAAGAGACATCTCCCCGGAGGAACAGCGCATGGATCAGCCGGTCCGCCAGCTGCGCGGACGGATCCTTTGCGATGTCGAAGCCTCCGATCATGCCGTTGTCCAGCGTCTCTTTTGCGTGAGACCAGGCAAAGCGGTAGATTCCATCCCAGTCCTGCAAAGCCGCGTAGCCGCCGAACATCGGCGCGTATTCCGTCCGGTATCGGTTCGGATAACAGCAGTTGACCTCGGTCAGCACATACGGCCGGCCGAACACGCGCGACGGCATGGGAATGCGGACGTGCGCCGCGCCCTGTCCGAGCGCCGAGAGCTGAGTGTATCCCTGCGGAGGCGCCCACCGTCCCGGAACAAGAAGGCGCATGTGATCCCAGTAGGCGTGCATGTCCACCACGGGGAGTTCCGCGCGGACACCGTTCAGAGCGTATTCGGAAATGAAATTCAGATCGGTGGTCAGCACATCGCTGCCGATCTCTTTGTGCAGGAAGTCCCTCTGCTTCCGGATGCGTTCACGCTCCAGCGAGTTCAGAAAAGCGAGCCATGCTCCGCTCCCCGGTTTCCCGGAGATGGTGCTTCCCGGACGGGAACGGAATCCGGCCCATCGTTTCTGAATCCCGCCTTCGATTTCCGGATCCCGGATTTTCGGAAGCTGAAACGAGAGGTTGCTTTCGTTGACCAGATTGACCAGATACAGCGCGGGATCTTCCGCAGGAGTGAGTCCCGTATACGGATTTTTCACGCACAGAAGCGCTTTTGCGAACCGTTTCCAGTTCTCCAGAGCGGACGAGTTGATGTTGAAGAGTATTTTCGCCTTTCCGGCGGAGCATCCGGGAAACAGTTCCCGGCTGGCGTAGAGATCCAGCGTGTAGTAGATGCCCCGTTTTTTCAGACACGCCATCAGATAGTGGAGCGCATCCAGCTTCTGCGGATCGAATCCTTCAGGCTCCCCGCCGCGTTCTGCCATCAGGAGATTTTCAAAGTGATGAAAGCGGACCGAATTGTATCCGGCGCGGGCGATCTGTTCCGAGAACTCCTCCGCCTCCTCCCTGGAAAAATAATTGGCCGTCTGGCAGAGATTCACGCCGAGAAAGCGGATCCGCTTTGCCGGATTCCCCCGGAAGACGAAGTGCCCTTTGTCATTGACGACGATCCGTCCGTATTTTCCCGCGGGGGCGTCCAGAAATCCGGAAAAATCCAGCGGCGATCCTTTTTCCGTATGCCGTGAGAACGATACCGGAATCCACTGTTTCCCCGCCCGGATGATCTCTTTTCCGCTTTTTGCCTCCCATTTCAGCCCCCGGTTGGCAAACGATACGCCGCAGATCATCCAGACCGTGTTTCCTTCCGGTTCAAAGACCAGTTCGGCAACATTTCCGTTCAGGCGAAATGCCGAGGCGTACAGCCCCACACGCGCTTTGAAATTGCTTCCCTCCCAGGCGATTCCGGCGTTGCGGAACGGTTCGCCGATCCACCAGTTCCCGCCGTCGATTCCGGAACGTACGGGGATCTCCTCTCCGCGTCCGTCCGAATAGCGGATTCGGATTGTCCCGATCTTTTTCCCCGCGGGCGGCGTCCATGCCGATGCGTGGAGAAGGTGAAGATAGCGGAGCGTCTCCCCTTCCGGAATCCGGAGCGCGGCGGAGGAGGGGAATTTCTTCTGTGAACGGGAGAGGACCAGGCAGCTCTTTCCGTTGTTTGTCTCCGGATCCAGGATCGTGAAGTCGACCCCGGAACAGGAGAGGGTTCCCGGTTTGAGCGGACTCATGTCGTTTTCCGGTCCCTGATCGGTCCAGCCTCCGCGTCCGTCGCCGGCGGATTCGTCGCGGAATCCCATGTTTGCAACGCTTTGCAGGGAAACGGTCCGGCTCTCTCCGGGCTGAAATTTCAACGACAGATCCACTTCATACGTTCCGGAATCCTTCCGCTTTTCGCTGTTCAGAAGGAGCACGAGCGCATCGCTCCACTTCCGGTTGTCCTGAATCTGCAGCGAAAAGGTGCCGCGGAGCAGGAGAACGCCGGAATCGGTCTCCAGCTCAAGGGAATGCGGCTTTTTCGGGAAATAGCCCAGCGAAATGTTCCGCAGTTCCTGCGGGATCTCCACCTTTTTCCCGTCCAGAAAGAGTGCCCGGAAGGTCGGGAGGGGAAGACGCAGCTGGTAGTCAAGCATCCCGAAATCCGGAAAATCCTTCGAACTCAGGGTGCTGCGGAGATGAAGCGAATCTCCGGCCGGGATACACACGGAACGGAATTCGATCCGTTTTCCTTTTTCCGTCAGGATGCCGCTTTCCGGCGTGATGGTTTCAAACGCCGCAGTTCTGGAATTCAGGAAACGGGTCCATCCCGGCATGGCGATCCTCCACGCCCCGGAGATTCCGTGTTCGGACCACTCTCCCTCCGGAGTGATCGGGAGGCCGAAAAGGGGCGGAAGCAGAAGGCCGGAGAGCAGAACAAGTCCGCAGAGAACGCATTTCATGGAACAATCCTTTCGTTACGGCTTGAAGGAGGGGAAAACGGTGGCGGTCACCGTCCCAGTTTGAAGAAGTACGAGTCGTTTTTTCTTGCCCAGGAATCGAGCGGAAGAATGATTTCCGCCGCCTGATACTGCGGCATGGTTGTCATGGCGCCGTGTCCGTCGTAGAAGACCGCCGATGCCCGCAGCTGATGCCGGAAGTGGATGCGCGAATGGCCGATGGCTTCCCACCACATGCCGACATTGAAGTATTGCCGTTCCCCCGCAGTGACCTTCCCATAGGAATCCGCGAGAAGAAGGGTTCGTGACGGCTGGAACGGGAGCGTGCGGGAATCCTGTGTGATTTTTTTCAGATTGAAGGAGATCGGCCGTCCTCCGTTCAGAGACTCCGTTCCGGCATAATTGACCCCGTAGGTATAGTACCATGCGCTTGCCATGCTGTTCCGGTCGAATTTTTCCGGAGCGAACGACGGACAGAGAAACAGATCCGGATTCGCGATAATCCCGGAGTTGTAAAGCGACCAGTTCCATAAATTGTCATCCGTCATTCCGGAGACATTCGAGGCGTTTCCGCAGATTCCTCCGTTGTCGTTGCCGTAGGCGGCCAGACCGAGTCCGATCTGCTTTTCCCGGGAAAGACAGTTCACCGCGGCGGCCTTTTCCCGTGCCGCATTCAGGGCGGGAAGCAGAAGTCCGGCAAGGATCGCAATGATCGCTATGACGATTAACAATTCAATCAATGAAAAATATTGTTTAGTTGTTTTCATTTTCTGCCGAATTCTCCTGTTTTTTCGGGATTCGCGGATTGCTTTCTTTTTATATTATAGTATAGTATTGCCGGAAAAACAAGGGTTGTTTTCTTTCAGAAAGGGAAAATTCAAATCGTATGAAAAAGGAACGGAAAGGTTTTTATCTTTTTTCACAGAGTGGATTTATTGAAGCTGGAATAGCCGTTCCGTTCTATGTCAGAGGGACCGGGATTTCAGAAATTAAAAAGGGTGTAATTGAACAGAAAAGGGGCATTTTAAATCCATCCTGCGGATTTTCGTGGATTCTTTCGGGGGCGCTGGAGGTTTATGACGGTCCCCGGCGCGTTCTGGCGGAACGGAACCATGTCTGTTTTTCTTTTGCCGGAGAGGATTTGTGGCTCAGATGCGCATCGGATGTGTGCGTGTTCCGCTGGCTGGCGCTGGGCGGGCCGTTTGCTGAAACAATAGTGCGTTCCTACCGCTACTCCCGCCATCAGATCGCGCGGCATCCGTATCCGGAAGCGCTGTTCCGGCGTCTGGATTCCCTGATGGACAACGATTCTCCATTCCATACTCGGGTTAAAATCGCGGTTGTGCTGGAGATCCTTGCACATGCGGCGGAGGATGAATTCGGTACAAATGAAAATCTGCGGCTCGTTGACTATGCATTGATGCTGATCCGGCAGAATCTTTCCAATCTTGAACTCGGGGTCGATTTCCTCTGCGAACAGCTGAACACGTCTCCGGCGACGCTGAACCGGATCTTTCAAAATCAGCTGAAGTGTTCTCCCGGGCGTCTGATCCTCGATCAGCGGCTCCAGCTCGGGATGGGGCTTCTCGCGGGAAGCGATCAGCCCATTGCGGAGGTTGCCGAAAAATGCGGATTCCGCAATTCCAAAACCTTTTCCCGGTTCATCCGCCGCGCCACCGGAGCCAGCGCCCGCGATTTCCGACTTCGTCGGCAGTCGGAGCGGGGCCCGGACCCCGCTGCTCCGGAAACGGGGAGCGCCGCCGGGACGGATCGCGGATTCCCTGCCTGACAGTCTCTTTGTCCGCACGCGGCGGGGATTTTGCTTAGACGGCGCGCGGCGGGGCGGTGGTGGCGCCGTTGATGAACTCCACGTCAAACATTTCCCGGACCGGTTCCGCGATTTGTCTCTCAAGAATGGAGATCAGAAGTTCCGCCGCGTAAAACCCGATCCGGTGCGGATGTTCGTCTACGGTGGTCAGTTTGATCAGCCGCTGAACTTCGGGGAAGCCGCTGAATCCGGTCAGCGAGAGGTCCTTCGGAATCTGAATGCCCATCTCCTTCAGAGTCCAGTAGAATTCAAAGGCGATGTTGTCTCCGTCACAGGCGATCGCCGTGGCTTCCGGAAAGCGCTTCAGCAGACGCCGGAGAAACTCCCTGGGCGGAAGTCCGGACCGGTAGTAGGATTCATGGGTCAGCGGAGATACCCCGTGTTTTTCCAGTTCTGTGCGGAAGCCGTCGTAGCGGCGGGCAAGATTGCCGGCATGCTGCGAAATGTAAATGATTTTGCGGTGTCCGAGTTCATACAGATGCGATGCAAGCATCTGTCCGCCGAGTTCATCGTTATGCATCAGATGGTTGAATTCCCCGCAGACGGCCGGGAGGCGGTTCTTGTCGATCCAGAGGACCGGCAGATCCAGTTCCGGGAGATGATAAAAGTTGGCAACAAGCACGCCCGAGACTCCTCCCATTTTCAGGAAGCGGATCGTCTCGTCCGCATCATTGTTCACGAGGCGCGGATAGATCAGTGTATTGTATCCGTACGCCTGTGCGCCTTCCTGAATGCCGATCAGGAGCGAGGAATAGTAGGAGACGGAAAGATCTCCCATGAACACGGCGATTGTTCCCCGGAACCGCGAGGCATGGGGGCAGACTACCGTTCCTCCTCCGCGCGCCCGCCGTTCCAGATATCCCCGGACCACCAGTTCCTCCACCGCGGAGTTCGCCGTCATCTTATTGACCTGGAAGCGTTCCGCCAGATCGTATTTGGAGGGGATTCGCTTTCCTTCCGCGAAGGAGCCTTTGCGGATCTGCTCCAGCAGCCATTCCATGACTTTCCGTCGTTTGTTTTCCGTCATCTCATCCGATTCCCGTCGTTGTTTCTTGTTGTGAATACTATAACTCCGCACGGCGGTTTTGCAACTTCTTTTTAATAAAAAATTAGACCGTCTAAGATTTTTTATTTTTTATTTTCTTAAGGTGTTGACAAATGTTTTGAGTTGTAGTATAATTTTTATAGAACAAAAAATAAACCGGCAAAATTTTAAAAAAGAGGTTTTCTTCATGAACAAGACATGCCTTCTGTTCTGCGCTGTCCTGACCGCGTTTTCCGCTGTCTCCGCGGAACTGTACCGCCAGTTCCAGCCGTCCGCAACCAGCCGGACAAGAGAGAACACCGAGTGGTCCGTCACCTACACATACAACGCGCTTGACGCCCGTCATCCCCGTCTGCTTCTGATCGGTGATTCCATCTGCAACGCGTATCAGAGCGCGGTCCGGCAGAAACTCGGGAAAATCATGAACATTACGTTCTGGGCCACATCGAAGTGCGTTACGGACAAGGATTTCTTCCGCGAACTGGATCTGATCCTTTCCGCATATCATTACGATGTCATCTCCTTTAACAACGGTCTCCACAGTTTGACTACCCATCGGAAGGAGTGGGAAAACGCCTATCGCGGCGCGGTTGCGTTCCTCCGGAAGAAATGTCCGGATGCCCGGCTTTTCCTGACCCTCTGCACACCGCTGCGGGACCCCGTAAAAACAGCGCAGGCAAAGGAACTGAACAACATTATTTCCGAAACGGCGGCTCGCGAAGGACTTCCCGTGATTGACCTTTTCACACCGATGGATTCTCTCGACCGCAGAAAATACTGGAGCGACACCTATCATTTCCAGAAAGCGGCCGTTGACCGGCAGGCGGAACTGATCGCCCGGACCGTCCGCGCTCTTCCGGGAATTGCCGCATCCGGAGAAGACGTTGTCCAGCGGGGAACAGAAACCGGGCCCGACGGCGCCCTCCGGTGACGAAATCGGACCAATCAACAGGAGACTGCCATGACAAACAGACCGGATCAGTTCATGAAACAGACAAAGGAAACATTCACTCTGATAGAACTCCTTGTCGTTCTAGCAATTCTCGCGATTCTTGCAGCGCTTCTGCTCCCGGCGCTGAACAAGGCCCGGACGGCGGGAAATTCAGCTGCCTGCGTTTCCAATCTGAAACAGATCGGCATCGCCGCAGGAGCCTACTCCGCCGACAACAACGATTTTTATGTCCCCGCCACTCAGAACAATGCATCGGGAGAGCAGATTTACTGGTACAGTGCAATCGGCGTTTATCTCTCTCATTCGCACCGTGCGGACTACAAGCTCCACGGAACGATGGGGGCCGCTCCCTGGATGAAAGTGTTCCAGTGCAATCCTGTGGAAAAGCCGCTTTCGGGGACGCTCTATCCCTACAACGGAGTTTTTTCTTACGGGCTGATGTACTGCCAGTCCGGGGCGCTTGCCCGCCTTTATCCGGGGAACGGGTCGCTGAAAATGGGAAATCTGACGCGTCCGTCCACCCGTCTGCTGAGCGCGGAGAGCGCTTCGGTGGACAATGGACTTGAGTGCGGAGCATTCCTGATCGCCAATCAGGGCGGCAACACACCGATATATTTCAAGCATGGAGGCCTTCTGACCAGGGAGCAGCAGAAACCGCTGTTCAGCACATGGGCTTCTCCGCCGTATCCCGAGACGATCGCGGGGCGGGCGAATCTTCTGCACGCCGATTTCCATGTGGAGTCGTACAGTGCGGCGCGATACAATGTATCGGTCCGGAATCTGGTCGATTATTACAACAAGTGATGCAATTAAGAAAAGGATCTGCAGCAATGAAACGAATCTGTGCACTTCTGTCCGTTCTTCTCTGGGGGGCGCTGTTGGCGAATGACGGACTGAAAATTCCCTCCTGGATTCAGGTGAGGGAGAATGGAAATCTGGTGATCGACAAAATCAACTGTTCGCTTGGCGTCACCGATTTCAAACGGGGAAATGACGACTTCGGGAAAGCCGGAAAATTCCTCTCCCCCGTTTCAACCATTGAACTTGACAGCCGGATCTGGCGGAGTGTTTTCACTCCCTATCCCGATCCGGAATACAAACTTACGGTGGATAAGAAACTTTCCGTTCTTTCTCCCGACACCGTCGCGTGGCGCAACTCCTTCTCTGCAAGCAAACCGAACGTGATCCGGGGAGCGTATGTGACATTCAGCCTTCCGCCGGAACCGTTCGACCTGATCGTTGACGGGAAACGGTTCCGTTTCGGGAAAACATATGATAGGACCGTTCATTTCCGCGGCCCCTGCAAACGGGTCGCCATCCTGAGCTCCGGGACGGAAGTGGAGATTACCGGAAAGCTCTTCCTTACCACCAGCGACATGCGCCGTTACAATCCTGTTTTCCGGATTAACCTCTCCTTCGAGATGCGGGCCGATGATCCGAAAACCTGGCAGTCCTCGTCGCTGGACCTGGTCATCCGGCGCACCGGAGTCCGCATGGACCGGGAAACCTTTTTCAAACTGAAAAAAAACTTCACTCCCGTCTCTCTTTCCGGTGTTCTGAACAACACCGTGACGGATGACAAGGCCGATGACGGCATCTGCGGCTGGACCGATAAAGGGCCCGACGACTGCCTTCACTCATATCGTTTCAAAGGCCGGACGGAGTTCTGTTCCATTCCGTTCGATCTTCCTGATCCGGCGGCGAACGGCGGAAAGGTGCTTGTCGGCGTCAGTCATCCGGCGAGACGCCTGAATCTGCCGTCCTCCGTGACAATCCCGATGAAAGGCCTTCGCGCAGAAGGCCTTTATTTTCTCCATGCAAGTTCCTGGATCGGCAGAAACTCTCCCGGTTCCTACACGGTCCGCTATGCGGACGGCTCCCGTGTGACGATCCCTCTTCTGACCAACCGGAACATTTTCAACTGGTACACCTGCGGAAGCAGCGATCAGGCGGCGGTCGGCTGGAAGGCTCCGCAGGGAAGCGCCGGGCTCACCCTCTTTCCGTGGACTAATCCCTTTCCGGAGAAACCGATCGACTCCATTCTCCTTTCGGTCAATCCGGAACGGCAGTCCGAAAACATGGAATACACGCCGGTTCTTCTTCTTTTCGGAATCACGGCGGTCGACATGAAGCCGTTTCTCCCTGAAGAGGAGAATGCGCCGCGCATCGACGATTCAAAATGGATCGCCTTCGACGGCCGCAATTCCATCGAAGGCTCTTTTCTTGACAACTCCTTTCTGAACCATGCTCCCGCCGGAAAGCATGGATGGGTCACGGTCCGGGGCGACCGCTTCGTTTTCGAAGACGGGAAGGAGGTCCGTTTTTTCGGATGCACCACCGGAGTTACGGGCCGCCGCTTTCCGAAGGAGCAGATCTCCGCATTCGCCCGGCGGCTCCGCGCGCTCGGCTGCAACATTGTCCGTCTGATCAAGCTGGTCGGTCCCGGCGAACCGGTCCCGGGCAGCCGCCTCTATCGCGACGGAAGCCGGACCGAACTCGATCCGGAACGGATGGAAACCTTCTGCCGTTTTCTCAGCGAATTGAAAAAGAACGGCATTTACGTCCAGCTCGATCTCCGCGGCGACAATGAGATCCTCGACGAGATCCCCGGAATGAAAGGAGTGCGCTGGGACCATTATTCCCTCCTTTCCCCTTCGGTGGAACGTCTTCAAATAGAGAACTTGAAGCGCATTCTGAATTATCGGAACCCCTATACGGGAACAACCATCGGCCGGGACCCCGTTATTGCTATGGTGATGGTCGAAAACGAGGATTCCCTGTTTTACGAAGCCAATCTGGCCGCCATCACGAATCCGGCCGCCCGGAAGGAGTTTCAGGCGGGATTCAACCGTTTCCTTCTGGAAAAATACAGACACCGCGAAGCCCTGAAGAAAGCGTGGAACGGTTCGCTCGCCGATACGGAGGATCCTGCAAAAGGAACGGTGGAGGCTCCGCTGGATTATAAAAAGCAGAACTTCTCCTCCGAGCGGAAACGGGAGATCCGCGGCTGGCTGGCGGAACTCCAAGGGCGGCACTACCGGAATGTGATCCGGGCGGTCCGGGAGACCGGGTGTAAAGCGCCTTCGATCGGAAGCAATCACTGGACGAACGATCCGATGGATTTCTATGTCAATGCGAAGAACACGGAGATTTTCGACCGTCACTCCTACTGGTCGCATCCGGTGGTGGATCTCGGATGGGACCTGCATGAGATTTCGTTCAGCAATCTGCCGTCGGTGGGCATGGCGGACGGCGGTTTTCTGAAGAGTTTCGTCACGCGGCGCGTTGTCGGAATGCCGTATGCGCAGACCGAGTGGGATGCCTCCTCCACGAACGAGTTCCGTGCCGATGCCCAGCTGTTCATTCCCGCGTATGCCTCTCTGCATGGCTGGACTCTTTTCCATTTTCATTTTCCCGTCGAGGACTTCCGTCTTCGATGGAATCCGAAGCTGCGGACCAACACTCTCCTTCCGCTGCGCGATCCTCTCCAGATGGCGATGTGGCCGGCGGTCGCCGCAATGTATCGGAAAGGCGACGTCCGAAAAGCCGAGTCCTGCTATTATGAGACTCTGACGTATGCGGAAGTCCTCGCGGGGAAGAAAACGAATTCTGAAACGATCGCCCGGGCGGGACTGCGCGGAATCGCCGGGATCAATTTCGATCCGGCCTGCACCGTGAAATCCGATCCTTCGCTGATCCCCCCGGAGAATGCGGATGTGATTGAATCGGTTACAAAACAGCTCTTCTGGGATATCCCGAACCGCCAGTTCCGTGTGGTCACGCCCGGAACAAAGGGATTCGCGGGATTCACAAACGGAAAAACGGTCATCTGCGGAGATACGGTTTTCGACCTCCGAAACGATTTCGCTGCCCTGATTCTGACCAGCCGGGACAATGCCGCTCTGGAAAAATCCGGACGCATTCTGCTGACCGCTGTCGCCCGCTGCTGGAACACGGGAACCCGCTACAACTCCCTGAAAACCCGCTATGCGGAATCCGGAAGGGCGCCGATTCTGCTTCAGCCCGTGGAAGGACGCGTGACATTTCCGGCATCCCGGCCGCTTGCGGTCTATGCGCTTGACCTCTCGGGAAAACGAATCGGAACGGTGAAGGCTGCATACGACGGGAAAAATCTCTCCTTCCCGATCGGAAATGCGATCCACTACGAGCTTTCCGTGAAGGAGTGAGGTCGAAAAACGGAAGGATTCCTTCTCGGCGGAACCTCCGGGAATTCTTTCCGGCGGAGATCTTTTCTTCCGGTTTCAGAGCAGTTCTTCGGGGGTGGGCGCTTCAAACTGCCTGTACCACGTTTCCAGATGTTTTTTCGAGATCCGGAAAACGGCGGATTCTCCGACGGTCCGGTTCCGTTCCTCCAGACGTTTCCAGAGTTCCTCTTTGGAACAGGCCATATAGTGAATCCGGAATCCGGCTCCGGCCTTTCGGGCTTTTTCGCGCAGTTCCTCCCGTTCAACTTTCGCCCAGCATCCGAAATCCAGAATCACGTCGACGTCCAGGCGGAGGAGTTTTTCCGCCGTTTCCCACAGCAGCTCTTCAATCCGGGAATGACGCCGGTTGTGTTCGTCGTTATCCCCTTCGTCATGGAAATCGTTGCCGAACAGACGGATGTGCCATTCATCCGTTGTCAGGCGCAGAGCATGATACTCCTGTTCCAGCTTCCGGGCTTCCGTGGTCTTTCCGCTGCCCGGAAGACCGACCATCAGATGAAGTGTTGCCATAGAATTCTCCGCGGATGGATGTTCCGTTCATACCATACGCCCTGTCCGCGCTTTTTTCAAGGCGGAGAGAACTCTTGCGCGCCATCTCCGGTCCGGATCAGAGCTGACGCAGTTTCGACGGCTGGACTCCCGTATAGCGGCGGACGACTTTGTAGAAATATTCCGGATCGGAAAAACCGCTTCGCCGGGCGATTTCCGCAACCGGCAGATGGGTCTCCTTCAGCAGATAGATGGCATAATTCATCCGCATGTCGATCAGGAAACGGCTTGGTGTGATCCGGAGATTTTCCCGGAACAGGCGGCGCAGAGTCCAGCGGCTGGTCTTCATCATGGAGGCGAGAGTGTTGATGTCGAAGGTCGGATCCTGATAGTTCTGCGCACAGAGATCTTTTGCCTCGTTGACCATTTCCCGTGTATGGGGCCGGCCGGAACGCCCTCCGCCGGCGCGGGCGAGAATGGAGGCGATCACCGCCACCGCCTCGCGATAGTTCCACTCCTCCGGCTCCCGCATCAGATTCTCCAGGCGGGTGTACAGCTCCTGCGGACAGGGGCCCGCGGGGAGACACCGGTGCGGAAATCCGTAGGCAAGAAAAAAATCTTCCGCCACGGGGCCTGTGAAGGTCAGCCAGCGGAATTCCCAGGGCTCTTCCAGAATTTCCGAATGGTGCACTTCGCCGGGCAGACGATAGAAGATGTCGCCGGGACGCATGATTTCCTCTTCCGCACCGTCGAGGAAAAACCGTCCCGATCCGGCGATGCACCAGTACAGCTCAAGAAAGTCATTCGGCCCGCTCGTATTCTCTTCGTATGGAAAATGGCGGATCACATGGCCCGTCGAATGAAAATAGAGGGGAAGCGGAATCTCCGGAAGAACCGGTGATCCTTTGACCGTATAGGAAAAGTCTTTTTTCTTTTTCATTTTTTCCGCTCCATTTTTCCTTGTTATGATAGCATGAATCGGAGAAAAGAAAAGGTCTTCTGCTCCATTTTTCCATTCTTTACCACAATTTTTCTCTAGTTTTTCGCGGACGAATCGGATATAATGTATTGCAGAACAATACATGGGAAAACAAGAGGAATCCGATATGAGACGAATGTTTTCACTGATCGAACTTCTGATTACGGTTGCGGTGATTGCGATTCTTGCCGGTCTGCTTCTTCCGGCATTGAACAGCGCCCGGCAGAAGGGACAGGCCATCCGCTGTGTTTCCAACCTGAAGCAGCAGGGGAACTGCCACTCGCTCTACGCGGCGGATTTCGACGACTGGATCATCGGCGAAGAGGGCGATTACGGTGAGGCAAGCAACTATTACGTCTATTACTGGTGGCGGAAATTCCGCTTCCTCGGATACACCGGGGAAAAACTGCGGCAGTATGAGGATCTCAGAGGGCCGTCGGGACAGAATGGAATCTTTGTCTGTCCATCCCAGTCCTACGTTACCGGAATGGACCGCTGGAGTTACGGACTCAACGGGCATCTCGGCGGATGCGGGGCAGGTGTTTCCCATACCAATTCCGGCGAGAGCGCCGTCCCGCTGCTGGATCCGGGCGCCCTTCAGTATCAGCAGCACCGCGCGCGGTTTTCCGATCTGCAGAAAACAAGGAAGAAGGCTTCGGAAGCCATTCTCGCCGGCGATGCGGCGGCCGGTTATTTCGGCGCATGGGTCAACCCGTCGAACGATCCGTTCGCAGAGGACAACTCGTGTCAGTTCCGGGTGCGGATCCGGCACGGCGGGAGGACCGCCAATTTCCTCTATGCGGATCTCCATGTGCAGACTTTGAAAGGTCCATATCTCGGAAAAATTTTCGACATGGTCAATGAATAACTCATACAAAAGGATTGCGGAATGAGATATTTTATCTGGGGGATTCTCTGTTTCTGTCTGACTCTTTCCGGCTATGAGCCGAAGGTGGAGGCGTTTCCGTTTGTCAGCATCATCATGGACTCCTCCGCCGGCTTCAAGGAGTGGAAGGATCTTTCCGGAGACATCGAATTTCTCGACGGAACGCATCGGAAACGGCTGACGATCCGCGCTCCCGGAAACACGCTTTCCTGGCGGGAGACCCGTTTTTCGTTCACTCCCGATGCGGACGGACGTTTCTTTCTGGAACTCGGCGGACACACCTGGAAGGGAACCCGGTTCGCCATGTGCATCGACAACATCAGAATCAATGGAAAACTTCTCCCGAACGGCGATTTTGAGAACGGCGTTCGCGGATGGGAGGGAAAAACGCCGTGGGAAGGAATTCGTGAATCCCAGATTGTAAGGGATCCCGGCGTGGTCCGGTTCGGAAAACAGTGCGTGTACTTCGGCTGGAATCCTTCGGTCCGGATTCCCATCGAGGGAAAGAAGGAGGTCCCGGTGGAAATTTCGCTGCAGAGCATCGGATGCGGACCTGTCACGCCGAAAAAGGATGTCTTTGCACTGAATCTGGCGCCGTACGCGAACATGGGGTTCCGCGACGAGACCGCCGGTGACGGAAAAGGCGGATGGTCCGATCAGGGCATCCAGGATCTCCGCCAGTACGATCCGCGCTGGCAGAGCTTCTGCGGGATGGACTTCCGGATTCCCGATCCGGTAAAAAACAACGGGAAATCCATTCTGACATTCCATCACGATCTCTACTGCAGAACCGGCCTGCGGAAGGTGGAGATTGATCTTTCCGGAGAACGGCCTGCGGGACGGTTCTTCTATCTGCTGAACACCGGATGCTGGATGCCGCGGAATGCTGTCGCCGGATCGGTCCGTTTCCGGTATGCCGACGGAACGGAGGAGTCGTTCGAGCTGAAAGAGGGGGTCCATCTGGCGGACTGGGGTGATGTGAAGAGTCTTCCGCAGGGATCGGTCGCCTACTCATCGAAACGGGGGGACCGGGAATGGGGATTTTTCATGACCCGGCTTCCGCTCCGGCCGGGAAAACGGCTGGACAGAGTAACATTTGAAACAACCGGGAAGGCGGTCTGGATTGTCCTGGGGGCCAGCGTGTCCAATCGCGAGATCCCGGTCGGAGGAGAGCGGAAACGGGATGAATTCGTGATCGGTCCGGACTGGAAGGCGGCGGATTTCCCCGAGCTGATGATCGTGCCCGGATCGGCGCTGGACCGTTCGTCGCTGCGGGCCGCCGTCCCGGCGGGGACGTTCGGACGGGTTTGCGCCGGTGCGTCCGGGTTGCTGGAATTCGAGAAACTCCCGGGAAAGCCGGTCCGTTTCTTCGGAGACACCGCCGGAGTTTTCGCCGTCCTCCCGGTTCAGAATTACTGGAACATCCGGGAGAACAGCACCGTCGCCGGATTCCCCTGTTCCTCCGATCTGGATTTCTACCGGCGCTATACGGAAAATCTGCTCCGGTTCGGCTTCAATGTCGTCCGCATGTACCCGGTCTGCATCTCGACCGAGAAGAAAAACGGCGGCGGAGACTTCGATCCGGAAGGACTCGATCTTTTCGACCGCGCTTTTGCAGAATACAAAAAAAACGGGATCTACATGATGATCTCGTTCGACTGCGGTTCGCTCGGCACCCGGGACCGCAAACGCTTTACACAGGACTTCTCCTATACCTGGAAATGCCTTCTGTTCCTGAACGATTCCTTTGTGACACGGTTCTGGGCGAATACGGTCCGAAATTTCATGAACCATGTCAATCCGTATACGGGAATCGCCTATAAGGATGACCCGGCGATTCTTTCCGTGGAATATGTCAATGAGCAGGTTCTCGGCTTCGGCCTTTCCAGAGTGAATCAGGAGACGCGAAACCGCTTCAACAAGGCGTGGCAGGAGCATTTGAGAAAGAAATTTTCCACGCTGGAGAACTTCTCCCGCCGGACCGGCGTTTCCGCCGGACGCTGGGAGGAGATTACCGCCGATCTCTATAAAAAACCGGACGCCTTCCGCGGAGAATACGATCAGTTCCAGCTGAAACTGGTGGAGGCGTTCGCCCGGCGCTGTTTTGACGTGGTCCGCGGAACCGGATACCGGGGACTGATTACGCAGTTCAACAACGGAAAACAGATGAAAATGGGGATCGGCCGCACGATCGGCAACTCGCTGACCACGATCAACCAGTATTTCGCCCACCCGGACAATCTCAGCGGGAAGGGCGTGACGCGGATGGAGACCGGAAGCGACATCGGCCAGGCGGCCAAATCCCTGCGCGGCGGACTGGGAATGCGTCTGGCAAACCGCCCGGTCATTGTGACGGAGCTCAATCACGCGTATCCGAATCCCTTTCTCCACGAGCACGGTCTGCTCTGGGGCGCCTATGCCGCGCTGCAGAATTACAGCGGACTGATCGGTCACACCTGGGCGGGCGCTCCCGGATGGAAACGCTATGGGAGAATCGAAACGCCCTGGACGTTCGACATTGGATACAATCCCGTTATGCGGGCGTCGCATTTCATTCTGGCCTCTCTGTTCCTGCGGGGGGATGTCCGTCCTTCGGAAAGAGTTCTGCAGGTGGAGATGCCGAAAGCATACCTTGACCGCCATCCGGCGGAACTGGATAAAATGGTCAGCGAGGAGTTCTGCAAACTGGGACTGGTTTCCGGATTCGCCACATCCTTTCCCGGCTATCCCGTTCTGGATCCGCCGCGTTCCGCGGGAAAGGCGGACTGGACGTTCTCTTCGCTTCCGGGATCGGATGTCCGTCAGGAGGCGATGTTCGCGGAGATCGTTTCCAGCCGGAAACAATCGAATCTCTCCTCCGTGATCGCGGATCTGAAGAAACGAAACATTCTCCCGGCCTCCAACCGGACCGATCCCGATGCGGGAATCTTCGAAAGCGACACCGGGGAACTTCTCATGAATACGCAGAGCAGCCGCCTCTCTGTCCGGACTTCCCGTTCGGAAGGAGTCTCTCTTCTGGCCGGGGATTCCGCGTGCATGAAAATCCTGAACGTCCGCTCCACCAGCCGGAATGCCTGTGTCTTCCTGACTTCGGTCGACAACCTTCCTCTTGCGGAAAGCCGCCGGATGGTTCTGGTCTATTCCACCGCCGCGCTGAACACCGGACTGCGGATGAGCGCCGACCGGAGTTCCATCCTGAACAAAGGAACAAATCCCGTGCTCCTTCAGACGGGAAAACTGCACGCCGAACTGACGCTTCCTCCCGGAAACTGGAAGTGTTATGCTCTGAGCGTCAACGGAATCCGGCGGGAGAGCCTTCCCTGTTCCCGGACCGGCGGCAAATGGAACCTGCTCCTTGATACAGATACATTGAAAAACGGGCCGACACCCTTCTTTGAACTTGTCGCAGTTCCCTGAACGGCCATTTTTCAAATGAGGTGTGAAAAAGAGGGGATCGGGAAGGAAAAACTTTTGAGGAACGGTTCCCTCCCTTTCCCGGATTCAATCCGCGTCACGGCTGTTTCAACGGAGAGGCGGAACTCAGATGATACGCCATGACTCCGCCGGGATAAAGATCTGTGGAGATCCGGAATCGAAGTTTCCCATCTTCCAAAGAACCTTTCACCTCTCCCAGATTTTCCCCGTCGCAGGAGAGAGCCTGAATCCGGAGAGGAACTTCCGTATGCAGGCATACCTCTGCCGATCCTCGCCGGAGAAGCAGGGGCAGTTCCCCTGTTTTTCTCATGATCCGGCGGCTGGAATCATCAAATTTTGCGCCGGTGTTGCTGGTTTCCAGCAGATGCAGAAGTAGAATGGAAGAACTTCTTCCGAGCGGCTTCCCGTCCAGGGCGATCGCGGCAACCGTCTGAAGACAGGTCGCACCGGAGAGATCCAGAACACCTCCTTTCAATGCTCCGCCGGGCAGGGTCAGGGATTCGGCCTTCGGAGAAACAACCGCGAATGTTCCGTTTTTCGGAGTCAGACGCAGTTCACCGGTGTCGCTGACGATACACTCCCCCTGCATCGGAGGCGGAACGGCAGGGGAGCAGCCGGACGGTACCGATTTCCCGCGCCGGACATAACTGCCGATCTGGGAAACGAGGCCGAGTTCCTGCGCATCGGCGGAAAATTCCGCCTGACTTCCCGCCTCCTCCGGAGTGACATCGAATGCATAACGCCGTTGTCCCGGGGCAACATCGCCGCGCAGAAAGAGCGCGGCGGCAAGACGGTCGGAAAGACGCGCCAGAGGATCATTGACGGCATCGAAGGTGCGGATCCGGGACGGTGCAGTCATATAGGCGCGCACATGGCTCCATGCAAACCGGAAAATTCCATCCCAGTCCTGCAGTGCGGCATATCCATACATCAAAGGGACTCCTTCCGTGCGCTGGAGATTCGGAAAGGTGAAATTGTACTCGGTCACGAGAAACGGTTTTCCCCAGAACCGCGTTGCCATAATCCGCCGGGGAACGATCGCCTTCAGACGGATGGAGGATCTCTGCGTATGCCGGAAAGGATGCTGCCAGGCCTTTTCGGGAAAGGTCGGATGATCAAAATATTCATGGTTGTCGACGAGGTCAAGATCCTCCCGGACGAGTGTCATGTTCCGTTTGTTCCGGTAATTGAGATCGGTCAGAAGAGGCGAGAGCTTCAGCTCCTCTTTCAGAAAGCGCATTTGTTCCTGAATGGTCCGCCTCTGAAGATCGTTCAGAAAGCGGCGGTAGTGCTGTTCCGGTGATTCCTCCGCGAGTGCCGGATGATCCGCGCTCCACGCCTGAAAATGTTTCCGGTAGAGCGGTGTATCATACGTCAGTTCGTTCTCGTTCACCAGATTGAGGCAGAACAGCGCGGGGTCCTTTCCCCAGGCAATCCCGGTGTAGGGATTGACATGGGTTATCCATGCGCGGGCAAACCGTTTCCAGTTCTCCATTGCGGCCGGACTGACCGCTATGAGTTGTTTCATGGTGTCGTTCCGGGGGGACCGTTCCGGAATCGCATCGCCGGCGCGGAAGCGGCGGTTTGTATAAAGATCGGTCGTTATGTAGATTCCGTTCTGCTTCAGGCGGGAAAACAGATAGTCGAGACGGTCCAGATTTTTCCGGTTCAGAACGGTGGATTCCGGCGAATCCGGATCCGACAACAGCGTGTCATGATGGTGGAACCGGACCGCGTTGTATCCGCAGCGCACGAGCTCTTCCACAAACGCATCCGCCTCTTCCCGCGAAAGATAATTCGCCGAAAAGCAGAGATTGACTCCATGCAGACGCAGGCGTTTCCGGGGCGCTCGTTCGAACGTGAGATGTCCTTCCGGAGAAACCCGGACCGCTCCGTATTTTCCCGCCGGCGCATCCCGGAGAAAACTGAAATCAAGCGCACTTCCCGCTTTTGTCACACGGCGGAACGTCAGGGGAATCCACTCCTTTCCCGCCCGATGGATTTCCGGCATTTCCCGTCTGGGCGGCAGCTGAACGGCGCGATCGGCCAGAGAAACGGCGGCGATCATCCATGCACCGGACGCGGATCCGATCCGGAATGTGACCGATCCGGGATCGTCGAACTTCAGCGGAAATGCCGACACATACAGACCGATGGCGGCCGAAGAATTTTCCGCAGACCAGAGAACCCGGGCGTTCTCCGTGGAGAACGGTGACCACCAGTTTCCGCAGTCGATTCCCGAACGTACGGAAATGGTCTGCCGTTTCCCGGATCGGGAGACGACTTCGAGTTCGCCGACCGTTCCGCCGGGTCTGGGAGTCCAGGCCGACGCATGGAGCAGAAGCAGCGTTCGCATCGGTTTCCGCGGCAGATCGCGCACCGTGATCTCCTCTGCTCCGAACCCTCTCTCCTTTCCCGCCAGAACCAGGCAGGTGTTCCCATTCTTCGGCGGCTGCATGACGTGAAAGAAAATGGAGCCCAGCGCAAGACGCGTTTCTCGGAATGCGCGCAGATCGTTTCCGGATCCCTGATCGGTCCAGCCGCGTCCATCGCCTTCGCGTTCGTCGCGGAAGGTCGAGTTGGCGGCCGCGGCAAGATCGACCGGCACACACTGCGCCCGGGAGACTTCAAAACGCAGATTCAGTTCGGACGAGAGAATCTTCCCTTTCGCCGGATTGCATTCAAAGCGCAGGGAAAAATATTCCTGCTGAAATGCCCGTGCATCCAGAAGATGGATCTTTTGCGCTCCGGGGGAGACAATGGAAAGTTCCACTCCGCCGGGCAGACAAAGACGAATCCGATGGACCGTTTTTGTCAGAAGATCCCGTTTTGAATAGCGTTCCGGAAGAAGAAATTCCGTATTGTCGAAGATGATTTTTTCACATTCCCGGAGCGGGATTTTCAAATTGCCGAACAGCAGCTCCACCGGCCGGGGCGACGGATGGCGGAGGCGGAAGGCAAGATCCAGGGCGGAAGCGTGCCGGTCCCAGCGGATGTCCGCTTTCCCGGGAGAGAACGCGCGGGTGATCGGGAAGAGTTTCCAGCCCGGCGCAAAACCGTGGAAGGTCCACTGCAGGCTGCCGAAGCTCATGGAGCCGTCCCCCGGCGTGACAAACTCCTGTGCAGAGGCGGAAAACAAAAAGAAGATGCCCGGAATCAGAAGAAAAAATCGTTTCATTGCAGAGTTCCTCCTGCAGGTTGTATTCTCAGTACGGCTGCGGGACATAGCCGTCTTTCAAGGCCCAGAAATATCCGTCGTTTACAGAGGAATATTCTTCGGGAATGGAAAAATATCTGCGGCCTTCCGCATGACCGTCGGCAAATGCGACGTTCAGTCCGCCGGAGTTCTGATGGCGGAGTGGACCATACGGAGTCGCTCCTGTGGGAATAAGGGAGGCGCGGGAAGAACTGTACGGCGATGCCGACCAGGTCGCCCCTTTGTTGAGATCAAAAAAAGCGGCCCGTTTTGACGGCATGCGGATCTTGTGAACCAGCACCTTGGAGAAGCGGGGTGCCCAGTAATCCGAATTGCAGAAATACAGCGCGTTTGCGCCGTATTCCGATACCCAGTGTTCCACCAGAGTCCCCGGAGAATTCGCCGGACAGCCGAAAATGCCGCGTCCGCGATAAATGCCGCCCCCCATTGACAGAAGATAGGGATAGGAGGAATTGGTCAGTTTGGGATACTGCATCAGGACAAGGGGGCCGATCCATTTGTTTTTGTCGGTCGCCCCCTCGACAGGATTGCCGTGCAGCCAGGGAGTTACGCCATCGCTGGCATCGACATAGGAGGCCAGCAGAAGAGCGATCTGTTTCTGATTGCCGAGGCACTGGATATCGCAGGCCTTCCCGCGGGCGGAACGAAGTGCCGGAAGCAGCATTCCGATAAGAATCGCAAGAATTGCAATCACGATTAAAAGTTCTATAAGAGAAAAATATTTCCGCGGATTCCATTTTGTCATATCTGGTCTCCCTGCTTTTTTTCGTGAAAATATTATAGCATATCGAAGAAATAAAAACAATAGGAAAAACTATTCAAAATTTGATATTTTTATCCATTGTGATAAAGTATGGAAAACAGAAAATACAGGAGATTTTTCTATGCCGGGAACGATTTTCAGCCGTCCGGGGCCCTATCTGGTGTTTGGCGATCTGCCGACTCTGCCCATCTATTTCCGCTCAACCGGAACCTGCGTGATTCAGAAAGAGAACCTCTATTGTGTTCAGAAAAGTTTTTCCGCCTCCTTTGTGGAGCTGATCTGGGGACTGGAGGGAATCGGTGAAATTTCCCTGTATGGTCAAAAATATCAAATCAAGCCGAATCATGTCTTTTACTACATGCCCGGAGAGGAGCATGCGGTGCGCAATCTTTCCGAAGAATGGCAGTATCGGTGGCTCTCCTTTGACGGACCTCTTGCCGAGGCGATCATGTTTTCGTTTCACTATCCGCGCCTTCAGCGGATTGCGGAATATCCAGCGGAGCTGTTTGCCGAACTGGAAGAACTTGCGTCGGCAAAAAACGATCCGACGGCCCCCCGGAGAATCTGCGGCGTGCTGATGAATCTTATTGTTGCCGCGGGAATCCCTTCCGGAGATGAATATCTTTCCGGCTCTGTCGTGAACCAGTGCGTGACGCTGATCCGGACAAGTCTTGACGATCCGGCTCTCGATGTTATGATGCTGAGCGAGGAGCTGAATCTTCCCCGTTCCACGCTTTCCAAACAGTTCCTCGCAAAAATTGGCGTTCCTCTTGGCCGATTCATCCGGGACCAGCGTCTGCATCTCGCCCGCAGCCTGCTGCGGAACACCACTCTTCCGGTCAAAGAGATTGCCCGGCGGTGCGGTTTTTCAGATCTGTGTACATTCACAAGATTTATCAAACGGTCCACCGGTCTGCCGCCGCGGGAATTCCGGACACGGGAACGGAAATAGAGATTGTCCCGATCACGCCGGACGGTCCGCAGAGCAGAGATTCCGGAGAGCTTTTCCTCTTTTCTGTCTTTCTTTTTTCAGACCTCCGCTTCCCATCCCGCTTCTCATCCGGTGAAGCTCTGTGGAAAAATGCCGGCCCTCTTCCTCTATTTCTGAAAAAATCGTCAAAATAAAAAATCTCCTCTTGACATTGATGAAAGAGAATGTATGTTAATTTCAAAAGTGGTATGCAACTGGTATGATCCAAGTTGAAAAAAACGGTTTTTGAACAGGTTTTTCCGGAAAAGGGGGATCTCCGGAACGGACCGGATCTGAAACGGAACGATTGCTGAATCGAAGCAGAAAAGGAGTCGGGAAAGATGAGAAAAACATTGGGGACGGCCGCTGCTGCCGTCATTTTCGGCATGATGCTCCAGGGATTTGCCGCAACACCGAAGACCGGCGGAATCGCATTCCGCTTTGACGACAATCAGCCGATCGAACGCTGGCAGAAAATGGCTGCCGTTTTTGAAAAACACGGCTTCCGGTTCTGCATGGCGATCAACGCTCTGGGCGCTTCCGGAAAGACCGGCTATCCCGAACAGCTTGCGAAAATGGCGAAAAACGGCTACGAAGTGATGGATCACACTCCGGAACATACGGTAATCAAGCTGACCATGCCGAGCCGGGAAGCTGCGGAATCTCTGGCGAAAGAGGAGTATGTCCATCATGTTTCGGGCAATACGGTCTATTTCAAGTTCCTGTTCGACAAGAACCACTCCTCCTGCCGTCCGTGGACGATCGCGGTCGACGGGAAGAAGGTGACCGTGACGGAGGGAAAATGGGACCGTTCGGATGTCAGCCGCTATGTGGTTTTCCCGGACGGGACAATTTATCTGTTTGCCATGCACGGCAGTCAGCCGGTTCTGCTGAATCAGTTCGGAGAAGACAAGGTCAATCTTCCGAAAACGGAGGGGGTGAAGGTTGTGATTGCAAGCCGGAATGCTTTCCGGATCGACGACCGCGCGCTTGCAGAGGTCGCAAAACGCTCCCGGGATCTGTTTCAGAAGATGAATCTCCCGGCGCCGCGCACGTTTGTCACGCCGGGCGGATGGGGACTGTATCCCTCCGTGGAGCAGGTGGCCCGCGTCTATGGAAAACAGTTCGGCTATGCGGCCGGCGATGTGTTCGATCCAAACTGGAGTTCCACTTACAGCGGACGTCCGTTCCACCGCTTCAGCATGTCGCCGTTCTGGAACTCTCTGGAGAATCTGGATGTGGAAAAGGAGAAAAGGGTCTTTGCCGATCTGCTGGCAAAAAACTATGTGATTCCGGTCATCAGCCACATGTGGCTGCACAACCTGAACAACGATTTCGACAAGCTTCTGCAGAGATATGACGAATTTCTTGCATGGGTCAAAGCCAAACAGATTCCGGTCCGCAACATGGCCGAGTGGGCGGATCTCCTGTACGACGGGAAAAGCGATCCGGCATGGAATATTTTCCCGTCGTTGACCCGCGATCTCAACGAGGACGGCCGTCCGGACGGGTACAACGATATCGGAAAAGAAGCCACCCTGAAAAACGGAGAGCTGAGCGGCAAGGGCATTCTGTTCTACATCAACTCTCTTTCCGGATTCACGCCGGGAAAGAACACCCTTTCTCTGGAAGGAAAGCCGGTGAACGGGAAAAAAGCAAAACTGGTCATGGTCTTCCACCTCTGCGACGGAAATTCCAAAAATCCGCGCAAAAATGTGACCGTTTCCATTCCGTTTCAGGAATCCGGCGAGTTCAAACAATATGAAAAGACCGTTGAAATTCCCGCATGGGTCGTCGGGTCCCATGTCACCTGCCTGATCGACGGGGAGGGGGCAATCCGGAATCTTTCGCTGCGTGTCAAACCGGAACAATGACTCCGTGTGCGTTGTCCCGGAAGAGAGGACATCCTCCGGGACAATGCGACTGGTTCCGTTCAATGGAAGTTTTAAAAAAGAAGGGGAAAATCCTATGAAACGAAGACGTCCGCTGATTCGGAAAAACAGATTTTCGCTGATAGAACTTCTTGTTGTCATAGCGATCATCGCGATTCTCGCCGCTCTTCTTCTGCCTGCTCTGAACAAGGCAAGGGTCGCCGGACAATCCACGCTCTGTCTTTCCAATCTGAAGCAGCTGGGGATCGGGGTGATGCAGTATTTGTCGGATACGGGGTATTACTCCGGGGGAATGTGGGCGAAGGAGAGCGGGCCGTACGTCAATGCCAATCTGGATACCAGCAGGGGAAACAGCAATCAAGCATTTTGGGGGAAGATGTTTCTCTGTCCGTCGCCTTCCGCCCTCCGGTTCATGAATGGCGGGAGCGCGGTGCAGACCAATTATCTGATCTCCGGAGAGTGGGGCGGTGGAAGCGATCTCTATTTCGGCTGGTCGAATCCCGATTATGCGTCGACGCATCATGTCAAGGACGGTGCATTCAAGATGCCGTCCATGCGGGTTCTGTTTTCCGAAAGCTGCGGACAGAATACCGGAAACTGGCCGACCAATTTCGACAGCGCGCTGATCAACGGCGCCCGGCTCGGCGTTCTTCACAACACCAGTGCGAATACCGTGATGGCGGACGGGCACGCTCAGGCGTTCCTGATTCCGCAGTCCCGGATGGTCGTCGGGACCAATCTTCTCGGGGATTCCGTATGGATACCGAAAACCATGTATCCCCGCCAGAGTCTGTTCAAACTTCAGAAGGAACCGGGTTCGTACGGAGACGAGTCGTGAATCCGAAGGGATCCGGAGAAGATCAATAATGAGGATGTTTATGCAAAAAATCGTTTTCAGCTGTTTTGCAGCGGCGCTTCTGCTGCCCGGGGTCTGTTTCTCCGAAAACCTGACCTTCACCGGAACAACCGATAAGAATCCGCTGCTCTACAAGACCGGCGAGGAGATGCGCTTTACGGTGACTCTGGTCGATCGCGACAAAAACAACGCTCCCGTTCCCGGCCGCCGCCTGAAATGGGTCCGCCGCGGCGACGACGGAAAAACGGAAACGGGCGAGGCGCTTTCCGATCAGCCTCTGGTGATCCGCACCTCCATCGGCAAACCCGGATTTGTCCGCCTGACCGTGAATGTCTGCGATTCGGAAGGCAACATCGTCAAGGGCGCAAAGCACGCATTCGACGGCGGCGCGGGTGCGGATGTCGACCGGATTCCCGCCTGGCCGAAACCGGCGGATTTCGACGCGTTCTGGGACGCCGAGGTCAAACGTCTCCACGCGCAGCCCTGTCAGGTGAAACTGACTCCGGTGGAGTGGCGCGACAAGCGGATCGCCGTATTCAAATTTGAAATCACCACCGATCCCGGCGAACGGCCGGCAACCGGACTGATCGGCTATCCGGTCGATGCGAAACCGAAATCCCTCTCGCTGATCGTCAGCACGATCGGCTACGGATTCGGACGGTACTGGGTGACCAACAGCCGGATCCTCGAAGGAAACATCTGGATGACTCTCGCCCGCCAGGGCGAGGACCCGATCCGCGAACCGGAATATTATGAGAAGCTCAAGAAAAACGAAATGAAAAACTTCTGCTTCCGGCATAACGACGACAAACGGAACAATGATTTCTATCAGATGATCGTCCGGAATCTGCGGGCCGTTCAGTATGCGAAAAGCCGTCCGGAATGGAACGGGAAAAGTCTTCTTGTGACCGGCGGTTCGATGGGAGGATTTCAGGCGGTTGCGCTTGCCGCCCTGGATCCGGATGTGACACGCTGCCGTGCGGTGATCCCGTGGGTTGCGGATCTCGCGGGGGCGCCGAAATTCCAGCGGATGGGCGGATGGAGACCGCCGTTTACGGAAACTCTCGGATATTTTGACACGGCGAATCTGGCAACCCGCGTGACATGTCCGACGGAAATGGAGATCGGACTGGGGGATTATATCTGCCCGCCGTCCGGCCAGATGATCCTGTTCCGGAATCTGAAGGGCCCGAAGACCATGAAGGTGAATCAGAATTTCGGACATGGAGCTCCGTATGGAGTGAATACCGCGGTCTATGAATTCAAAAATGAAATCCGATGAGAGGAGAGCAGATCCATGAAGAAAACTTTAACTCGAATTGCCGCTGTTGCCGGGCTGGCGTTCTCTCTGGCGCTTCAGGCGGGAAGTGATCTCGTTGTTCAGAACCGGAAACTCGTGCTGGATTCTTCCGGGACTGCGGTTCTGAACGCGGCGTGCGGACTGGAAGCGGTGCCGTCGCACATCTTTCAGGCGGAATGTGCAAACAAGGAAGATCTTTCCTCGGAAATCGTCCTTTCCACGGTTTCCGGAAAAACCTTCCGCGGCCGTGTGGATCTGCCCGGTGCGTCCGCTGCGCGGCGTCTGGTCCTGGATTTCGGCGGAACATTCCGCTGGAAGGGACAGGATCGTCTGAAGTCCATTGCATGGAAACTCAAAGGGAAACCGGGCGCGGAGTTCGTGTGCGAATCGCTCCGGATCGCTCCGTTTTCCAAACTGAACGGCAATGTGAAATACGCGCTTGTTGTTCCGGAGAAGGTTCGTCCGGCTCCGGCGGAGAATGCTCTGAAGGTGTTCTTTGAACTGGAGAACAACGATCTTGAGCGGGAGGTGATGTTCCGGGATCACAACCGGCGGAATATTCTGCTGCCGTTTTTCCGGAAATACCGGGGATTCCGCGAGGATCTTCTGGAGAACGCCGAACCGTTTGTCCGCGCGGCGGATTCTCCGGCGGAGGCGGATGTGATTGTCTACGCCCGCAACATTCCGGGCGGCGACCCGCGGATTCCCGAAGCGGTGCGTCAGGGAAAACGGCTGATTGTGTACGGCAACCCGCCGGATCCGGCGGTCCGGGCGCTCGTTCCGCTGTCGCTGACTCTGCTGGATGACAAGACCGTCCAGCCGCGTCTGACCGTAACGGCCGCGAAGGATGTGCGATTCCCCGATGCGTTCCGCTCCGGAGCGACGGCCGGAAATCATTACAGAGTCGGAAAGATCGCCGGGAAAAGCCGCGTTCTGCTCTCCGGAATGCCGGGAAATGTTCCGCTGATCGTGGAAAACGGACAGGTGATCCAGTGTGTGAACGGAATCGGCGGAAGCCTGATTGACAACGGACCCTTCCGGGATCTGACGCTGCTGCGTCTGCTGCTCGGCCCGGACGGGAGAAAACAGGCGGCGCTGACCCGTCATAAAAAATCCCTTGAACAGCGGGAAAACGCGCGCAGAACGGCGATTCTCAAACGCTGCGGAGTCGGGCCGGAGTGGCATGTCGGAGTTTCCGACCGCAATTTCGGGCGGTTCGGCTGGAGCGCCCGGGAAGGACTGCAGAGCGGTTCGCTGGAGAAGGATCTGAGTGTTTCATTCGGTCCGCAGTTTTTCGGTTTCATGACCGGCGGTCCTGTTGAACTCCCCCTGAACGCCTGGAAAGTGACAAAGACGACCGGAGATGCTCAGCTTCCCGCCGGTGCGGAGCGGTCGGTCAATCCGCTGGACCGCTGGTTCGGCACGGGGACTGCCCTGTTTGAGATGGATCTCGAACTGCTTCCGGAATGGAAGGGAAAACCGATCTTTTTTGTGGTCCGGGAAGGAATCGACGACATCGACACGTTCTTTGTCAACGGAAAAGAGGCCGGCCGGACGGACGAGAAAACCTCCAATTACTGGGAGGCTCCCCGGAATTACAGAATTCCGGACGGTCTGCTGAAGTTCGGAGCGGTCAACCGCCTCTCCGTGGAGGTGCGCAATCTGCGCGGAGAGGCCGGATTCGGTTCTCTGCCGCTTCTCCAGATCGGCAGTACGGAGTTTCAGGCGCCGGAAGAGCTGCGCGTGACCGATATCAGCTATTTCTCGAAGGAATACACCATCGGAAAAGGGGGCGATCTCCGGAAGATCCGGCTTTCTCTGGGAAGTCCGTTTGTGCGCTTCACGTTTCCCGCCCGCCGTTCCGTGGAACTGACCTCGGACGGCAGCACGCTCCGCTACGGCGCCGTTCCGCAGGAGAATGGAATCCGCATTGTTGATTTCCGCAAAAAGGGATACGACTCCGGACGGGACGGCGTCTGGAACGCTCCGTGGATGCTTCTGTTCTCCGGTTCGACATCCCCCTCTGTTCCGCTGCTTCTGGTGTTCGAGCACCAGCCGGAAACGATTTCGGGCCGCAGCGGGAATTCGGGCGTTTCCGCATTCCGGATCCGGACGGGGAAACCGCTGGACAACATCTTTGCGGGCGGACTGTTCGGAGCAAAAAAGGTTTCGACCGCCGGATGGGAAAAGGGACTCCCGGCGGATGTGGAAGCTCAGGTGAAGCGTTCTCTGATGTCCGCCCTGAACTTCCCGGTCGCGTGCGACGAAGTGTTCCGGATTGATCCGAAAAACGGCCGCGTGACCGTGCGGAATGTCTTCCGGTATGATCCCGTTGAAACGGATTGGAAGATCCGCGTGACGCCCCATGCCGCCCTTCCGCCGATGGTCGGATTCGCTCTGCGGGAGAAACTGACGGTCACCTGCGGGGAAACCCTGGCCGACACGGGGATCCGCGCCAATCACGGACCGGTGCTCGGCGTGACGGGGAAAAACTGGATCGAATGGACGTTCGAAGCTCCGGACTGCGGCGATCTGCTGCTTCCCGGAATTGCCGGAAGCGCGGATCTGGTCTATGTCAACGACTGTTTCCGCAAAGCCGTGCAACGGACGGTCGGCGCCAATTTCTGGACCAGCTTCAACGGAGAGAAACCGATGGGACCGAACGAAGATCCGTGGTTCCGCAACATCTGTCTGTTCCGCTGGCTCTCCGGACTCGGAAATGCGCTGAACTGCGCGTATATGCTCGACGACGCCAACCGGAATGCCCTGATGACGCGGCTGGAGAAAGTGGCGGCGCGTCCGTTCGATCTCTGGCAGTACAAGCTCGCCGCCGATTTCCGGGAGGAGCCGTTCAGCGCAATCCGGTATCAGGTATTGATCAAATCCATCCGTCTGCTCGGTACGCCGTTCGCTCCCGGATACGGATCGCCGATCATGTCCGGCGACAGCAATGAAGCGGTCACTTCGATGCTCTGGGTCATGGAACAGCTCGGAGGCCGCTTCGGCCGCGCCGACATGGTGCGCGCCAACTGGGATTCGATCCGCCGTGCCGCCACCTTCTCTCTGGTGATGGACGATTACGCCTCGCTGTCCGGATCGCTTTCCGATGACGGGGTCGGCGCCTGGATCGACATGCTCAACTGTGAATACGCCGGAATGATTTTCTATTCCCGCGTCGCCCGTATCGCCGGCGACCGCGAGGCGGAGGCGCAGGGCCTTTACCGTGCCGCCCGCAAAGCGCTTCCGACGCTCTGCCGCTTCCGGTTCGGTCCCTATCTGGAATCGCTGGATCCGGCGGGCGGGAAGAATTCCTATATCTGCGGATTTTCGGAATCCGGCGCGATGGTTTCGATTTTCAAGAACGACTGGAACTTCTATTCGGCACACGATATGTGGGATTTCTCGCAGGGAATGCCGGGCCCGCTGATCCGTCTCTACCAGACCTGGATCCCCGACGATACCGACCGCTACCTTTCCGGCGAACCGATCCGGGAACTCGTGAAGGACGGCAAGCTCAATCTGCGTCATACCTATCTGAAACCCTTCGCCTACTTCCACAAGGGGGAACTCCCGCTGAAGGCGTGGGGAGATGAAATGAAAAAACGCGAAAAGAATATCAAAATCTACGACTGGCCCGGAATGGGACTCGGCGCGGAATACGGCGCAATCCTCTGGCGGGAGAACGGACGGATCGCTCTGACCCGGTGCCGGAATCTGACGATCGGAAAAGCCGTTTACGATCCCGCCTCCCGCTGTCTGAGCGTGGAATGCGAGGCGCTCGAACGTCCGGAACTGACGGTCGCATCGGAAAAAGCGCCCGCCCGTCTGCGGGTCAACGGCAGAGAAGTCAAGACCGCCCGGAAGGGCGTCGAAACCGTCATTCCCCTTTCCAGGGGGAACAACCGGATCGAGGTCCTGTTTTGAAAAGGACCGCTGCAGCATTTCTGCCACTCCTTCTCCCGCTCGCGGCGGCGGGACTGGAGTTCGGGGAAGTCTATTCCGATCACATGGTTCTGCAGAGCGGCATGCCGATCCGGATCTCCGGCACCGCCGCTCCCCGCGAGGAGCTGACCGGACGCTTCCAGTCTCAGCCCGAAGTCCGGACCCGGGCGGATGAAAACGGGAAATGGAGTCTGGAATTTCCCGCTCTTCCTCCCGGCGGCCCGTACTCCGTCACCGTGCGGGGAAAAGAGAAGACGCTGACCCTTTCCGATCTCCTGATCGGCGAAGTGTGGATCTGTGCCGGTCAGTCCAACATGGAGTATCCGCTCTGGAGCTCCAGCAAGTTCTGGCGGAGCATCGGAGGGGAGGAGGCGGCCCGCACGGCCGCGTATCCGCAGATCCGTTTTCTCTCCACTCCGCGGAGGACTCTGCTTCCGGGAATGGAGAAAGAGCCGCTCAGAATGGAATGGAAGATCTGTTCCCCGCAGACGATTTCCGATTTCAGCGCGGTCGGTTTCTATTTCGGCCGTCAGCTTCACCGGGATCTCCGGGTCCCGGTCGGACTGATCGGCTGTTACTGGAGCGGAACCCGGATTGAACCGTGGATCAGCGAATCCGCGTTCCGAACGGCTGAAAACCGGGAAATGGTCTGGATTCTGGACACGCTGCGTGCAAACGGGGGGGCTCCTTTGAAGACCTGGCCGAAAAGTCCGCGTTTCCGTGCATGGGAACAGCGCTTTTTCGCGCAGAGGACGGCCGGCAGATTTTCCGGATGGGAGACTCCGGCATTCGATGACCGGAACTGGAGCGAAGTTCCCGTTCCATCCGCCGACCCGATCGAAAACCGGATCGACGGCGTTGTCCTCTACCGGAAGACAATTGAACTGCCTCCGGACTGGCGGGGAAAGGATCTTCTGCTCTCGCTCGGCACGATCGACGATTGCGATGAAACATGGTTCAACGGCGTCCGGATCGGCGTGACCGGCTCCGACATCTGTTCCCACTGGGAGGTCCCGCGCAGATATCCGGTTCCCGCCCGACTTGTCCGCGCCGGACGCAATGTGATCGCAGTCCGGGTGGCTGATTTCACCGGGGAGGGCGGTTTCACAGCTCCTGCAAAAGAGCTGTATCTGAGCTGCGGAAAGGAGCGTCTGGCGTTGAATGGAGCATGGCGGCGGGAGGTGGAGTTCGTTTCGGATCCCGGGAAAACCGGACGGCGTCCCGATCCGATCTCGCGCCGGGAGCATGACATGCCTTCGGCGATCTTCCGCGGAATGGTCGCTCCATGGACGGTTCTGCCGGTCCGGGGAGTGATCTGGTATCAGGGGGAGTCGAATGCGACGGAACCGGAGAGTTATGCGTCGTTGTTCCCTCTTCTGATTGAAGACTGGCGCAGACAGTGGGGAAATCCGCGTCTGGCGTTTCTCTATGTTCAGCTTTCATCGTATCTGCGTCATACGCCGTGGAAACGTCTTCCGGAGGATGCGTGGCGCGGCGCGGAGCCGGGCGGCGGAGGCGGATTCACTCTCCTGCGGGAGGTGCAGGCGGCGACACTTGCACTCCCCGACACCGGAATGGCGGTGACCATCGACATCGGCGATCATTCCGACATCCATCCGCAGCGGAAGCAGGAGGTCGGTTTCCGTCTGGCCCGTGAAGCGGAACGGGTCTGCTACGGCGGCAGTCCGCTTTCGGCCGGTCCCCGTTTCCGGTCCATGTCCGTCATCGGGGATACGGCGGTGCTGGAGTTTGAAAATGTCGGATCGGGACTCGTCTCCCGCGGTCCTGCGGGCGGATTCGCCGTGGCCGGAGCGGACGGCCGCATGTACCGGGCTCAGGCGGAGATCCGGAAGGGAAACCGGATTGCGGTCCGCGCTCCGGAGGTGGCGTCTCCGCGGACGGTCCGCTATGCGTGGAACGCATATCCCGGCGATGCGAACATCTTCACGCGCGAGGGATATCCGCTGGGGCCGTTCCGCACGGATTCCCCGTTCCTTCCGGGACGGAACCCGGCGTCGGCGTTTGACAAAAACACTCCGCAGTGATATACTACAAATCTTGAAACACTCCGGGAAATGCAATGAAACGAGTCGAATCAGAGAAGAAGAGCCGTCCCAGCGGCAACGCCTCGGAGGGCCTGCAGGTCCAGAGAGCGTGGAACTATGTGATGAGCATCATTTACCACAATCCGGGGAAGGTGGTGCGGGTTCCCTCGTCACGGCAGCTTGCGGAGATCCTCGGCATTTCCCGTTCGACGGTGAATCAGGCGTTTGAAAAACTGCTCGACGCCGAATACATCATCACCCGCCAGGGCAGCGGAACCTATACGAATCCGCGCCGCAGTTTCTTCCCCGAACAGGTGCAGGCCCCTCTGATCGGAATCTGCTTCTTTGAAGGAGATGCGTTTTACTACACCGGAAGTTCCTGGCGAGTGATCTCGGCTCTGGGATGCTGTCTCGGGGAACAGGGGTTCAACATCCGCCTGCATCAGAACGGAATCGCCGGAAAGATCCAGACCGATCAGATGCTTCAGTTCTCCTGGCTGGATGCCCTGATCTCCTTCCGGGGACGCCCGGAAGATTTGCGGAAACTCTCCCGGAAGATTCCGGTCGTGGCGATCGGAACTTCACCGTATCCGGAGCTGCCCTCCGTTTTTCTTCAGGAGGACTCCGTTCCGGAGAAAATCCGGAATCTTTGTCTCCGGGAGCAGTGTACGGGCTGCCTGCTGCTCTGTGCGGAAACTCCGGACGACACTCTTCATCTGTACGGAGAAAAGCTCCGCTCCCTGGACGGCCGACTCTCCGTTCATGAGGTGAATCTCAAAATACCGGATTTCGAGGAACAGATCCGGCGTTTTCTGTCCCGGGGGACGCGCGTTCTCCTGCTGCACTACAACCAGTATACCGGGTTGATCAGGAAGATCCGGGCGGAATATCCGGAATCCGTCGTCACGCTTTCCTGCGATCATCCGCTCCGGAATGAAACCTATCACGGGTACAGTGTTGATTTTCCGTGGGAGAGCGTGGCGGAATCGGCGGTCTCTCTGCTCCGGGAGGTGATGACCGACCGTTCCTGCACCCGCCGCATCGTCTGCGCACCGGAAATCCTCCACTGGGAATGACTCCCGAAGCGGAGACTGCCGCAATTTGCAATTCTCCGGACGGCGTGTATTATACCATATAAAAACTCAGAAAAACGCTTGCTCCCACGGTAAAAAGGAGGATTCCATGCAGAGAGAAGACCGGACCATGGTCTCCCGGATTCTCTTCCGGAATTCGCCCGGAGAGGGGTTCCTCTTTGGAAGCGGACTCCTGCTGTGGTGGATGTTCTTCCTGCTGTTGCTGATGTATCCGCTCCCGGCGACTCTGGATGGAGAGATTCCCGCGATTGCGTGTGCCGCGGCCGGAGGGATTCTTTTTGTCGGGAGCTGGGCGTATGGATCCGTTCTTCTCGGACAGGCTCTTTTCTCTCTTGCCGAAGAGTGGCCGTGCGTCCGCCGTTTCCGATACGGGGTCTGGCTTTTTGCACTGGTGTTCCCTCTGGCCGGACTGGCGCTGGCTCCGTTTCTTTTCCGGAGACGACGATGGATTTCCGCTCTTTGCGCTCTGATCAGCGGCTGCGCGGAAGTGATCCCGATGGTGCATTCGTTTTCGCCGCAGATGGAGGGTATTCTTTTTTTCGGCGGACAGATTCTGCTTTTTCTCTCGGCGTTCGGCATCCGGGAAGGGGGCGGGAGGAGGAGTGGAATCGTGTTTGTCCCGATCGGATGCTGGGTGCTTCTGCTGCTCGGAATTCCGGTCTGCGAGAAGATCCTGGAGGGAAAAATTTCCCGGGAAAAAACCACGCTTTCCCGTCTGCTCGGACAATCGGTTGAGTTCCCGGAATTCCGAAAACGGGAACAGACGGGAATCTCCATTCATGCCGAGCCGTTGAAATCGCTGATTGCATCCGTTCCGGACGGTGTAAAGCCGGTAAAATTCCGTCCCGGCAGAAGGGAGATCATGCGGCATCTGGCGGAGCTGGAGAAAGCCCCGGCGTTCCTCGCCGCCAGAGAGGCTCTGCTGAAACTGCCGCCGCAGAACATTGTCCATGACTGGCCCGGAAGGAATATGCTGTTCAATATGCAGCTGTCAGAGATGGAAGCATTTCGGATCGCCGCCTTGTATTCCGGTTTCACACTGCAGCTCAACGCATCCGATCGAGCGGTGGTCTTCCGCTCGAATGCGGAGCTGGAGCGCCTGCGCGACTGGATGCTCTGCGGCAATACCCTGTTTGCCGGACTTGTGGCGAAGCGGATGGAAGTTCTGCGTCTGCAATCCCTTTCTCCGGTTCTGGCGTCCGGGGCGTTTTCGCGGGAAGAGATGCTTCAGCTTGCGGGAGAGGCTCCTCCGAATTTCGGACGTGCATTCGCGCGCGCCATGGGCTGGGAAACAACCGTATGGGATGAATTTTTCCGTTCCAGAGACTCTTTATCCGACCGTCTGGAAATGGTGGAAGTCTTTTCAAACCGTTTTGGAATCCGTGGCTCGCTTCCGCCGCTTCCCTCCATGCTTTTCTTTCTTCGGGTTCATTTCCTGCGGGATCACCTGTACCTCCTCCGGCAGTTCCGGATGCAGGCGGAACTTTTCCTTTTCCCGGAAAAGATGCCTTTGCCGGAACGTATGCAAACAGCCCGTGTCGACAAGGATACCATCCGGAAAAAATACTTCAACTGGACAAAATTAACGCTGGCAGAAAACCTTTTTCTGGTTCATTTCATCCGGACGGAAGTGGAGGCGTATCATCAGATGGTCCGGATCGCCGTGGAGATTCTGGAATACCGCCGGACGCATGGCGGAAAACTGCCTGCGTCGTTGGCGTTCTTCCCCCATCGCTTCCCCGCTCGACCGACGGCATTCCGATCGGATACCAGGCCGGGCTTCTCTCCCGTGAAAAGGGAGAATCCGGATACGGATTCCGTCTTTTTCTTTCCTGTGAGATCCCGGATAGGAAACCTCCGACGTTTGAGGTGATCCTCTCCGGGAATCATGCGGACGGAACGCCGGATGCGTGATCCGGCTTTCCGGAATTACTGTTCTCCGCGGGCGAAACGCAGGAACTGGTCGGTCATGTCGCGGATGGAGAAGCGTTCGATCCCGTTCAGATAGGAGAAGGATGTGTCGTTGAAATGTTTCGTCCAGTGCGGAGGAATCTGTTCGATGCCGATCACCGCACCGGCAATGCTTCCGGCGGTTGCGGCGGTGCAGTCGTTGTCCAGTCCCATTGCGACTGTTTCGCCGATCACGCGGGTGAAGTCCCGTCCGCCGATCGTGAGTCCGAAGATGGTCAGCGCGGCGTTGTTCAGCGTATGGACCCAGCTCATTTCTCCGAACCGTTCCATCACCGCCGCCCGCGCATCCCGATAATTCCGGATGTCGGCCGACCGATCCAGCGCCCAGCGGACGGTTTCCGCCATTTCGCATTCCGCGGGGATTTCCGAAAGCGCGATTTCGAGCGCCTCTCTCGGATGATCGACGGTGAACGCCGCCGCGATTGCCGCGGAAAAGTACATTTCTCCGTAAACGCCGTTCCAGCGATGACTCAGGACGGCGTCGCGCCATGCCCATTCCGCAGCGAGTTCGGGATTTCCCGCCGCCGCATAGCCCCAGGCATCGGAACGGATGTCCGCGCCGATCCATTCCCAGTAGGGATTGTCTTTCCGTCCGGCGAGTTCCGGCGCGATGCCCTCTTTCAGATGTTTCAGCGCGATATCCTCGGCCGTGCAGGCCATCGGCAGATATTTCAGCCACATGCGTCCCACATCGGCGGTTGTAAAGTTGCGTCCGCACTCCTCCAGGATCAGGAGTCCGAGCTGGGTGTAGGCGATGTCGTCGTCCACCGGGACTCCGTTCATGTGTTCCCGCGTATAGGTTCCCGGAATACCGGTCAGATAGCGTTTGTGCCAGGCCGGCTGTCCGGCGGTGCGCCAGTAGTCTTCCGGCGGGAACGCCATTCCATCGAATTCCGCATGGACCGCCATATCCTCCACCGAATTCATTTCAACGATCGCCCCGAGCGTGCATCCGGCAAGACGTCCGTTGAGCGCGCCCGCCATCCGCGATTCGATCTGTGCCGGATTCACCCGGCGCGGAGCGTGATCTCCTGCGGGGCGCAGCGCCCGGATTTCCTCAAGTCCGTCCGGTTCGCGCCGGAGTCGTTCCGGATCATCCGGAAGATCGCGCAGTTCCTGCATTTTCCGCTTCAGATCCGCGATCAGCTCTTCCACTTTTTCTTTTGCGCCCGGAGCTTTCCGGTCGAGACGATCCTGCATCCAGTTTCCCGTCTGGGTGGCGAGTTTGTGAAATTCTTCCATAATTCCGCTCATGCTGCTGCCTCATAAAATCCGGTGTTTGTATAATCAAGGATAGTGAGGGCTACTATACCGCAGCTTTTCCGGAAAGCAAGAGCACAAGGCGTTTTCCTGCCATTTCCGTCGGAGGGGATGTTTCTCTCCGGACTGTTCAACGCGGAGTGGGAGGGTTGCCGGATTCCTCTTCCGGAGTTTGCCGAAGATCCGTTGTTTGAATATAGCGCCGCTTACGGTGGACGGAGGGCGGGCGTTCATAGATGCGTTTGAACTCCCGGGAAAAGTGAAAGGGATCCTTGATGCCGATTTTTCCGCAGATCTCCTTCAATCCCATGCTGCTGGACTCCAGCAGATTCGCCGCGATGGAGTAGCGGAGGCAGGTGAGATAGCGGTAGGGCGGCATTCCGGTTTCCATACGGAATTTCCGGATGAAGGCGTTGACCGCCAGACCGCACATTTCCGCCCCGTCCGCATTGGACCAGTTTCGCGCGGGATCGTTCTTCATTGCTTCGCAGACTCGGGAAATCCGGGAATCAATCGGCTCCAGATGGAGCCGCTCATGGAGAGCGATCAGAAGCTGAAGAACCAGCTGGAGGGCATGAAGCTGCGTCAGCGGCGAGGCGTTCTCCTGCTCCAGACGCTTCCGGAGACGGCCGACCTGCATCCGCAGATTCCGGTTCAGCGGAATAACCGAGAGACTCTCTTCCGGATTCTCAAAACAGCCGTGAATGGAAAAATGCAGAAAAAGCTGCTTTGCCGGTCCGGTGTTCTCCGAGGACAGACGGTTGTTCGGAAGAAGAAGATACAGCGCGTCCGGCAGAAGTTCGATCCGGCGTCCGTCCGGATAGATCAGAAACGCCCCGGGCGCGTCGTTGTGGTAGAGCCTCCAGTGAATCCCCGGAAGACGGCTGTGATTCCAGGTCGTTCCGAGGGGTTCCACGGCGGCAAAGTCAATCTGGATCTGAAACGGTGCCAATATGTTTGTTTTCTTCATCTCTTTGGTTGATATCTTCATCGGAACACCTCTTGCAGAAATTTTTATTCTGTGCTATAATTTATACAGAAAGCAATCAGGAAACAAGTCTGAAGACAATCTTTTCAGGAGATTTTTTAAGATGAAGAAAATAACATATTTTACTCTTGTAGAGCTTCTTATTGTCATTGCGATCATCGCCATTCTTGCGGCGCTCCTTCTTCCGGCTCTGAACAAGGCGAGGGAGGCGGCAAAAAAGAGTCATTGCATGTCGAATCAGAAACAGATCGGATATGCGCTGATGACCTATGCCTTCGATTTCGACGACCGCCTTCCGATCCCTCTGAACAACAATCAGTGGACAAGAACCCTCAAGTCCTGCATCCGGGAAGGAAGAACGCTCAGCGAGAACAGTTTTGGAATCAACAAACTGCCCGGCGGAGTGTTTTTCTGTCCGGCGGTCGGACTCCTCCAGAATTCCCCGTGGTACAGCGGCGGGGCAGCCGAGTGCGCCGGGTATGGCAGCAGCTATGTTGTCTGCAGTGTGAACAATTACAGCCGGATTCCTCCTCTGAACTCCGGCGGATGGGCACTCCTCTACTTTGAAAAGCTCGAAAGTGATGAGACCCGGTGGCGGAAAATTACAACGATCCGCTCCGGAAGCGCGATTGTCGGGGAGTCAGACTGGAAGAGTGTTAAATCGCTCTGGATTCTCCGGACTTGAAGTGGAATTTCGGAAAATACAGCCGGATTGAAGTGCGGGACGGACGGCGTTATCTGCGAGTGAAAGTTGAAAAGGAATTTCAGGATCATGCCGATATGCCGAATGTCGGGCTGAAATTGCAGGAGTATGCCGGGAAAAGCCTGCGCTTCTCCATCCGGCTCCGGGCATGGAATATTCCGCGTCCCTCCCGTCCGTGGTTCGGACTCAAATTCATGCTGAACTACCGCCATCCCGACGGGACACAGGCCTACCCCGGGACGCTTTTCCACTATCCGGAAAAACGGACCACCTTCGACTGGAAGGAAGTTTCTTTTTCCATTCCGGATTCCCCGGCGAATGCCCGGCTCTATCTGGGGCTTCAGGGAACGCCCGGCGAGGTCGAATATGATCTTTCCTCGTTCCGGATCACTGAGGAGGAACCGTTCCTGAAAAAGGTCAATCGCAATTACAAGGCGGAATACACGCCGCGTCTTTCCGCGGACAAAACCCGCCGGGGAATGCAGATTTCAAGGTGCCATGTTTCAAAGGCCGATCTGGAAAAATTGCGGAGCTGGAATGTCAACCTGGTCCGCTATCAGATCGAGTCTCCCGGTTCCGGCGATGCGGAGTACTCCGGAAATCTGGAGGACAATCTCCGGACTCTTGACCGGCTTTTGAATCTCTGCGGCGCGTATGGAATCAAAGTGATTGTGGATCTTCATCATCAGCCGGGCGGAGAAGGACCCGAGGGGAGAAAAATCTTTTTTGAAGCGAAATATCGGGATCAGTTTCTGAAGATCTGGCGCGATATCGCCCGGCGCTTCCGCGGTAATCCGAATGTCTGGGCCTACGATCTGATGAATGAACCCTGCCAGAGAAGCCGGGGAATTATCAGTTTCTGGGAACTTCAGAAAAAAGCCGCGGAAGAGATCCGCTCCATTGATCCGGATGTTCCGATCATTATCACGCCGCTGGGTGGCGCTCCGGGCGGATTCCGGACGCTCTCTCCATTGAAAATGAAGAACATTCTCTATAGGCTCATGTCTACGAGCCTCTGATCTACACGCATCAGGGCGTGCATCCCCAGTACAGGGACGTTCCCGATCTTGCCTATCCGGTGAAGGGAAATGACCGGGAGGCTCTCCGCAAGGCGATTGCTCCGGTCCGCCGTTTCCAGATGGAGCACAATGCGCGAATCTTTGTCGGAGAATTTTCCGTGGTCGCATGGGCCGAGGGCGGTGCGCAGTACCTCCGGGATGCAATCGGCCTTTTTGAGGAATACGGATGGGATTGGACCTATCACTCATACTGCAACGAACAGAACCAATGGTTCGGCTGGTCGCTCGAACATACCCGGAAGCGGAACGATCCCTATAACCGGTATGTGAAGGACAAGAATCCCGACCGTAAAACAGCTGTTCTGAACGGTCTGAAAAGAAACTCTCTTCCGACTTCCGCGAAGCCGTGATTCCTCCGGAACTCCGCCCGTTCTCCGGCTCATTCCAGACGGAGAACACCAAGCGGATGATCCAGAAATACGACGACGGGACGCTCCAGCGATTCATACTCAAAGACCTCTACAATGTTCTCTCCTTTCCGGAGAAATGAGGCCGGGAGATACAGCGTGTGGAGCGGTCCCTGCCAGTCATAACGCCCCAGCAGAATCCCGTTGATTCTGCAGAATCCGCACCGGCCGGAGGGAACTGCAAGAAAGGTGTCCGCAACATCTCCGCCGATGAAGAATTTTCCCCGGAAAAAGCCGGGACATGCCGGAACGGAATTCTCCGGGAACGGAGCAAATTTCACACGGGAAAGATCCTCCATCGGCATTGCGGCGGTAGTCCATCCGTGCTGGAACTGCTGATGATTCAGCTGAACTCCGATGGAAATCCCCTTCCGGTTGTTTTCGATGGAACAGTAAAAATTACTCCGTCCCATGTTTTCAATAACGATCTCCAGAGTTCCGCCGTGTCCGGTCTGGATCGTAAATTCCGCCTTGCCCTGTCCGAACCGCGCAATCTTTTTCCCGTTGTAGAATGCCCATCCGCGATCCTGATATCCGATGAGCGTCACGGGAAGCGGAAAGTTCTGCGCGACAAGATGCGTGGTGTAACGGACAAACCCATAATCTCCGCCGACCTCTTCCAGAGTCAGCGGAGAGGCGGAAGTCCGAGTGCATGTCGAGAGCGCATCCAGATTTCCGGAAAGGGAGGCAAACTCTGTCAGCGGAATTTCTCCATACGCACATTTGCGCGAATCCTCCGGAATCGGCGTATCCGCGGAAAACTCCGGATTGTACTTTGCAAACAGCGTCCGGTACATCCGATACAGTTCCGTCACATCGCCGGACTCGGAGAGCGGCGCACAGGTGTCGTAGCTGGAGACCAGCTGAGTGTACCATCCGTTGAATGTTTTCATGGATCCGTTCATGAATCCGAACGAGGTCCCTCCGTGAAACATGTAGAGATTGATGTGCGCACCCCATTCGAGCGCTTTTTCCAGATTGTTGACGATCTGCTTCGGATCGCGCAGACGGATCGGTTCACCGGTCGCCATGTGCTGCCCGTTCCAGTACTCAATAATCAACTGCGGCATATCGGGCTGCTCCGCCTGATTGAATTCGAGCTGCGGAACCGGATTTTCGCGTCCGCACATCAGAGTCCGCCAGACTCCGGGAGGAACCGCGGTGGAAATCCGGGAGTCGCTGTCTCCATCGGCGGCGATCACCACATTCTCATATCCGCTGTCGTCCACCAGCTTTTTGAGAAACCGATAATACTCCATATCATTTCCGTAGGACGCATATCCGTTTTCAATCTGAAACAGGATCACATTTTTCGAGTAAAACTCCCGAACTTCGCGGAAAACCGCCTCAAAATACCGTCTTACACATTCCAGATACTGTTCTTCGGAACAGCGCAGACGCAGTCCCGGGATTGTCAGAAGCCATGCCGGAAACCCTCCGAATTCCCACTCCGAGCAAATATACGGCCCCGGACGAAGAATCACTTTCAGCCCGAGTCCATCCGCCAATTCCAGAAACGAATGAATATCCAGCCTCCCGGAAAAATCAAATGTTCCCTGAACGCGCTCATGCAGATTCCACGGCATATAGGTGGAAACCGTATTCAGTCCACATGCCTTGAGCTTCCGGAGGCGATCTTCCCAGCAGTCGCGCGGAATCCTGAAATAATGCATTTCACCCGACAGAATCCGGAACGGTTTTCCATCAATCCGAAATTCTCCATCCTGAATAGCCGCTTTCATCCAACAACTTCTCCTTCATCCAACAGTTACGGAAAAATGCGTCAGCATTTTTCTCGGGTCAAGGACAGGGTGTCCTTGTCGCGGTCCAGCGGCGAAACGCTGGTCGTGCGGAGCACGAAATCCCCCGCCATCTTCCATCCATTCCAAAAAACAAATTTCACACTCCTCACTTCACACTTCACTCTTTATACTTTTCCTCCGCTGTTCCGAACACATTCCGGACGGCCTGGAGATAACCGTAACCGTATGAGGTATCGGGTTCAAGATAAGCGCCTTCGGTCCATTCATTCCAGCAGGAAATATGAACAATCACCCCTTTTGCGAGTTCCGCTTCGAGTAACTTCTTTGCAAACAGCAGCTCCTCCTGGAAACGTTCCGGTGTATTGTTGACTGCCACGCATCCGAAAGGATAGGGGCGGTTTTCAAACATATCGGATTGAACGGTCCGAGGGGAGGAGTCCCAGCCGGTCAGGACATTTGGATGAAACGGACAGTTCAGGCGCCGATTCAGAATTTCCGGGATTCTGCGGTTTCTCCGTGCCCAGGCGGAGTAATCCATGGAGGGGAAGCCTTTGCGGTATCCCCATCCGTAGCGGGTGGTGCTGTCGATGCCGAGGGTTTTCAGTGTGTGGTTGATGGCGGAAAAATCCTGTTCCGGGGATTCCAGCGCTTTCCATAATCCGGAGAGGGAGTCCACGGTGGTTGCGAGATGAAGCCGTCCGAGTCCGGCGCGTTCCACGTTTGCCCGGAATTCGCGGATGAGCGCAGCGGCAGTTTCAAGTCCGCCGACCTCTTCCACAAGTGCGCCAAGGCGGTAGAGCATGAAGTAGAGCGATCCGTCGGGGAGACGCAGATAGTTCGGTTTGCAGAGAAATTTTTGAATACAGTAGCTGGTGCATGCCTGGAAGGTCTCCGGATCCACCGCGCCGCTCCAGTTGACTTCCGCGGGTTTCCAGTAGCTTCCGGGATGTGCGTAGATGGGGTCGTGATTCGCCCACATGATGGCGAATTTGACATCATCGCAATTTGGAGCCTTGAGAAATCCTTCCTCCAGAGCGCGCTGACGATACGGTCCGTCAGAAAAATAATACCAGTCCCAGATGAACGCATCAACCCCGTACGCCTTCGCGGCGGAAATCTTCTGCGCCATCACATCGGGATCCGATTCATCCTGATACCCCCAGAGCGGAACTTTCGGCTGCTGATGTCCGGGAAAACGGGGGGTGGCATACTGCACAACACGCCATTCGGTCCATCCTTTTCCGTGAAGCGCTTCGATTCGCGGATCACAATGCCAGTTCGGGAAATAATACGCTGCAACAATGGGACGCTGTTTCATGAAATCCTCTCTTTCCGGTAAGAATTATGCCGGGTTTACGTTTATTTTCTTCTATTTTTCATTTTCCGCGGCGATTTCAAAATAGACCGTGTTGCCGTCTTTTGCCGTATCGACGGCGAAGGTCGCCGAGTCGCTGTCGGATGCGACAGGGGAAAGCACCTTCCCTGTACGAATCCCCTCAAGCGACAGCGGATAGAGCTTCAAATCTTTCGCATAACGGCTGCGGACCCGGATTTTGAACGAGGAATTCTGAAGCAGTGCCGGAATGGTGCCCAGATTCTCCAGCTGTGTCATGGAATCGTCGGTGAACACCATTCCGGAGTTCAGCGCATTGGTCAGCCGCACGAGGAGAAGACGTTTTGCCTCCCGGATCGGTTTCAAACCGTCGACCGCCGCAACCGTGAGATTGCCGTCCCGGTTGTGCGAAAGAATCTGAACGTCCGCCAGCTCCGCCCGTTCTCCCGCCGGAGCACACATCCCCTGGAGACGGGGGGTGTTGACCGTCATAAAGAGCCGTTCCGTATCCAGATACAATTCTCCAGTCGCATTCTCAAAGATATTTTCTCCATTGGACCGGTTGTTCTCCGGAAGAAATCCTTTCCCCTTGAGCGTATTGATGGTTCCGGAGATGTTCCGTGTGGCTCCGACGGCCTCCGTGAAATACCCTTCGATCCGCATTTTTCCGCCTCCGAGAGAGGGGATCAGCAGTTCATTCTTCCCGGCTGGCGCGATTTGCGCGGGATCGTCCACGCTCTCCTGCGCATCGCCGAGGAGAAGCGAGAGCGCGGTCTGTTCGGGCGCCGGCGCGGCCAGCGGATTGGTCCGGAAGACCGAGGGTTTGTCTGCAACGATTCTCACGAATTTCTCCGCCGGCCGGACATCGCCTCGCATGAACATGAAATAACTCAGGATTTGTGAAGCGTCGGCAAGGGGATCCGCCGCTTGCGCAAACGCCTTCATCGCCGAAGTCAGCCACGATTCCCGGCGCGTGTTGGTCAGATCCAGTTTTCGGCAGGGTTCTCCCCAGACGGTCAGCCCGTCGATGTCGTTAAACGCCGCGTATGCTCCAATTACAAAGGAACGTTCGTAGCGGTAGCGGTTCCAGAACGGCTGATCGTATTCCGAGCAGATCAGCGGTTTGTTGTAATGACGGCTTCCCGCAAGAGTCCGGAAAAACTGGTTCCCCTGCCGGATTGCGCTGGTCTGCCGGTTGTACCCGCCGCGTCCGGAGGTGTTTCCGAGCGGGTGGTCGTGATAGATGTGCATGCTGATGAAATCGAATTCCCGGCGGATGAAATGATAGGTCAGCGTTTTCACAAAATTCATCGTTTCGCCGAGGTATCCTTTCGCACCGATTTTCTTCAGAACGCTCTTTTCCCAACGGAGCAGAGCCACGCTTTTTTCATACAGGAAATCGTTGACATCGGAGTTTTTCTCTTTGACATTAAAACAGGGGATATCCTCGAACGAGCGGAATTTCGTATTCCATTTCCGGTTGTACGCTCCGATGGTTTTGTAGCGGTCCTTCAGAAATGCGCGGTAGGGCCCGACGGCGAGAAGCTGATCCTTCGGACGGATATTCTTGAAATTGAACGCATATTCCTGTTCGTTGTCCGCCCCGTACAGGAGGATGGCGGGTTCCTCTTTCCAGAGCGTGCCGTTGAAACGGTTGCGGCGATTCAGAAGGGTGGTTACGCCGTCTTCCCAGTTTTTCCGGTGTTCGTCCGAGAAATAGATCCCGAAGGAGACGTTGACCTCATCCTCCCCGAACGGCCACGGAGGATTGCCCCATTTTTCCTGATAGGGGAAGAATCCGCTGTCCCGCGGCATCAGGATGAAATCCACATAAATGCCGTTTTTCCGGCAGAGATCGAAGAGAAAGTCATAGAGTTCGAGCGCTGTTTCGCTGAATTTTCCGGTCTTGAAAAAATCCTTCATGACCGCGGAACTGTAAATCTGAATCATATTGTATCCGCGGAGTTTCATCTCTTCGACATAGTCCCGGATTTTTTCGCGCGTCTCCAGGCTTTTGGGGAAACCAAGATGAATCCGTGCCGTTGCACAGAAGAATAGGACCGGTCTGGACGGATCATTTTTCCGGTAGAAATGGCGGCCTCGGAGAAATACCCGGTTTTCCTCCGTGATCGGTTCATATTGTGTATAGGGTGTCACGTCGAGAATGCTTCCCTTTTTCCGGAAAGGATAGGTCGCGGTCCGGATGGCCGGCTGCCATTCGGCGTCTGCGCGGATGGTCAGCGGTTTTTTCTCCGGATGGGAGGGGAGAGGATATTTCTGTTCGGTCAGCGTGGCTCCGCAGAGAATCCAGATGCAGTCCTCGTTGTCGGAAATGAAGCGCACGGAGGTGATTTTCTGGTTCGACTGGGGCAAATCGTAGCGGGTCAGATAGAGCACATGAGACGCGCGGGTGCCGTTGACACGGATGAAATCGCTGCCGTCCGAGACTACTTTTCCGTTCCACCAGTCACCAAGATCGCGTCCGGTGACGACCGGAAGTTCCGTTTCCGCTCCGCTTTCCGTCCGGACCAGAATCCGTCCCGCCGGAGTTCCGTCTTCTCCCGCGTAGGAGAGGGTCTGCAGGACATAGAGGTGGTTCGCCCGGGTCGGCACAACGGGAATCTCCTGTTCCAGAATCCCGTCCGGATTCCGCCGGGAGCGCATGACCAGAACCGTTTTCGCGTTCTGATCCCGGACGGGAATGCTGAACGGAACCTCTCCGATCCGATTGAGTCGGAAGAAGGGTTCAAAGACCCGCCCGTCGGAGTCCGGCCCCTGATCGGTCCATCCGCCGCGTCCGTCTCCGGCAACACGGTCGCGGAGCGTGCGGTTCCCGTATGCGGAGAAGTTCAGCGGAGTCCCGAGAATGGTCAGATTCAGATTCCGGAGCTCAAAGTGCCCGCACGCATTCTCAAAGCCGAGAAACAGACGGAGAGTTTTCAGATCGTCCGGAAGACGGAGTATCTTCTTGAACGAGGTCCAGTTTTTCTGATCCGGCGTAAGATAGATTCCGTCCCAGAGTATTTTCCCATCCTTCTTGAAGATGGCAAATTGAATGTACCCTCGTTTGTTGCCGGATGCGGGCTGATTGATCCATCGTCCCTCCGCGGAGAACTCCACGAGTTTTCCCGCATACGGATCCGCGGGAAAATCGGTGCGGATCCCTTTCTTGAAGAAGCGGACATCTTCCGGCATTTGCGGAACGGAAGCGCGCAGAACTCCGTCTTTCCATGCGAACCCGGTTTCGCTGGAAAAATCCTTTTGCGCAAGCGGAGCGGCGGACAGCAGTGTTCCGGCGAGCAGCAGTCCGGAAATAAGAAAAACGTTCTTCATATGATCTCTCCGTATCTGAATGGCCTTTGTGCTGATTTGAGGTTTATTGCGGATTGTCGCCCGCTCCCCAGAGCCAGGTGTTCCAGCTGCTGCCTCCGCGGAGATAGAATTCCCGGTGGTTGACCGTATGGAGATCGGCAAAGGTGAAATTCGCGGTCAGGCCCGGATGACGATAGGCGGGAAGTCCGCCTGAATATGCGGTTGCCGGGACCAGAGTGTCCGCATAACGAACGGTTGATACCATATCCGCATAGAGCAGTCGCTCGCTCGGCCGTTTCAGGCGCGTAAGATACCGGTTGTTTTGATAGTAGGGATGACTGTCGATCATAAAGTAGTTGATCCCGAAGTGCTGGTTCCCGACGCTCGTGAAGGCGAACGGTTCCGTGACCGCCGGACAGGCGAACATCGGATTGGCCGGGCGGAACAGATTGTCCGGAAGCATCTCCAGATACTGATGTGCACGTTCCAGTTTTTCTCCCGTGGTACTGATATACAGAAGTGTGGCCCAGGAGACCGATCCGCTGATTCCGTCGACGGAATGCGGAATCGGTAGACAGTCGTTGTTGTCCTGCACATACTGCGCCGTCGCGATTCCGAGCTGCTTCTGGTTGGAGAGACAGTTGATGCTCTGCGCCTTTTTCCGCGCACTGTTCAGTGCCGGCAGAAGAAGTGCCGCAAGAATCGCAATGATACAGATGACAATAAGAAGCTCAATCAAAGTGAATTGTCGTCCGGAATGATGTTGTTTCATACGGTTTTTTCCTTTCGGTGTTGACGGTTGATGATGAATTGCGTCGGAAGCAGAGAAACCAGACGCGGCTGTTTGTAGAGCAGAGGGCGGTTCCGCAGATAAAATGCGATCAGCTCCCCGAATTGAGATGTTTCAAAATTGATGTAGGCGTCCAGCTCCGGTTTCTGGTGCAGATCCCGCAAATCCAGAACATACTCCGGATTGTTGAAGAGAAGCGTGAAGATCTTCCGTTTCTCTTTTTTCAGCTCGGGAGCCAGAGTCACCCACGGATCGCCGTTCTGATAGAAATACGCATCGAATTCCGATCCGCGCTCCTGATGGAATCTGCGGACTTCCGGAAGAGTGGTGTAACAGATCAGTTCGCAGCGGACCTGCGGAAATTTTGCCTGGATGCAGCTGTTGACGATGAATCCCCGTTCTGCGGAATCCTCCTGATTCGGATTGCAGAAGATGGCGATTTTCCCGAAATGCAGAGCCAGATAATTCGCTGCGAGAAACGCTCCGCCGAAGTTATCCACGCTGATCGTCAGCTCGCTTTCCTCCGAATGTCTGCTGAACAGGGAGATCCGGTAGATTTCCGGATTGCTTTCCCGGGTAAGACGCAGCAGTTCCCTGTCCGCGGAAGAGGTGAAAATGACCGCGTCGGCATCGGCAATTTCGCGAAGAAAGAGTGCTTTCCGTTTCCATGACCGGGTCTGCACCACATGATATTGTTCCAGTTCCAGCCGTTCTCCGATCAGAGATGCAAGGTGTTCCGGATAGAGATTGGGGATCGGGGTGTCAATCACGATTTTTTCAGGGCCGCTGTGATGTTCCACGACATATCCGTGAAGGTTGAGCAGCCGGATCACACTTTCCCGGGTTGAAGCACGGACTCCCGGCGCATTGCGCAGAACCCGGAACAGCGTGCTTCGGGAATACCCGCTCTGTTCAGAAAGATTTTTCAGGGAGATTCGTTTCATTTTTCTTTCTCTGCCCGTTTTTCCTTTCTTTTAATTATACCTTGAATCCGGAAAAAAAACAAGAGGGGGATCGGAATGATTTCTGACACGAAAATGCCAATTTCATCTTCGGGATGTTCTCTTTTCTCTTTCACCTTCCGAAAAGAGAAAGGAATCGTTTTTCCTGAATTCCTGTTTTCCCAACGATTTCTTTTTTCAGGGGTTGACTTTTTCCTGATCCTGTAGTATAATAAAAATGAAGAATCGATTCTTCAAACGTTTTCAAGGAGAAGTCCGATGCGTGTAACATTGAAGGATATCGTGGAGAAGACCGGAGTTTCCAAGTCGGTTGTGTCCATGTATTTGAACAAGGATCCACGAGTTCGGCTGAGTGATGAGAAGAAGAAATGGATTGACGTCGCGGTCCGGGAACTTGGATACCGTCCGTCACTTGCGGCGTGTGCGCTTCGGAAAGGCCGTTCCCGAATGCTGGGAATCGTTCTTGGCGGGATTACGGACGCGTATTTCTCCCATCTGGCTGAGGCGTGTCTGAAGTATGCAGAAGACCGGGGGTATCAATTGCTGTTTTCTCTGACAAGCTGGAATCCGGAGAAAGAGCGGAAGTGCATGGAAAATCTGATAGAACGTCAGGTGGATGGGATTTTCTATGCGCCCTACCTTCGTCCGGAGCCGGAGTTCAGCAGACGGATTCTGGAAAGTCGGATTCCGATTCTGCTGAACCGTCAGAAGGCGGATGGATTCCTTTCGGCCAACACAGTCTGGAATGAGGCGTTTGAAGGGATGATTGCGTTATTCGCCGGACGCGGAGCCCGGAAAATCGCCTGCTGCATCTATCCGTTCGACAACAGAAGCATGATGGGGATTTTTCAGGAAATCTGCGCCAGGCATGCTCTGGAGATGGTGCCGTTCCTGATCGATGCGAGAAACAAGGAGACTCTTTTCCATGAACTGCTGACGGCGCGTCCGGATGGAATCTTCATCAGCGACTGCAGAGTGGTGCGGATGTTTCTGGAATGGCTGCGGAAACAGAAATGCTCTTATTCCCCTGAAATCGTGACCGGTTACAATTTCCCCATGGATCTAATTGATGATTCCGCCGTGACAGGTGTGATCTATGAAAATTTTTATGTCTTCGTGCGGGATGCCGTCAATCTTCTGATTGATAACATTGAAGCAGATGGAGCACCTGTTTCGAAAGAAATCGCACATCCGCATTATTTTTACCGGATGGAGGAGTTTATGAGAATCCGAGACGGATTGATCGATACACTGGAAAAAGCAGAAAAGGAGGAAGGATTGTGAGAAAATTTTTTACTCTTATAGAACTTTTAATTGTGATCGCTGTTATTGCAATTCTTGTTGGTCTGCTTCTTCCGCTTCTCGGGCGTGCAAAAGAACTGGCCTATGCCACCTTCTGTCTGAACAACGTCAGGCAATGCATGATGGGAATTCAGGCCTATGGAGATGATTTCAGCGGGATGCTCACCAGCTGTGAGAATTACAATACCCACACCGGTGCAGGTTATGGAGCATGGGCAAGGCTGATGACAACCGGAACATCGTATCTGTCTCCGAAAGTTGTTTACTGTCCGGCACTCAACTCTGAAAAGAGCGATCTTCTCCGCACAGAGACCTATGGAATCATGGCTGCCCAGAATGGCTGGACGTGGGCCTGGCTGGGAAAAGAAAAAATCCGAACTCTTTTCGGAGATGAGGTCTATTACAACAAAGATCCGCATTACGGATACAATCTTGCCCGGATCCGAAATCCTTCCCGCTTTCCTCTTCTGGCGGATACCTGTTCCATTGATGCCGGGACGGGCAGAAAAGCCGGAAATCGTCAGTTCTGTCCGGGAACCGACCAGGGGGACTATAAGGTCAGTTTGCATCATCTGAACAGTGCAGTCTGCGGATTCCCGGATGGTCATGCGGAACGGCGGGAGAGTGCGTATTTCCAGTCCATGCTCTTTCAGGCAATTCTGGTCGGATACCAAGTCCTTGTACTTCAATAAGCGGAGAGAAAACGGTTTTATGAAAAAAATGCTCTTACTCCTTTCCCTCTGGCAGGCAATTTCACTTTCTGGAGAATCATACGGAGAAAAAATTTCCCTGAAACGGATTCCCTGCGTGGAGGAAGGCGCGATGGCGGTCGCTCTGGAACAGAAAACGCTATGGGTGGCGGGATCAAAAGGAACTCTCTTTGCCTTCGATGTTTCCCGGCCGAACGCTCCGAAACTGATCCGCAAACTCCGTGTGTCGAAAGGTTGTCGCCAGATGGCGGTCCGGGACGGAATCGCCGCAATTGCCGGGCGGCAGAGCGGAATGGTGCTGGTGGATATCCGGAATCCGGAAAAACCGGAGATCCTGAGCCGTTACCAGTCCATTGAACTTGCCACTGGGATTGATCTGACAGAGGAGTATGCCTATATTGGGAACCGGATCTACGGCGTGGAGACCGTGGATATTTCCAATCCGCGCCGACCGCGTTTTCTTGGCAATTTTCTAACCGAAGAGGCTCAATCGGTGAAAGTCTCCGGAACACGGGTGTTCGCGGGAGACTGGGCTGCCGGACAGATTCGAATCGCGGATGCGTCAAATCCTGCCTCTCTGAAGCTGGCTGGATGTATCCGGCTGGATGGCTTCGGCGACGGTTTGGATGTCCAGGGAGAACTTCTGTTCGCCTCTACCGGTCATCACCGGAAATCCGGTCCACGGAGTCTCCGATCGGGAAACGGACATGCAGTTGAGATCTGGAATATTCGCAATTCAGCACGGCCGGAACGGCTGTCCATCTTTCGGTTTCCCCGTTTCTACAATCTCGGAAACGATTACTGGACGGTTCGGGTCTCGGGGAAGTACGCATTTTGCGCGGATACGCATAACGGCTTTTTCATCCTGAATATTTCCGATCCGAAAAAGCCCTTCTGCGTTGGACATGCGAAGCTGGAGGAGATCGTTGTGGAAAAACGGTATGACGCAGAAGGGAATGTCCTGGAAAATTCCTCTCTCCCGGATGCACTGAGCAGTCTTGCCATTGGCGAGGGAGTGGTTTATCTCTGCGGTCAGAAGACGGGATTGTATCTTGCGGAACTTCCCGGAATTGCCTCGCCGCGGAAACCGGAATCATTTCCGAAACGGAAGGCTCATCCGCCGCCGTTCCCGGAAGTGAAGGGATTCGCCGTATACCGGACGGATGGAATGGTCCGGGAGGCGGCCGTTTGCGGAAACGTTGCATTTCTTGCCGCCTCGGAGGATGGGATTCATTCTGTCCGGCTTGGAGAGCGGAGCATTGAACCGCTTCATCAGTATTCGCAAAAATTTGCATTTGATCTGAAGATCCGTGGAAAAACGCTTTATGTCGCTGAAAACGAAAAAGGAATCGGTGTTTACCGGATACGGGAGAATGGCCTCCTGGAGCCGGAAGCCCAAATCGCTATGCCGTGGGGATTGGACTGTCAGAGAATCTGGGCTCCGGAGAAGACCGATATTCTGATTGTCTCCGATCATGGAGGTTGGATTTTCTTCTTGAATGTACGAGATCCGAAGAAGGCAAAGGAGGTCTTCCGCCACAATCAGGTCGGAATAGTTTATTCGGATTTGATGACGCATCAGCTGGTCGGCGGACGCTATCTGTTTTTCAACTGGCACAACAGTGGATATGCGTGGTATGACACTGCAGGAGGATCGGTTGCGCTGGCAAACTGGAAACGGACCCGCTTTGCCACACACCGTGGAGGAGCGGCAAGTTTGGGGAATCTTTGTCTGGCGGTTGCGGACGGCGGATATTATCTGCTCCGCCCCAATCAGGACGGGATGCCGTCGGAGTGGAAACGGATCCGGATTGCGGGGAAAACGCTTGTCGGCGTTCCGTCCGTCAATGGGAACACCGTGGTTCTTTCCTATCGCCGGACCGGAGAAATTACGGTGCTGGATATCTGCGATCCGCTCCGGCCCGTCTGGGATCGGATACGTTCTTTGACGGTTCCCGGAATGCCTGGAACGGTCTGCTTCTTCCGGAACAGAATGGTGATTCCCGCCGGATATGCCGGAGTGTATTGGGAGCTGGAGCGGGAAAAACTCCGGAGCGCTCCGGAACGGAATAAGTGAGATCCTTGCAGAAAAGAATGCTGTTTAAAAAAGAGAGGAGGACGGAATGAAAAAAAAAGTGTTTTCTCTGATAGAGCTCCTGATCGTGATTGCGATCATCGCGATTCTCGCGGCGCTGCTGATGCCGGCTCTGGGACGGGCAAGGGAAAGTGCTTTGCGGATTCAGTGCGCATCGAATATGAAACAGCTCGGAATCGGATTCGCGCAGTATCAGGCGGACAATCAGGATTACTATCCTCTGCTGGGAGATCCTGCCGACTGGAGGCAGGGAGATGACGTGTCTGCGGCGGACTGGCTGAATATGGGGCTGATCACGCTGGACCGGATTACGCCGTATCTAGTCCCCGGGAAGAGTTCGTGCCGGCTGCCGTGGCCGAACAATACGGTTCCGGTATCGTCGATTTTCTTCTGTCCGGCCAATGAGGTAAAGAATCCCGGAACGAACTATGAGGCCAACCATTATGTGATCGGACGATCGAGCGAGGTGCCGACACGATTCCGCAGTTCGCTGATCCGGCAGCCTTCGCGCCAGTTCGTCTATGCGGAAGGAAAGGGACACACATACGACTGGAACACCACCCATTTGACGATTACTCCGGGAACTCCGCCGGATCAGCGCGGAGATTTCCAGTTCCGGCACGGAAACAGTGGAATCAACTTCCTGTTCGCGGATGGACATGTCGCCTTCTGTTCGCTACCCTATTTTGATGGAACCCATTCCACTCTGCGATTCCGAAACACTTTCCTGTGGTATTGAAATACAATATGATAAGAATCAAGGAGGTTTTGTGATGAAACAATGGTTTGTTCTTCTATCCTGCCTGGCGGGATTTTCTTTGGCGGGGCTTGAGTCGCATCTGGTTGCGTCCCCGGGACGATTCCGACATTTCAACGCCTATGGAAATGCTGCTGCTCAGATGGTCCGGAAAGACGGCAGGGAGTCTCTTCGGGTGAGCTTGGGCGGAGTTGGAACGGCGAGAAGCGGAGCAGTCCAGTTTACGGCTCCGGCGTTCCGGAATGTCGCGGATGGATATGACGGGGTTTCCGTGATCTATCGGGGAGACGGAGGAACAGGCAATTTTGTCGTGCTGCTTTCCGACGGGGAGAAGAATTCTTGGTGCTGGAATGGCGAACGCTGGAAAACCTCGGCCATGCTGCCCTGCTATAACGAGGACTGGGTCAAAAAAGTTCTCCTTGTTCGTGATTTCCATTATCTGGGTCCGAACAAGGAGAATCCTCCCGTTTTGAATCTGAAAAATGTGACCAATCTGCAATTTGCAATCGGCATGCAGTTGAACGATCCGTCAAAAAAACATGCGGAGTTCTATCTTTACGAGATCGCGTTTGAGAAGGGGGCGAAGGAAAGAACCGTCTTCCGCACCACCTCTGTGCCGGATCCTTCGTTGAGACATTCGGGAACGGAGCAAGCGTCTGTTCGTCCGCTTTCAAGCCGGAACCCGGTTGAAACGCCGCTTTCATGCTACGCTCTGCCGGAATGGGTGGACTGGAAACGGGAGAATCATTTTCAGCGGAACACTTCGGTCCGTCATTCGATTTCGCTGAACAACTACTGGCAGTTCCAGGTCAATTTGGATTCCTCGGTCGAAAAACTGCGGAAGCATGATGGAAAACAGCCGGGAATGCCGGATTCCGTCCAGAGCGGCGGAACGTGGATCTATGTGAAAGTCCCGGGACGCTGGGATGGTCGTTATTTCTATCTTCTCGACCGGGAGAAATCGCGCATTTCGCAGATCGACGGCCTGCCGGTTTCGGATTATGCACAGGGATGGTATCGCCGTGCACTTTCCATTCCGGAATCTTGGAGCGGATGCCGGTTCCTTCTGCAGTTCAACGCGATCGAAGATCAGGCGAGAGTGTTTGTCAACGGGGTCCCGGTGAAGGATATTTCCAAAACAGGAACGCTGGATATTTCCGGTCAGATTCTGCCGGGCAGAAACAATGAGATCGCGCTGCTGGTCCAGTATTCCTCTTTCCCGCTCCGGAAATCGCATCCGAAATACTCGGAGTTTATTCTGCCGAAGATGGGAAGTGTCTGGTGGTTCGGCTGGCATGATGGCCCCGGCATTACGGATGATGTCTGGCTTCATGTGCTGCCGGCGGAGCTTTCCGGAAACGATCTGCGGATTCTGACCTCGGTGGAAAAAAAGCTCCTTTTCGCCGATGCTGAATTCTTCAACCGTTCTCAGGAGGACCGGGTGCTCCGGATTCGCGCGGAAGTGACCGATCAGGGGAAAACGGTTTTTTCCCTTCCAGAACGAACCGTTGTGCTGAAGGCGGGAAGCTCGGAGCGGATCGGCATTTCCGGAAAATGGGAAAATCCGGAATACTGGAGTCCGGAAAATCCCCGTCTTTACTCTCTCCGTTTCACGGTCTGCGACGCGGAAGGGAAGATTCTCGATGAAATGTCGGATGAATTCGGTTTCCGGGAGCTGCGGGTCAGCGGCGGAAATTTCTATCTGAACGGATCCAAGATCCGCCTGCTGTTCAAAAGCAGTCAGTTCCGTTACACCTCGCTCAGCGAACAGGGCCTTGTCAACATGCTGACGGCCCTGAAGAAAATGCACTTCAACGGTATCATGCTCGAAACAATGAATGAACGGATTGTCAAGCTCTGCAATCGTCTCGGCATGATGGTGGTTCTGCGCCATGTGATGCCGCCGCTGGTCCGAATGGGAACATATCTTCCCGGGGTGCCGAATCACGGATATCCGTTCGAGGTCTATCTTGCGCCGAAATTCCGTCGCGCAAAATTGGAACTGGAGGAGACTTTGATTGGAATTGTCCGGAAATTCCGGAATGATCCCAGTCTGGTCATCTGGGCGATCAATCCGCTGCTCTGCTGGAACTCGGAGTGGATCAATCCAAACCGGATTGATGCAAATCAGCCTCAGAACGACATTTTGAAGGCCTCTCTGATGGAGGAGGAATTCCTGCGCCGTCTGGACCCGTCACGGATTGTTCTTCAGAGTATGGGCGGAAGCTCCGGTTCCATTATTGCGGCGAATCCGTATCCGACCTTCGAGAACAATCCTGATGAATGGGCGGACTGGCCGATGAAGTGGTCCGCCGTCAGGAAAAAGCCGCTTGTCCTGGAGGAAGTCGCTCTTCCATTCTGTTTCAACTATGCGAACTGGCGCAACAGCCGGACAGGAAAAGATACCTCCTGGGATGAAAAAAAACAGATGTTCTATGAGCAGGGAGCACGCTACTTCGGCGATTCCATTTACGAAAGCTCTTCGCCGCATCAGCCGGATGACGGATGGAGTACGGGGCGGGCGGGCGTAATCAGGGAAAACGGAATCATCCGGAATCGGATGGACAAGGCAATGGAGAAAACGGCGGAACTCTGGCTTTCCCGCTGCCTTTCCGCATGGCGGGCATACGATATCAGCGGAATCTGGCTGTTCGAGTCGACCGTTGACTATTTCTCCCGTACCCAGGAGTCGGAAAAGGATTTACCTCCGGCTGCGGATCTTACAACACCCGGTGCAAAAGCGGATTATTCAGCGGAATTTTCCTATGAATATCCGAACCGGCTTCATGCCGCGGTATCCGCAGGACAACATCCGTTCCTTGCATTCATCGCCGGGCGTCCCGGACGTCTCTCTTCTCGGGAACATGCGTTTTACAGCGGGCAAACCGTCGAAAAGCAGATCATCCTTTCCAATGACCATCTGACTTCGGTTACTGCGGATATCGCCTGGAAAATTGTTTGTCTGCGCGATAAGAAAGAACTCGCTTCGGGTCAATTGTCCGGATTTCACCTTCCTGCGGGAGCCGTTCGGAAAATCCCCTTCTCCTGGAAGGTGACAGAGGTGAAAAAACGGGAACACTGTCGGATTTACCTGAATGTCCGATACGGATCGGAGAGTTGCAATGATTCGTTCGATTTGCATCTGTTTCCGCAGCGGACGGTTTCGTCCGGGAAGTGTTTTCCCGTCCTGCTGTACGACGAGATCGGAAAAACCCGTACACTTCTGAAACAGATGGGAATTTCATTCCTCGAAATATCGAAGGAACAGCAGCTTCCCCGGACTTCTCTTCTGGTCGTTGGAGCGGAATCTTTCTCGTCGGCATTCCTCGCAAAATGTCGCGAATGGGGATTGGAGAAACTCCTGAAGAATGGGCTGACGATGCTCGTTTTGCCGCAGAATGATCGCGGTGCTCTGAAAGACTATCTGGAGGAACGGCGGTGCCGCATGGTTTTCTCGAAAGATTCCATACATCCGATTTTAAAGGGGATTGGTGAAGAAGATCTTCGCTACTGGAGGGGAGAACCCGATGTGCTGGATCCGTATCCGGATCTCGGCATGTCGATGAAGAACGGACGTTTTATGCGGTGGGGAACCGAAGGAACAGTGGTTTCGTTCGTGATGGATAAGCCGTGCAGCGGACGGTTTCGTGTTTTGTTGGACTGTGACGCAGATCTTTCGCGTACGGCTCTGCTGGAATATTTTACGGAGAAAGGACGTGTGCTGTTCTGTCAACTGGATTTCCCGTCACGTTACGGTGTTGATCCCGTCGCGACTCTGCTGGCAGATCGGATTTTCGCCTATGCTTTAGAGCCGGATCCGGTTCCGCAGACGGTTCCTGCGGTGATTTCCGGATCGAAAGAGGCTCTGACGGATCTCGGATTCGATTTTCTTCCGGAATCAGAGCTTGGATCGGCGAAACTTCTGGTTCTCGGTTCTGGATTCAGGATTCCTGCAGATCAAGTACGTCGTTTCGCGGAAGAGGGGGGAAGTATCCTTGCTGTCGGATTGTCCTCCCGGGAATATTCGCTTCTGAAACTGCCGAATCCTGTCCGGGAAAAGGTTCGTCTGGCAGGATATCCGAAGGGAAATCCGATGTTTCGTGGACTCGGGAATTCGGATTTTTATTTCAATCCCGCAGTCGAGCTTCCGGTTTTCGGACAATCGCGAATCGTGGAGGATTTCCATGCAGGCCGAGGACGAATCATGGCACTTACAATCCTTCCGTCAGATTTGACGGAAGAGGCGTCGCGAATCAAACTTCAACGGATTCTTTCCGTTCTTCTGAGCTCACTCGGTGCACCGGCGTCAGCCCGTTTGAATTTTACTTCTGATTCAGGAGATCTCCATCTGGACAGACTCAAAGTTCCGTTCCGAACCGATCCCGAATCAAAAGGAGAGGATCTTGGATGGTATCTGCCTGGGGTCGATGATTCCAGCTGGGAAAAACTGGAAATCGGTTCTCACTGGGAGGGGCAGGGAATCACAATGAAAAATCCGAACTGCAGCCCGTCCGCCGGACTTCCCTACGACGGAGACGCATGGTATCGTATTCCTGTCACCATTCCGAAGAGCTGGAAGGGGAAAAGGCTCTATTTTGATGCCGATACGATTGATGATTTTGACTGGGTCTGGTTCAATGGAATACCAATTGGACATACCGGCGCAGAAACTCCGAAATACTGGTCTGCAAAACGTCTTTATCGGATTCCGGACAAAGCGATACAATGGGGAAAAAAGAATATTCTTGTGGTTCGTGTCCGCGATCTGCGCGGAAACGGCGGTATTATTGGAAAGGTGCGAATCGGCGGTAAAAAACCGGAATCCGATGCGATTTTCTTCGATCGCCCCTCCCGTCTGATCCTGAATTTCGATCCAAATTCCTGGCGGCAGTGGTAGCCGGAAAACGAATGAGCAAGGCGGTTCTTCTTCTGGCGGAGAACAGCCCTGCTCTCGGAATGCCCGGGCGGGAATGGTTCAGCGCAGGGATTCGTCGAAGTACCAGAATTCCTTGACTTCCTCCGAACCGTGGATCCGCGTGTGGTCCAAATTGGCAGCATGACCGTCGAAAAACAGGACGTTCAGACGTTCCTTGTGCCGGAATGCCGGACTGTTCCAGTGGCCGGAAACTCCGGTTTCCCCGTACTGCAGCCAGCCGGCGTAAGAGCTGTTGATGTAGTTCAGAAGAAATGCCATGGCATCCATGAACTGAAAATGACGCGACGGCTGTTTCAGTTTTTCGATTTTGAATGTCTTGAGGCTGCTTCCGGAATAGACATTGACTCCGGAGAGAAGCCCGTAATTTTCCGTGATATCCTTGGACGCCGCAACTTTGCTCGGACAGCAGAAGTTTTTCCAGTCGAATACCGTTTCCGTTTTTTTCTTTGCCAGATACGGCGCCATGGCGTTGTACCAGACACGTTTTTCCCGACCGTCGCTTCCGTTCCGAGATGGATCACATAACCATCGTTTTCCTGCGTGTATTCCAGAGAGACCAGTCCGAACTGCTTCAGATTCGAAAGACAGCTGATGGATCTTCCTTTCTCCCGCGCAGCATTCAAGGCCGGAAGAAGCATTCCCGCCAGAATCGCGATGATCGCAATTACAACGAGGAGTTCTATCAAAGTAAATCTGGAATTTCTTTGATGTTTCCGCATCGTCAACGCTGTTGTTTTCATACCGCACCTTTCTGTTGATGATCTATTTTAATTATATGCGATTCCGGATAGTTTGTCAATGGGGGCGATCCGCATTCTCCCTTCATTGTGGAGAATGCGGTCTTTTCAGGATCAGTGTTTTGATTTCAAAAGGGGTGAATTTCAGCGGCCCGGCTGCGGGAACGGGATTCTGCTCCATCAGATCGGTCTCCATCCAGTCGCCGTCCGGGAGAGGGAGTTCTCCGCTCCTGCCGAGCGTTTCAAACAGACGGATCGCAATGGCTCCAGGAATCCGTTCCGCCGGTTTTACGCAGCTTCCGATGATGCCGCTCCCCGTTGTATCGGGCAGAGCGGGAAGGGACGGTGCGGCGGAGTCGTTCCGGATGCACCGGCCGACACCGACAGGATAGAACGGCGCATTCAGTTCCCATCCGCATTCCGGGCGCATTCCCGGCTGAATCCGGTAGCGGCAGGAGTATACGCCGTCCGGGGGACGCTGAACCGGTTTGCGCGTTCCGTCGGCAAGAATCTCCTCGCATCCGCTGCAGTAGCCGATCCCCCGGATCATGCAGCTGCGGATCTCATGCGGCTCGAATTCCCAGAGCCGGTGGTCGCAGCCGATCGTAGTGAAATGTCCGTCCGCGCGGAAGGCGACCCATTGGGAGGCCAGACGGAAATGTTCGATCTCCGGATCCGGATTGCTGCCGCGTTCCGGCGTGACAATGGAGCGGAACAGGAGACCGTCTTTGTAAATCGTTTCCGGATAACGGACTTTGCCGAAGGGAACGCCGTATTCGATCTCCCGTTTTTCCGCATCGGGAAAAGGAAAGGTCTGTTCGAGGCGGACATAGGCGCCGCATTTCCAGTGGATCGTGTTTTCAATTTCCAGTTCCGCTGTTTTGGCCGGAAGGGTGAGATGCTGTTCATAGCGCATCCCGTAGATTGTCCCCCGGAGGAGAATCCGACAGGCAACCGGTGAATCTTCTTGAATTTCAACATGTTCCACCACGGAGGGAATCGTTCGCCCGCTCGGGTCCATGCGGCAGATGTAGTCGCCCCGGATCTCTTCCCGCCCGATGAGTTCCGCATTGACAAACAGGAACCGTTCCGACGTCCGGTCGAACAGAGAGAGACGGCCGGTGATCCGGTCGATTGTCAGCCGGAGCGTCCGGGATTCGACGGTTGTTTTTGCGGCGGGGCCGTTCGGCGCGTGGCGGTCCCGTTCATTGCCATCGTCGATCCGGAACGGCGATTCGAATCGGGATGGTTCGGCAATCTCCAGAAAATACGACCGGAAACCGAACGCCGGAACCTCCGCGGAGAACTCCGCTTCAATGGAATCCGCCACTCGCCGGAGGTGTTTGACAAGACGGAAGGGAACCTCTTCTCCCCGGTCGTCGATCAGACGGAAATTGTTGTCCCGGAGCCGGGGATGCTTTGCCGTTCCCGGCCCGTACAGGGACGTCCGCGCGCGGACAAGTCCTTTCCTTCTCCACGAAAGCCGGTTGAAGATCACCAGAGGAAAGCAGTCGGGCCGCGGAGCCGGGATCCGTGCCGCAGAGATCATCGCCGACTCCCGCGCCAGACGCTCCGCCATGAGACGGGCGCACTGTTTCAGTTCTTTTTTCTCCCTGTCAGCGATCTCTCCTCCGATGCCGTTCTGATTGTGATCCATCGAATCCAGCAGAAAGTTCCAGGCACGTTTCCGGTAGTCCTGCGAACGGTTTTCCCATCGCAGGGCTTCAAAGAACTCCGCCTGGAACAGCGCGTTTTCTGACGGGAGGTCCTGCGGCCAGAGATCGGGCCAGCTGCTTTCCACGTTCGGCCACAGAGAAGGAATTTCGCCGGAAATGCACCGGGCCGATTCCGGGAAGTGCTGTCGGAAATACTCTTCCGGCGTTGTGAAAAGAAACGGACGGTGTCCGTCCGCGTTCCAGCGGTGGAAATTCTCCACAACCTGTTCCGGAATCACACAGAGGTCGGTCCCGAACTGACAGAGCTGAGGATACTCCATTCCGCCGAGCTCCTGTTCAATCTGCGCTTCGTTCGCACACATGGCGGTATAATTTTCCGCTTCTCCGAAGAGTTTCCGGCAGCGGCCGTAATGGATCGGCGCATAGGTGGCGATCCGCGTTCCGTCCAGGGCGGCGTAACAGACCCGGTCGGTATGCGGCGGTGTCCCGTGCGAGAGAAGCAGAGCGGTGAATCCGGATTTCCCTGCAATCTGCGGCAGCTGGGGTGTAACACCCGGAATATCCGAAAGCGACACCGTCTTTCCGGAGAATCCGAACCACTCTCCGCAGCTCTCCCGGCCGGAGAGATAATTGCGGATCAGCGTCTCTCCGGAGGGAAGCTGCGTGTACAGAATCGCGCGGACGGGAATCACTTCCATTCGTCCTTCCCGCACAAACGTTCCGAGCCGGAGAAAGTCTTCCGGATACGCCTCCCGGAAATAGTCCAGAAAATTGACGGCTTCGATCATGAAACGGTAGTCCGGATACCGTTCCAGAAGCCGCAGGGCGGTCAGGATCACCTCCGCTCCCCGCGACAGACACTCCTCTCTGCTCCCCGCCCAGAAAAGGTCCAGATGGGCGAACGGAATCAGATAAACGGCGGATTTCTCTGTTGACATCTCTATCTCCTCCTGAATGAATATGGCCGGATGCGCATGTTCATTATACGCGGAAGTCGGAGAAAATGCAATCGGAGAACTTCCCGTTCTCTCTTGATGGGAGAGAACCGGATCAATAACTTCTGGCGATTTTTCCGGCGATTTCCCGCAGGAGAGCGGGAACGGTGTCGGAATAGGCCGCTTCCGGCATGAAGGAGCCGAGCTCTCCGATGAGTTCCGCGTCGCAGATCACCGGATAGCAGATGATGATATAACCGGGTCGGATTTCGCGGGAGAGCGAGAACTCCTCCCGTGAGAGCGCTTCCATTTTCCGGAGATATTCTTCTTTTGAAATCTTTCCCCAGGCGGGCGGAACACCGCAGCGGTCGTAGAATTTGATCTGCCGCTCTCTGCCGCTCCGGGCGACCAGACAGATCCCCGAGAGCGATTCAAACGCGTTCTCCTCCGCCGGAAAGGTGTACTGGAACCGCGGATTCGCCTCTTTTGCCCGGATCTTGCAGACGATCCGCTTGTAGTATCCGCGGAGAACCGAAAAACAGATGTATTCTCCGATCTGTTCCGCATAGAACTTCAGATGCGGCAGAACCAGACGGCGCAGAGTGTCCGGATCCCGGTAGCTTTCGGCAAGACGGAGAAGTTTTTCCCCGATGATGTAGCCGCTTTTCCGCCCCGTGTTTTCCAGATAGCCGAGCACCGTCATCGTCCGCACGATCTTGGAAAGGGTCTGCACCTTGAGGCCGCTCATTTCCGCAAGTTCTCCCACCGTGTGCGGCCGCTCCGTATCCTGCGCAACCAGTTCCAGCACATGAAATGCACGTTCGAGAACCTGAATTTTATCCTTCATCCGCCCTTGTTCCTTCGTCGTTTCTCTGAATCGGAATATAATCCCGCAAACGCTCTTTTCAATATTCTGTTCCGGAGTCCTTCCTTTTTCTTCCTCCGGTTCTCCACGATGAAGAGACAATGCAGGCTTTGGAGCGCGTTTCCTCTTGACAATCGGGAGCTTATCTGGTAAAATGAAATGCGGGAAGAAACCGTTCCGCTTTTTATTTACAGGAGAAACGTCTTATGAAACGCATTCTGTTTTCCATCCTTCTGATCGGCAGTCTGTCCCTCTTTGCGGAGGAGAAACTCCTTCTGGGAATCTATCCGGACATGCGGGAATTCAAACTTGCGCCTCCGGCCGGATTTCGGAAACTTTCCATGAAAGATCTGAAGATGGATGTGGAGCGGATCCGGCGCATGGAAAATCTCCGCCCTCTTCCCGCACCCCGTGAGATGCTGGTGAGGATCGCCGAATTTTACCGGGATGATCCGAACGGAAGAAACACCTGGCGCAAACAGAATGAAATCCATGTGCTTCGCTATCTGAATTCCTGGAGTCTCCCGCCGAATGTGGTTCCCGCGTACCAGCTCCGCTATCTCGCGATCGAACCGATGCTTGATACCTACTTTTTTACGGGAAATTCTCTGGTCGGCACCTTCATTCACGACTATACCATGCATGCCATGACGCTCGACCGCTGGTTCTGGATGGGACAGATGTACCGGGTCTGGAAAAAAGACACCGTCAAAAAACGGTATGCGGATCTGCATACGCTGCCGTTTGCGCGGGTTCTGAACGCCATTCTGCTCCGCTGCCGGGACCTGTTTACTCCGGAAGAGATCCGTCTGATTGAGGCCCGGTACCGGGAATATGTTCTGGAGTCGTGTTACGATGATCTTGTGCGGCGGCAGGAATGGGATCGGGAACCCAACAACTGGACCTCCATTCTGAGCGGTGCTCTTCTGCTTTCCGCAAAATATTTTGAGGATGCGCCGAAAGCGGAATTCGCACTCCGGCTTCTGAAACACTATTTCCGCTCAAGTTTCGAAGCGGACGGAAGTTACGGGGAGGGCGCCGGATACGCCGGATATGCAATGAGTGTGATCCCGTCGATCTACCCCTATCTGACAGAGAGGGAGCGGACGGACTTCTTCCGGGATTCCCCCCTCCGGAACGTGGCAAAATGGATGCTGTATCATGACGTGCGAAGCCCGGATCGGTTCTATCGGATTTCGTTCGGCGACGACAACTATTTTTCTTCTCCTCCTGCCGGGACCATGTATATCCTTTCGCTTGCCTATGATGATCCGATTGCGGCATACCTCGGTTCGCGTTCTCCGTGGCGGAAGCCGTGGTGGAACTGGAACATCAACACATTTCTTGCCGGCAGGGGAAAGGATCCCCGGATCGCCGTTCCCGAAAAGCTGAATCTTCCGCTGACCGCACGTTTTTCCAACGGACAGACGTTCATCCGTGCCGGATGGAAGGAGAAGGAGCCTGTCTTCTGCTGTTACTGGAACACCCGCGCCCGGGTGAACAGTCACAAGCGGCCGGAAAATGGGAACTTTGTCTTTGCCGCCGGAGGAGTTCCTCTTGTTATGCACTCCGGAAACACCAATCTCTACCGCCGTCCGATTCATCAGCTGAGCATCCGGACTTCCGCCGCAAACACCGTGACGGTCGACGGGACCGATCAGCTGCCGCCCGGGAAACAGAAAACCGCATGTCCCGAGTTTCGCGAAGATGATGAGATGGTGCTGCTGCGTCTGGATCTGCGCGGTGCATATTCTCAGCCTCTGAAACGGATGATCCGTACTTTTGCATGGCTGAAAAAGAGTCGTCAGCTTGTCGTTCTGGATCAGGCGGAGGCGGATCGGGGTGCTTTTGAATTCCGTGCGCGCCTTCATCTGAACAATATTTTCCGGAATGCGGTTCTGGAAGAGAAGGGGGAAAACCGTTTTCTGTATCGCCATCCGAAGGCGACACTGCATATTCAGACCAGTGGAAATAACGAAGTGTCAAAAGGTTATGTCGTATCGGAACGGGTCAGCAACTGGGACGAGGTCCGGCAGGGAAAGGAGGCGGAGGCCGGAAATGCCCATGTGCTTGCATACGGATCAAAAGGGAAGGTCCGCTCCGCCGTTTTCTTCGCTGTTCTTGGGGAAAAAAACGCATCGGTGAAGGTTTTGGATTCGGCTCTGGTGGTTGACGGCATCCGGATTCCGTTTTTCAACGGTTCCGGGGCGTCCCGGAAGCAGAGGGATTCCTGAACTCTCCCGGCATTTCCCGTTCGCCGCCTCTTCTGTTGCCTGTTTTCTTTTCCGGAAAATCAGCCGGAAAAGAAAAGGAGAGGACCCTTCGGAACTTGAAAAACAGACAGGAAACATTACTGTATTCCAGACGCGGGATTTCCCTTTCGGAGATTTCCGGAAACAACACGGTGTCGTTCCGGGAAGGAGGCTTTTCCCGGGACGGCCAATCAAAAATGGAATATGGGACATGATGAAGATTCTGACGGAAATGGTTCCGATGCGTGACGGAGTCCGACTGTTTACCACACTTCATTTCCCGGACGGGCAGGGGCCTTTCCCGGTTCTCCTGATCCGGAACCTGTACCGTGCCGCAGGGGGGATCGCCGCCCATGAGGGAATCACGGAAAAGGGGATCGTGTTCGTGCATCAGGATGTCCGGGGAAGCGGAATGTCGGAAGGACGGTGGGAGCGCCCGTGGATTCAGGAGGCGGAGGACGGGGAGGATTGTCTGAAATGGATTGCCGCACAGCCATGGTGCAATGGACGGACCACAATGCGGGGGGCTTCCTATCTCGGTGCTGCTCAATGGTTTGCAGCTCAATGTGGAAATCCTTCCCTTGTTGCCGTTTCTCCCGGAGTCGCGCCCTGCAACTATCACGAGAGTCCGAAGTACCAGGGGGGAGCGTTCATCCTCCAGCAGAACATCGGCTGGGCGCTTGAGACATGGAAAAAAAACAGTCCGGACCGGGATATGCCGCCGCTCGACTTGGCATTCTTGTCCGCTCATCTTCCTCTGCGGACGGTGGACGAGGCGGCCGGTCTTGGCCGGGTCCCCTTCTGGCGGACATGGCTGGAGCATCCGGACTACGATGATTACTGGCGGAAATTCGATCTTGCCTCTTTTGTCGACCGGATCAAGGTCCCCGCATTTGTCTGGAGCGGCTGGTTCGACATTTACACGCAGGGCGCACTCGACAGTTTTATGCTGATGCGTTCCCGCGCCGGATCCGCGGAGGCCAGAAATCTGACCCGGTGCGTGATCGGTCCCTGGGCTCACAGTGAACCCGCCGGGGAGATCCCTCTGGGGGATGGCGATCTCTCCCGCCGGAAACAGGTGGAGGAACCCGAGGCACTGTTTCTGGAAGCCCGCCTGAACGGCGAAGAGCTTCCCCCTTTCGCGCCCCTCCGCTATTTCATGCTGGGAATCAACGAGTGGCGGACTGCGGAGACCTGGCCGCCCGCCGGTTCCGGGGAGCAGAATATGTATCTTCACAGCCGCGGTGCCGCCAACAGCCGGTTCGGCGACGGGACTCTTTCCTCTCTTCTTCCGGAACAGGAGGTTCCGGACTGTTTTATCAGTGATCCGCGCAATCCTGTCCCGACAACCGGCGGCCACGGGATCTGTGTCCCCTGCGGATCGCATGACCAGTCCGAACTTGAGCGGCGGACCGATGTCCTTGTATATACATCGGAACCTCTGGCTTCTCCTCTGGAGATTGCCGGGAGGGTCCGGGTTTTTCTGTTTGCGTCAAGTACCGCTCCGGATACGGATTTTACTGCGAAACTGGTCGATGTCTATCCGGACGGCCGCGCATTCAATATCGCCAACGGTATTTTGCGGGCGCGCTGCCGGAATTCGATGGAGGTGCCGGAACTCCTTTCTCCCGGAGAAGTCTGTGAATTCAATATCGACCTCTGGAGCATCGCCAACTGTTTTCTGCCGGGCCACCGGATCCGTCTGGAAATCGCCGGGAGCGACTTTCCCGAATTCAGCCGGAACAATCAGACGGGCGGATCCATTGCGGACGATACAGAGCTGCGGATTGCCCGCCAGACGGTTTTTCATGATCGTCTCCATCCTTCCCGTCTCGTTCTTCCCGTGATGGAACATTCTGAGAATCCGTAACTTGCTTCGATTTTTCAAGCCGTGCTGAATGGATGATCCGGTATGCGTCGGGAAGAAAAAAGAACGCGGAAAGGAGATGGGATTCTCCTTTCCGCGTCCGTTTATCCGCTGTCAGAACGGTTTAATGTTTCTTATAGCCGCACTTCGGGCAGACTCCGTCCACAAGGGCGACGCCGCAGAGCGGACAGCGGTCGACCGTCCGGGTCGGGGTGTATTCCTGTGTCGCGGCGTTGACTCCGCTTGTGAAGGTGAGTTTCGCGATGTTGAGTTTGTCTTTCAGAAGTTCGTAGACAATCTTGATCATTCCTTCGACGGTCATGGTCTCTTTGGTGACGACCAGACGGGCCTCCGGATACGCGGTTGCAAGTTCGGTCCGGAAGGCCTCACCCTTCATCTTGTTGGATGGCGCTCCATCCTTGATTCCCTGTTTCTCGTAGACCGCGAGAATCGCCGGGAGGAGCGGATCATCCTGACGGAGAATCAATGCGTGGTCGAAATTCTTCAGGACATTCCAGGCCACCTTCTGGATCTCGTTGCAGGGGAAGACCATATTGACCCCGGCTTCGATGGAGTCCTCCACTTCGATGGTCAGAACTCCGGTGTGGCCGTGCAGATACTGGGCCTCTCCCTGGAACTTGTAGAACCGGTGGGCGTACTGCAGTTCAATTTTCGTGATGCTTCTCATGTTGTTTCTCCTTCTCTCTCTGTATGGGGTTGTGTGTTGTCCCGGGCCGGAGAGGTGTCGACGGGCCCTCCGTTCCGGAGACCGGATGTTTTTTCTTTCTGTTTGTCGGAGCGCTTGTCCGCCGCACGGCATTCTCCGCAGATTCCGACCAGCCGGATTTCCATGTGAAGGACTTCTCCCGCCTGCATCTCCGCCGGAAGAGATGTCCCCTCCGGCCAGCTGAAATCCGAAATTTTTCCGCAGCGCTGACAGATGAAATGGCCGTGTGCATCCGTCCGCGAATCGTAGCGGGCGTTCTCTATCTGATCCAGACGACGGATCATCCCCTTTTCCGAAAATTCATTCAGAATCCGGTAGATACTCTCCCGGGTGATGGTCGGCAGAGTCTGCCGCACCGTTGACCAGACCGTATCCACATCCGGATGGGTAAGATTTCCCTGGAGAAATTCATACACCGCCAGTCGCTGCGCTGTGCATTTCCACCCCGATTCCCGGCAGATGTTCATGAATTCCGCATGTTTCCCAAGTCCCATAATATCCCTGTTCTCTTTCTGGATTAATTTGAAATCTAATTAAATATAATATTTATTTGCAAATTTGTCAATCTCTGTTTTTCTTTTTTTTGAAAAATTTTTTTATCCGTGGCATCGAGTGGCGGAGGAAACGACTTTCCGGGGAGTGCGATTCTCGGCGTCTCGTTCGGTTTTCTGTGGGAGAAAATGTGTCCGGCGCACAGCCCATGTGCGGATGGGAAACAGACTCCCTGGCAGGGGGAAAACGGAACGCGCAGACTCTTCCGATGCTGGCGGAATCTGAAAATGACCGGAAAAACGAAGCGGAAACGATGGCTGAAGGCTCATGAAGAAACGAGGAAATCTCGGTGCCAGTTTCCGTCCGGAGAGCGGCAGAGTGATAGCTGTTTGGAATGTTCCGTGTCCGAAAACAGAAGGAAAAAACTGCTGTACCGGAACCTCTTGCGGAAAGACTGAACGTCACCGTCCGGATGATTCGGAACGTTATTCCGGGAGGTGGATTTTCAGCGGAAAAGAGCAATGATATCCTCAACAATCGGGAGGCGCGGAAACAGCCACCAGATCAGCGGAAGGGCAATCGCCAGTTTAATTGCTCCCCAGATCAGTGCTCCGAAAGAAAGAGAATTATTTCCGGTGCAGTTCATGGGATCGTCGCAACAGTGATTGCAGCAGTGATTGCAGCAGTTGTCGCAGTCGCAGTTGCAGGGATGTTTTTCGTTGCTGTCCATTTTTCTCCTTGTCCTTTCAGGAATATAGAATGATTTGCAGAAAATGCAAACGCGTCAGAAGATTTTTGAGGGAATCAGATTTTCCCGGACTGTTTCAGGGCAAGAAAACCGGAATCCAGAGATTTTCTGGCTTTTGCCGTCACAGCGGAGAATCCGAAAAGTTTGACCGTTTCGCGATAGAGAGTGTCTTTTTCGCAGGAATTGAAATCCACCAGAACCTCATACATGGCATTGGCAAGCTCTTCCGGAGGGATTTCCTCCAGAGAGCGTTTCCAGGTTCCTTCCGGAGAGACCCGGTAGTCATGAAACTCTGCGGGAGTCTGTCCGGACGGCCAGTAGACGCGGTCGCTTCCGATCCGTGTCACTTCAAACTCCCCGGGAAGGGCGGTGTTGAGGATGGCGAGGATATTCTCTCCGGTCCGGTTGAATCCCCAGGCCTTGACGATCCGTTTTTTCAGAAGTTGTTCGCAGACAGGGCCTTCTGTCTGTATGACATCGCGCATCTGCCGACGGATCTGCTCCAGTGCGGCCGGATCGTAGAAGGACTCCTGCGCCAGAACTTCCGAATGGATCCAGACGGAATACTCCCGGCGGTGTTCGGGTGGGCGGGACGGCGGAGGCGGATCGGGAATCCGGGCTTTTTCACAAGGTGAAACATCTTGATTCTGAACGGGTTCCCTCTTTTCTTCGACAGGAGGCTCCGGGGCGTTCCGGATCGTTTCAATCAAGTTCAGGAGAGCCTGTTCGGCGCGTGCCCGGTCGAACGCCCAGTCGACGCTCCAGGCATGGTAGATGTGCCAGCCGAGACGGCGGAGAACGGAGGTGCGCAGATTATCCCGGTCGCGGGTTGTTTTCTGCGCGGCATAGGCGGCTCCGTCGCATTCGATCCCCAGAAGGAACTCCGACGGCCGGTCCGGACGGCGGACCGCAAGATCCATTCTGCAGCCGGAACAGCCGATGTTCCGTTCCACTGTAAAATTATGATTTTCAAGGAATTCCGCAATGGTGTCGATCAGTCCGTCCCGGCGGACCCCGGCAGCGCTCTTCGGTTGAATGCGGATGCCTTTTTCCGCGTAGTCGAGGAAGTATTTGAGATGAGCCGCTCCGACAGCTCCCGTCCGGGAGAGATCAATCTGATGCCCGTGGATGCTCGAAAAAACAACAACCTGCTCTCTGGCCCGGGTGATCGCCACATTCAGACGGCGCTCTCCCCCCTTGCGGTTCAGCGGACCGAAGTTCATGGAGAATTTTCCCTCCATGTCCGGAGCATAGCCGACGGAAAAGAGTATGACATCCCGCTCATCCCCCTGCACATTTTCCAGATTCTTGACGAAGAGCGGTTCTTCATTCCGGTCGCTGAAATAAGACTCCAGACCGGGGTGGCGGGCCCGCTCCTCCTCCATCCGGTCCTCGATCAGTTCCTTCTGCGCCTGACTGAAGGTGACCACACCGATGCTGCGCGGCTTCCAGTCCGGATTTTCCAGACGCGCAAAGACATAGCGGACAAGAGCTTCCGCCTCCTGACGATTGGTGCGGGTCCCTCTGCGGTCGTAGACTCCGTCCGGTACAAATTCAAAGCGGACTCCAAGCCGTTCAGAGTCACGCGCCGCAGGGAACGTGAACAGCCGGTCCTCGTAATAATAGTGATTGCTGAAGGAGATCAGCGATTCATGACGGCTCCGGTAGTGCCAGTTCAGATAGGTCGGATGAACGCCGGCGGCAATACATTCATCCAGAATGCTTTCAAGATCCTCCGTCTCTTCGGGGAGGGGGGCGTTTTCGTCATTCTCCCCCTTCTGGAAGAAGTCGGAGGGCGGCATCTGTTTGGGATCGCCCACAACGATCAGCTGCCGTCCGCGGGCAATCACTCCGATGGCATCCCAGACCGGAATCTGCGACGCTTCATCGAAAACGATCAGGTCAAACGGCTCCGCATCGGGCGGGAGATACTGCGCAACGGAAAGCGGACTCATCAGAAAACACGGTTTCAGAACCGGTGCCAGAGTCGGAATCTGCTCCAGCAGACGCCGGACCGGTTTCTGACGGGCTCTCTTTTCACATTCCCGTTTCAGAATTCCCAGCTCGGTCCCTTCCGGACACGGTCCGGAGCGGCGGCGCGGAAGGGCAGAGGCAAGACGGGCAAAAATCACCTGTCGGGAAAGGGCGGTATAGTTCGCATCCAGTTCACAGAATTTCCGGATGCGCTCCTCCCGTGCGGTCCCGGAAAAACTGCAGAGAAGAGGCGTGCGTGCCAGAATCTGATTCAGCATCTCCTCGTGAAAGGCCCGCTCGAATGCGTCCGCGATTTCCGCACGTTTCACCGTCCCGTTTTCGAGCGCTTCCGCAAAGGCGGAAATCCCCTGTCCGCCGGCCTCGTCGCGCAGCTTGCGGTAGCGCAGCGCTCCCCGCAGTCCGTCGCGGCGGGCGATGATTGTCCGGACGGCATCGCGGATTTCCGTCAGCGAGTCTTTTTCCGTGATTCCGAGTGCGTAGGAGGCAAAGGCCGTCTGCTTTTCCTGAAAATCGTTCCATGCGGTCAGCAGAGCGTTTATTTTTTTCCGGGCAGGAGCCTCTTTTCCGAAGCGGCGCTCCGCATCCGGGAGAAGAAGCCGCAGAGTTTCCAGAAGCTCATTTTCCTGGTCGGGATTGTTCTCCGCCGCCGCTTTGGCCAGTTCCAGCGTCTTTTGCGCCCGGCCGACAAGCGGAGTGAGGGAATCCCAGTCCGGTTCTCCGCCGTTCCACAGATTTCCCAGCAGTTTTTCCGCCCGGGAGCTGCCGTCGGCGAGATCCGCAGAGAGCTTGACCCAGCATTCAAAATCCGGAAGCTGCCGGAGCAATTCCGGAATGCTCAGCCTGCCTCCGCCGATCTTCCTGATGCCGGAGAGTTCCTTCAGAAGAGCTCTGTTCTTCAGAAAACGGATCAGGAAAAACGCCCGGCTGTTCTCTTCAATCCGGTGCGCAATTCCGGACAGATCCAGATCGTTCAGCCGTTCCGTATGATAGTTCCGGAGTGTCCGGGCCAGCTCTCTCCTGCGCAGCATCGTTTCCGCAAAATTTTTCAGGAATCCGGATTGCTGTGCAAACTCCTCGGTCAGGAAGGCGGCGGGAACGCTGCCGCCGCTTTTGAGATGTTCCAGCAGAAGTGCGGTCCGATAGATGCGTTCGATTCGCGGATCCGGCGGGAGACGGAGTTCCGCCGCCTGTTCCGTGAAACAGGTTTCCAGTTTCTCCGCACTCTTCAGAAGCGCTTCAGCGGCAGTCAGAAACTCCTTTTCGAAAACCGGGCTCCAGTCCGTCACGGAAAGTTCGCGGAATGCCGCCGCCGCTTCGGGATCGGTGCCGTTCCATGCGTTTCCGAGATCCCGGACCAGAGAGCGCAGAGCCTCCAGTTCCGTCCGGCTCTGGCTCAGACAGTCGATGTTCAGCGAACCTTCGGGCAGGGATGGCCCGCCCCGGAACAGCCGGGAGAAACAATCATAGGCGGAACGTCCGTTCGGGAACTGCCGGTGCAGTTCCGCAACATATTCGTTCAGTTCATCCCGGAGCGTTTCCAGAGATTTCGCGGCGGTTTCCCAGGTCCCGGGATACGGAGTATCCGGAATGTGCAGCGCCTCGGAAAACTGGGCGAGCACCTCGGCTTTCCCGGATTTGCTGGAGTGCAGTTCCAGGCAGAACGGACGAAGACCGATGGAACTCAGACGGCGATGGACAACGTCCAGTGCGGCCTTCTTTTCCGAAACGAACAGCACGCGCCGTCCGTGGGCGAGATTGTGCGCAATGATATTGGTGATGGTCTGCGACTTCCCGGTCCCCGGCGGGCCGTGGAGAACAAAGCTTTTCCCGGTCCGGGAATAGAGAACGGCCGCGAGCTGGGAGGAATCGGCACTCAGCGGACAGTAGAGTTCCTCCGGCTTCAGATGACGGGCAACTTCTTCGGGCGGAAACACTTCGATGCCGTCGTCGAAGATTCCGCCGCCCTCCATCAGATGACGGATCAGGGGATTTCGTTTCAAATCGTCAATGCGGGCGGTCATGTCGTTCCACATGAGGAACTTGCCGAATGAGAAATGGCCGATCCGCGCCTCTTCGCGGACTTCCCAGCCTTTCATGTTCCGGATTGACTGCCGGAAAATCTGCATGACCAGTTTCACATCCACTCCGGATTCGTCGGCCGGCAGCGGGACGACGCCCGGGATCGTGAGCTGGAACTGGGTTCGCAAAAGTTCCAGAAGCGTCTCATTGATGACCGTATCCTCGTCGATCCGGGCAATGCGGATTCCCTCCGCAATGGATCGGCGCTGCAGGCGGATCGGAATCAGGAGAATCGGCGCAAGAAAGGATTTCTCCTCCCGCTCCGAAATCTTCCACTCCAGAAAGCCGACCGCCAGAAACAGCGTGTTCACTCCTCCTTCCTCCAGATCGATCCTCGCCTGACGGTAGAGCGCGGTCAGGCGCCGGCCCAGTTCAAGCGGAGAAAGGAGAGTCCAGAGCCGCCGCTGCGCAAGTTCCTTGTCCAGAAGAAGTTGAATCTCGTTTTTGACATTGCTGTTGCGGAGCATCGCCAGATCGTGCTGATCCTTCTCGCTGAGAAGATTCGAAAGCGGATGGAGGGAGAGCATTTCGTCCGCCGCAATCCGGTCCTCCAGAACCGTGATGTCGGAACAGACGATCGGGATGACCTGCCGGGTGTCCCGGACATTCAGTAGACGGTTGCGCAGAGAGAGATCCAGCAGTTTCCGGCTCCAGCGCGCCACGCGTCCCGACCGCTCCTCCCGGTTTTCGAATCCGGAGAGATCAATGTCCTTCTGCAGTTCCCTGCGTGGTTCCCGTTCCAGTTCGGAAACGTCCCGTTTTTCCTCTTCCTCGAACGCAATGCCGTTCACGCTGCGCCGCAGCGGAAGCGGACGGATTCCGCTGTACCGCGCACGGACAATGTCGATGGCACACTGGAACTTGTTGTCGATATTCAGGTGCTCCGTGCGCGCGACGGCTTCAGCAACGGAAAACGGGGTGTCTCCAGTGACTTTTGTCGTCTCGATGACGAGGAACTCATCCAGGTCCGCCAGCTTGCGGATGATCTGCAGATCGTCCATCGGAATGTCGGAAAAATACCGGTTCACCAGATGGCAGCCGACATAGGCGTGCCCCTCCTGCAGCAGAAGCACCGGATGCAGACCGCACTGCTCCATCACCGAGGCAAACAGAAGAGCCGTATCCAGACAGGTCCCCAGCCGGTATTGATAGATCGTGTCCGCAAACCGCACCCGCTGTCCCGGCGGACCGAATGACGACGGCGGATTGGCATACCGGATCCCCCACGAATGGATGGCGCGGTAGATCGCCGCACAGATCTCGTAAACGCGATCCCTGTCCGCCTGATAGCCTTGAATGGCAGGGTCTCCCGTGGCCGCCTTCAGCTCGTCCGAAACAACGCTCTGAAGCCGGTTCACCACATCCAGATTCGGTGTGACAAATGAAGCCAGAAGTTCCGGCAGACGGTTGAGGCCGAGCCACTGGTCCGCGGCGAACGCCTCCACCTCGTATTCCCGGAGAAGGAGGCGCGTGTCCCCATGAAAAATTTCCAGTTTCAGTTTCCCTTTCACCGCTTCGGAAAGCGAACTCAGAAGATCGTAATCCAGAACCGCATCCAGTTCGCTGATCAGCCGTTCTTCTCCGTTTTCCAGCGACTCCGCAATGACGGTCTTCGGTGAGAGAAAGGCGGGAGTCGTGGAAATTTCACAGCGGATCGAATCCAGCCGATGTCCGGTCTTGTTGATCAGCGTCAGATCGGAGTGGATCGGAAAGGCGTTCTGCTGAAGCGCCAGATTGAAAAACGGGAGAAAGGAGAGTTCCGCCGAAAAACCGGCCGTCTCATCCTTGTCGGACTCCGGTTTCCCCGGTTCGGCGGGAGAGGAAGAAGGAACCGGCCGGTCCGATGTCTCCGGTGCCGGCGCGGAATTTCCCGCGGCGGATAGGGTTTTCATCATGAGAGTCTCTTCTTTCATCGTCTGTTTCCAAGTGGCGTTCCAGGGAACTGTGGAGCTGATTTCCCCCGGCATGGATTCCGGAATGCGTTCCCCCTGTCGGATAAGATACTATGGAAGAGTCTGCTTTTCAAGAAGGTGTTTCCGCTTTTTCGGGATTCTCCTGCACCTGGAATTTCCCGCATTCCTCCGGAGGCGGAACCTGGCTGAAAACGGAAGGTTTCCGTAAAAAAGGTTGCAAAAGAGAGCGCCCTGTGCTACATTCCGGAACGGGGCCGCGGCAGGTTTCCGCGGAAGAAAACAGTTTTCCCCGATGGGAGCAGGGAGATAAAATGAACGTCGATACAATACAGGTGCGCGGCGCGCGGGTGCACAATCTTAAAAATATTGATGTGGATATCCCGCTGCACCGGATCGTCGGGATTGCGGGGGTGTCGGGATCGGGCAAGTCGTCGCTGGCGCTGGGAGTGCTGTATGCGGAGGGGTCCCGGCGGTATCTGGAGTCGCTCTCGACCTACACCCGCAGACGAATGACGCAGGCGGCGAAAGCGCAGGTGGACGAAATCCTTCATGTTCCTGCGGCACTGGCTCTGCACCAGAGGCCCGGAGTGCCCGGAATCCGCAGCACATTCGGGACCGGAACGGAACTGCTGAATTCGCTCCGGCTGATGTTTTCGCGTCTGGCGGAACACCGTTGCCCCAACGGTCATTTTCATGCGCCGAGCCTTGCGGTCGCCGCCGGACAGGAGCTGATCTGCCCGGTATGCGGCGCGGTGTTTTCGCCGCCTTCTGCGGAGGAGCTGGCATTCAACAGCCAGGGCGCCTGCCGCGGATGTGACGGAACCGGGACGGTCCGCATCGTCGACCGTGCAACGCTGGTGCCGGACGAGTCGCTGACGATTGAACAGGGAGCGGTTGCTCCGTGGAACTCCCTGATGTGGTCGCTGATGGTGGACGTCTGCCGCGCAATGGGGGTGCGGACCCATGTGCCGTTCCGCGATCTTTCGCCGGAGGAGAAGGAGATCGTCTACGACGGTCCCGCCGTCAAAAAGCATATTTTCTACAAGGCGAAAAATACGCAGGACGCCTGCGAACTGGATTTCACCTATTACAGTGCCGTCCATACGGTTGAAAACGCTCTTTCCAAGGTCAAGGATGAAACGGGAATGAAGCGGGTTGCGAAGTTCCTGCGCGAAGAGGAGTGTCCCGATTGCGGCGGCTCCAGACTCTCGGAAAAGGCCCGCGCACCGAGGCTGCGGGGGATTTCGCTGGCCGATGCCTGCCGGAAAACTCTTGCGGAACTGATGGAATGGGTCCGGGGCGTTCCCGCTTCGCTGCCGGAGGAGATGCGTCCGATGGCAGCGAGCATCTGCGATTCGTTTTTTTCTGCGGCAAAGCGGCTGATGGATCTGGGACTCGGATACCTGACGCTTGACCGCGCCTCCTCCACGCTTTCCACGGGAGAACGGCAGCGGATGCAGCTTGCCCGGGCCATCCGCAATCGAACGACCGGTGTGCTGTATGTGCTGGATGAGCCGAGCATCGGACTTCATCCGTCGAATATCGCGGGGCTGACGGGCGTGATGCACGATCTGGTCGCGGACGGAAATTCCGTGATTCTGGTGGATCACGACACGCAGATTTTGTCGGAAGCCGACTGGGTTGTTGAACTCGGTCCGAAGGCCGGCGCGGACGGTGGACGCATTCTTGCGGAAGGCACGATCGCCGATCTCTCCTCCAATACAAATTCCCGGATCGGCCCGTTCCTTTCCGGCCGGGAGAAAATCCGGGTTCTGCACAATCCCCCCGCGGATGAACTTTTCCGTTTCGGGAAACTCCGCTTTTCCACCGGTTCGATTCATACGGTCCGGCCGCTGGAAGTGGAGATCCCCAAAGGCCGCATGACGGTCGTGACCGGGGTTTCCGGTTCCGGGAAAACCACGCTCGTGCTGGAAAGCCTGGTTCCCGGCCTCCGGGCATGGATCGAGGGGGCGAAACTGCCGGAGCATGTACGCTCGGTGGAGGCGGACGGCATCCGGCAGGTGAAGCTGATCGACGCAACGCCAATCGGAATCAATGTCCGTTCCACCGTGGCAACGTATGCCAATGTCCATGATGAACTGCGCAAGGTTTTCGCAAAAACGCCCGATGCGAAGGAGCACGGCTGCAAGGCCGGAGATTTTTCCTATAATACGGGTTCGCTGCGCTGTCCCGCCTGCGACGGAACGGGAACGATCAGTCTGGATGTGCAGTTTCTGCCCGATGTGGAGATCCCGTGTCCGGAGTGTCGCGGTTCGCGCTATTCCGGCGCGGCAGACCGGATCCGTTTTGTCAACCGGGCGGGAGAGGCCCGTTCGCTGCCGGAACTCATGGATCTGGATGTTTCGCACGCAATGGAGTTCTGCCGGGATCTGAGGACGGTTCACCAGCGCCTGAAGGTCCTGCACGATCTCGGACTCGGCTATCTGACGCTGGGCGAGGAAACCCCCGGTCTCTCCGGCGGTGAAGCGCAGAGACTGAAACTTTCCTGCGAAATGGGCCGTTCCCAGTCCGATTCGGTGTTCGTGTTCGATGAGCCGACGATCGGTCTGCATCCGCTGGATGTCCGCACGCTTCTGGAGGTCTTCCTCCGCCTGATCGAAAGCGGCGCGACCGTGGTGGTGATCGAACATGATCTCGACGTGATCCGCAATGCGGACTACATCATCGACATGGGGCCCGGCGGCGGCGCCGACGGCGGCCGGATCGTAGCCGCCGGAACCCTCGACGCAATCCGCGCTGTTCCGGAAAGCGTCACCGCGCGTTTCCTGTGAGAAGATCAAACGGAATCATGAGGATTCTCCGGATCCGGAGGGCGCATCGCTGCCGGTCCGGAGGCGGTTCTCCTGTCCGGTTCCGGACGATTGTTTTTCTCCTGCGGATCCCTCCGGTGACGGGAGCGGGATCCGCAGGTTTCCTCCGCAGGGAGGAGTCGTTTATTCCAGAACTCCGGAGAGCGCAATCATGCAGTCGGCGGGAATTCCGGTTTTTTTCGGGGCGGTGAAGAAGACAAATCCATTTTTTGTTTCGCACGGGATCCGGCTTCCGTCGTTCAGGCGGAACGCCCGGAACGTCCCCGCCTCCGGAAGTTCAAGCGCACAGGGGTCGCCCTGACGGGTGAACACGGAAGCGGAAATTTTACCGTCTTTGGACGAGGCAACATAGATCGCAGGAGAACGGAAGGTGCGTCCGCCCGCCTGGATGAGCGCTCCGGAGCGCATTCCCGGCCGTGCGGCATGATAGCCGTTTGGTGCAAGAGTCATTCCGTTCCATTGCAGCGGTTTTTTGTTCAGATTTGCCAGGATCCTGGTGTTGCCGTAGCAGGCGTCGATGATGCCGGTGTCATTTCCGTCCGGTCTGCGGTGTTCAAACTTCACGACTCCTTTCCCGACCCAGGGCGAAGTGACTTCCTTCTGGACCGCGGAGAGAAAATCAAGGCGCCCCTTGTTCTTCGGTTCGGAGATTGCGTCAATTCCGACCCATCGTTTTTCCTTTGCCGGTTCGAAGGTCGGATTGAATCCGAGTCCGAGCTGCCATGTGAGAACCGCAAGACTTTCAGAGAATGCGTTGAGATTGTGTGTATGCATTTTCAGTTTGTCGTGCATGATCCGCTGTGCCATCGGATAGATTTTCCACAGATTCGCCGGCCAGATTGCATGGTAGTCCACATTGCCGGATCCGCGGAACTCATTCGGAATCAGTCCGAAGCCCATGCCGAAAAAGGCGCATTCGTAGTTGACCAGATGGGCATAACCGCCTTCGGTTGTGATGGGAAGGCGCGCGGAGTCCGTTCTCGCCTGATTGATCAGACCGGTCACATAGGCCGTCCGGCTCGGCGACGCGGGGTTGAAGTCGTACTGGTTGATCCGCACGCCGACCTGATCCTGAAAAAGCATGGAAACCGGAAAGATCGTCTGAAATTCCGTAATGGTCTTGTCATTCGCCTTCCGGACCGCCGGATGCCACATCGTGGTGGTGAATCCGAACTTGGGATTGCTGCTGTAGCCGTAGTGTTCACGGTTCGGTTTGCCGTCCCGGCGTTTCAGCAGGGGCGCTTCGCCTTCGCGGGCGAAGGTCGGCGGACGCGGAGTGGTCTCGCACCACCAGCTGGAGTTGGAATACGGCATTACAAGCTGGCCGCGTTTCTGCAGTTCCCGGGTGATCTCGCCATGCCGGGCATGATGCTTGTCAAAGGGAAAATGGTCCGGATAGCTCGCGTCGAATCCGTTGCGCAGATAACTGTGGGAGTGCAGAAGAACAGGAACGGGAAGATCCTCCATCACGTTCCGCGTATAACGGAAATCTCCGCCTCCGGCATAAAGAAACAGAGCGTCTTTGAAGGGCTGGAGCATCTCCTTCGGCATTTTCTGTTCCAGGGTCTTCCGGATGTCATTGTCGGCGCAATAGGCGTTCAGATTTTCCTCCGGGGAGCCGAAACGCATGCGGACAACCGGTGACTTCCAGTGTTCGTTTTTTTCAATCCAGACCATGAAGGAACGGTCGAGCCAGCCCAGTTTTCCGCCGCCGCAGCTGAGCGTGGAGGTCTCCAGAATGGAATCCGGATCCCACGGACGGGGGGAAAGCGGCTGAACCGAATAGAGGGCAAAACGGATCTGCTTGCCGTCGAACTGCTGAAAATCGGCGGTCGCCGCGGGATAGGGAACCGAGTAGGTCCGGCCGGTCAGAGGACGCAGTTCCGCATAAAACGGATAGCCGCCGCTTTCAAACCAGTTGCCGCCCTTCCGGACAAATTCCCAGATCGCCGGAATGATCGCCTTCCCTCCCTCGGGCGGAACCGGAAGCGATTCACTGTAAGGATTGACAAACGCCAGAACGTCCGGATCCTTCAGAAGTTTCAGCGCCTGTGTCGCCGAGGTCGCCGGAACCAGAAGCAGTCCGCGGGCTTCGGCAAATTTCCTCATGGCGTTTTCCCAGATGACGACTTTGATCCGTCCCCAGTTGCCGACCAGAGGTCCGTTGTGGAGGGAAAACAGGACGATCTTCTTCCGGTCGGGAGTCTTGTTTGCACGATCGGCAATGACGGCAAGCACCGACTGGATGAAAATGTTCTTCCCCTCGGTGTCGGTTTCCCTCAGACGCCAGTTGGTGAAGGTGTCGTTGGTTTCCTGCCAGCCGCCGAACTGCCAGAAGTTGCCGCTGCCGCCCAGATTGTTTCCCGAGAGAAACGGACCGTCAGGGGAATTGATCAGGATCGTCCGGGCAAATCCGGGGGATGGCGGACGATGGACCTTCCGGGTGCTGGCATTGATGCGTGCTGTCAGTTCCGGAGAAAAGATTTTTTTCCCTTCTTCCGTCACCGTCAGGCGGGTTGCGGCGGTTTTCTGGAAATCCAGTTTTTCCAGACTCCCTCCGAGAAGTTTCCGGAATCCCGCATCTCCCCGGATGACCGGCTGGTAGCCGATCGGCTCCGTCAGCGGAGCCTCCCGGAAAAATTCCGGTTCCAGTGCGAATCCGACACTGAACATGCCGTTGCCCGGCATGATCAGACGCTCCAGATCCCGGACAGAAAAATGCAGACGGGCCGGAAGGTGAAACTCTTTGATGACGGAGGGGGTCCCGTTGTTCACTTCCGCCTGAAGATCAAGATATCCCGGCCCGGGAGTCGCCGTGATTCGGACGACGGTGCCGTTTTTCCGGTATGTGGCGATGAGGTTCTGTCCGTCCCGGGCAACGCGGCAGTCCGCTCCGGCCGGCGCAATGGTGTTCCGGTCTCCCGTCGCCCGGAACAGGGCATCGGATGTCAGCGGAAGAACGGCTCCCTTCTTGTTGCAGATCCGGGTGATGGAGCCGTTTTCCTCTGAAAAGTAGACATCGGTGTCTCCGCAGTTCAGTTTCAGCTCTCCGCCGTTTCCGGTACTCAGCAGAAGCGTGAGAAGCAGAGCGCTTCCTGCATATTTCAGATTTCTGTGCATTTTTGAAAACTCCCTGGTCAGGATGGGTTGAGATCAATAGCTTGGATTGTTGTCAAAGGTGTAGCGGTAGAGCCACTTCCCGTTATAAGGGCGGAGAAGTGCATTTTGCCGGAAATAGGCGACGTGCCCGTCACCCAGCATCAGATTGATGCCGACGCTGTGGCGGATACCGACCGAGGGACGGGGAACATAACTGGAATTGCCGCCGAACAGAAGCCGCAGTTCCGCCGAGGATGAGCCCCAGTCGATCGTGTCGCCCAGGAAGATCTTCTCCGACGGAGAGAGGATTTTTGTCGTTTTGTAGTAAGTCGAGCGGTAGAGCCAGTTTGCTCCGTAGCCGATGGCTCCGTAGAGGGAGCCGGGATTGTCGTCTCCGGAGGGAAGCGATCCTCCGATCAGAAGCACGGTCTGATTCTGGAAACTCGGACACCGGAACACACCGCGTCCCAATTCGGGATTCCGGACCGACGGAAGGCCGGTCGTCGCATCCACAATTTTCAGATTCATCCCGAGAAACGGAGCAATCAGGACTGACCACCCGCCGTCGCCGTAATCTTTGATCTGTCCAGCCGGAAGATAGTCGTTGTAGGTCGACGCATAGGAGAGGGTCGCGGTGGAAAACTGTTTCATGTTTCCCAGACAGGCCGCCGCCTGCGCTTTGTTCCGCGCCTGATTCAGCGCCGGAAGCAGCATCGCTGCAAGGATCGCAATGATGACAATTACGATGAGGAGTTCTATGAGCGTAAAGCAACAATGTCCGGCATTTCTCTCTGATTTCATGGTTCACCCTCTTCTGTTTCTGTTGAATTGATTTTCCCGGTTCCCTGAAGTCCGGCCTTCGCATTGTCATCGGACAGAGTCTGTGTACGGGCGCCGGGGGTATCTCTTCCATGTTCCGCTGTCGGCGGTTCGCCGGAGCAGAACACGGGACCTTGATTCTCTGCATTTTCCGGATCGAAAGTTTTTATTTCCACCCGACGAGCATTCTGGTTTCCTGCGCTCCGAGCGGCAGCGACAGTTCAGCTCCTGCGGGAAAGTCGTTTCCTCCCGATTCCAGTCTCCGGTAAGACCTCTGAAATTTCAATCCGGCGGTGATGGGGACCGCGCGCCGGTTTCCGAGAATGAACACATCGGCCTCCGGTCCGTTCAGGACGCTGCATTCGACGGCTCCCGCCGGAAGAGCATTCACCATCGGTTGAATTCCGGCGTTCCGGGCGAACTCCGCCACCTCTGTCCATGTGGCGGGATCGCTTTCCGTCCGCCGACGGATTCCCAGTGTCACCAGGCTTCCGACCAGAAGAGTTTCTCCCTTTCCGTAGCGGTTGCGGACAACGGTTGCTCCGTCCGGCGCTTCCGCTTCGACGCTTCCCGTGGTCGTTTCCAGATATTGAAGATGGCGGAATCCGCGCATGTTCCCGACCCGGAACTCCGGATCCCGGAGCGTCATGGCGACAAAGTCCGCTTCGCGGCAGCCGAAGACATCGGAAAGTCCGTGTCCCGGAATCGCATCATGGAGATGGATATGTTCATCCAGCCATCCGCACCGTCCGTCCGCCCAGACCTTTCCGCCGTTCCAGACAAATTCCCGTATGCGTTCCACACTCTTCGCCGAGAGAAGCTCCACATGCGGAAGATAAAGAACCCGGAATCGTTCGAGAACACCTTCCTCCATCTCCACTTCCGAGATGAAACGGACCGCGAGATTCGCCGCATTCAGCGCTTTGTAGCATCCGTAAACCGCATCAAGATGTTCACTTTCAATGGAATCCGCAATATGGGGCTTCGCCAGCTCTTCCATGATCTTGTATTTGCTTGTGTCTTTGGAACAGAATATGGCGATTTCCGGTTCCGGGAAGTGTGCCTGCGCGAGAACAGCGGCATGGGCGGCAATGTCGGCGGCAAAGGCTTTTGCCGCTTCGGAACGGGGAGTCGGAGCACCGTCCTGGGCGCGCCGGAGACTGAATTCGCCCACCTCCATCAGACTTGATTTCCACGCCTGCCACTCCCAGAACAGAACGCCGCGCAGACCGCGGCCGACGGCATGATAGAGCGTATGCAGAATCTCTTCCGGGGACGGCGTGTAATGATGACGGTGATAACAGGTTGTTCCCGCCTGCAGTTCCCCGATCCACGCGTCCTTTCCCTGCGCCCAGGAGCGAACCTGGTCGATGCAGAACAGATACCGTTGACGGAAATCCTCCATCGAGGCGCTTTCGGGCGGTTTCTTCCAGTCGAAAAAGTGGTGCGAGGGATGGACGGAAACACTGATGGAGTCGAGCACCCGGGCAATTTTCCATTCATCAAGACCGGCGTGAAGACTGTTGAAGAAGGCCTTGTCCGGATTCGCATGGGTTTCGTGAAGCGGATCTATGGATTTGACGATGTCGTTCAGCCATTTCATCTGCGCTGCGGTGTTGTCCAGGGTGAAAGAGTACCAGTCGTATTCCATCGGAGAGATGCGTCCTCTTGAGCCGAATTCGAAGGCGTCGGCGATCCATTCGGCCGTCAGTTCCTCCATGCTTTCCGGACAGAGGGTGGTGAACACTTGTGCCTCCGCCAGCCAGGCGGCGCGCAGAGCGTCGATGGTCGGATATTTCCGCTTGAGCCAGTCGGCGAACCGGATCAGGGTCGCGGGACACCGGCACGGACGGTTTGTCGGCTCGTTCCAGAGATTCCAGATAGCCAGAGCCGGTGCGTTCCGGTAGCGTTCCACTGCAGAGCGGATGAACTCCTCCATCGGTTCTGCCACTTCCGGGCGGTCAAAACAGGGATAGCGGCGGCTCCGGTCGTCGATTCCCTTGCTCAGCAGAAGTTTCTGAAGCCAGAGCGGAAGATAGAGTCCGAACGTTTCCATGACGCGCAATCCGGTTTTGTCCGCCGCTTCGAAAAGAATATCGTGCTGACGAAAATCCCGGATTCCCCGTTGCGGCTCCACCTGCTCCCACCAGATGAAGGATCGGATGATGTTGAATCCGTTGTCGCAGATCTTCCGCAGATCTTCCTCCACCTCTCTTGCTCCGTATTTGGGATTGAGCCAGTACATGGCCCCCAGCATAAACTCTTTCATGACACAATCCTTTTCTGAAAATATTCGTATGCCCCATACAAAGCCGCTTCTTCGCCGAGTGCCGACGCGCGCAGCGGCAGGGCGGCGGGGATCGCTCCGAACAGGTCCGGATCGCCCCCGATGCCGCCTCCGATCACGATCACTTCCGGCGAAAGACGAGCGGTCCAGCCGTTCAGAAGTTCGAACAGAGCCTCCTTGTAGTTCCGCCAGGCCCGCCGGGCTTCGGAATCGCCCGCTCTGGCGCGATCGGCGATTTCCCGGACGCTTCCCGCCGGACAGGCGCGGAGAAGCGCCCGCGTCGAAATGACATCCTCCGCAATACCGCCGCGGAATGGAACATTCCAGAGCTTGACTTCCGGTGCAGGGGAGCCGTCGTTTCCGGTTTTCAGTTTTCCGTTTTCCAGAAATGCCGCTCCGAGTCCGGTCCCGAGGGTGATTCCTCCGCAGCGGGAGAAGGCTCGTGCCGCTCCGTGTGTCGCTTCTCCCGCAAGAAAAGCATTGGCATCATGCAGAAAGGTTCCCCGGATTCCCCCGGAGAGTTCTTCGAATGAGCAATCCTTCACCGCGGCGAACTTGTGGGTCATGCGGAAAATGCCGTGTTCATAGTCGAACGGGCCTGGAACTGCCGCGACCAGATGATCGAATCCGCCCGCTCCGGCAATGGCTCTGCGGAGCGCTTCCGCTATTTCCGTCTGGCTTCCTTCCGAACAGCTCGGAACGGGAGGAAGACGGCGGAAAATTTTTCCGTCCCGGAAAAGGGCGGATTTGATGCAGGTCCCGCCGATATCCAGTGCAAGGACTATTTCAGAAAGGTTTTGGTGAGTCTGCATGGCGTTTTTCCCAGATTGATGATTCTGTATTCGCCCATCGACGCGGGGACTACAACCATATCCATGAATTTCTGATGGTAGCAGCGCGTCGGATCGGACTGGGAACAAACCAGAACTTCCTCGCCTTCGACCAGTACGAGGACATGGAATTTTCCCGCGGTGTTGTCCGGAACAGCATGCTCGAAGGAGAGACGGTGCAGCGAGAAATAGATCAGATCATGCTCGCCGATGATCTCTTCTTTCCATCCATCGCCTTCGCGGATTGTGACGGGTTTCGGACGCAGGATGCCGTCGATCCGGCTTCTGCGCCGATCCGTCACCAGGACGTTTTTTCCGTGAATGGAGTGGATCGGGCGCGGATTGCCGTCCAGATCGCTGCGCAGATAATCATACAGTTTGAACGTGTAGCTGCCGATCGTGTAGCTGCCGATCTCCAGGACCACCTGATTGCGTCCGGACGCATGGATGGTTCCTCCCGGCATCAGGAACTGATCCCCCTGTTCGCTTGGGAAACTGTTCACATACCGGTCGTGGTCGAAAGGAAGATGTTCTTTTTCCGCCCGGTCGATGCAGCGGAAGAATTCCGCGGTGTCACAGTCGTCGCGAAGGCCGAGATAGGTTTTGGAACCGGCGGTCCGGACCACATAATAACTCTCGTCCTGCTGGAACGGTTCTCCGAAGTGGCTCCGGTTGTAGGCCTGCGGGGGATGAACCTGAATGGACATGTTTCCTGTTCCGCCGTATGTGTCGTCGTAGTTGAAGCGGATCGGGAAAACGGTGCCGAAGCGTTCGACGCTTTCCCGGCCCATGATCCGCTCTCCTTCCGCTTTGAAAAAGGTGGAGAACGGGATATTCAGTGTCTGTCCGCCTGTCCGGATCTGGATCGAAACCTCGTTCGGGATCATGTCGAACACCCATGCACAGTTCCGCATGTCGGCGGGAAGGGAACGGAGATTCTTCACGAAGAATCCGCCCCACACTCCTTCGAGATAGACCGGGGTGCACCGGAACGGATATTCCGTCTGAAGACGCAGAAGTTCCCGGAACTCCGGAAGAGGGAGCAGTTTGAGATTTTCCTCCTGATTGCTGTCGATGTAGAAGTCTGCATCTCCTCTTGCCAGAAGATCGCGCCGGTGAAGCATCATGATCTCATAATCATAGTAATAAAGCCGGCGGAAGATGTACGGAAGCTGCCGTTTCCCGGAATCTCCGAGCGCGTGGACCCGTCCCGCCTGTACCCGGCAGGTCACGGAAAGCGGTGTTACATCAAGGAAGGCGGTTGCATCGGCTGACGGATGAAGTGCTCTGCAGGCGGCTCCACAGCCGTACAGAACAACGAGATCGGCCTCTTTTTTCGCCTTGGAAATCTCCTGACGGAGCTGTTCCGTCCGTTCCGGATCGAACAGCGATTCGATCTCCCGGTGAATGCTTTTCCCGAACAGCAGAATCGGATCAATTTCCCGGTCTTCCGGAAGTGTTTCGGAGAGCATTTTTTCCAGTTCCGCGGAATCTTTGTAGGCCTTTGCCGCATTGAGCAGGCATATGCGTTTTCCCTCCATGCGTTCCTCGATTCGTTTCAGGAGGGCGTCGAACAATGCTCCTGCATAACCATCCAGAGCGAGGACGCCGTGCATTCCCGCCGCTTCTGTCAGCGTTCTCGCCACGGCCCGATTGCCCGCCACCAGCGCATTGCGCACATTCGGCGGAACCTGCGGCGTGTTGAGCGCCTGCGGATCAACATACGGATACGGCTTGAACATGAAACTCATACAGAATCTGCCTTTCCATTAAAAATTTTGCAATTTTATTGCTTTCTGTTATATTATACAACAATTATAATGAAAAGACAAGAGGGGAATTTGACAAAAAACAAAAAAAATGCTATTATGAATAATGAAGATCAATAATCTTGAGGGAAGTTATGGAATTCACCCCGAAATTTTTACAGGAAATCCGTCAGCGTCTTTCGGAGTTTACGGGGAACAACCGGGTGATCGCCGAGCGGATCATCCATTTTCCGGAGCAGGTGCTGCAGACCAAGGTGAGCGAATTCGCCGAGATGTGCCGCTGTGACAGTTCTCAGGTGGTGCGGCTCTGTCAGAAGCTCGGATACGACGGATTCACCAGCCTGAAGAACCGGATTGCGGCGGAACTGATTGACCCGAAACGGACCCTCCGCCGCCAGATCGCCGAACCGACAACGACGTTCGGGCAGATGAAGAAAAATTTTTCCCAGAGCTTTACCCGGACAATCAATGATACGCTGGAAAATCTTTCGGAAGAAGCCATTGAACAGGCCGCCGGGCTGATTCGTCAGGCGCGCCATATTGTGGTCTGCGGATTCGGTTCCTCCGGACTGGCCGCCAGGGATCTTCGCATCAAACTGGTGAGAATCGGATATTATGCGATGTTCGTGGAGGATGTGGAAAATGTCCGGTCGCTGATCGCCACTCTTGCGCCGCAGGATCTTCTGATTCTGATCTCCTTCAGCGGAGATACCCGGTCGATTCAGGACAGCATCCATCTCGCCCGGAAAAACGGTGTGCCGATCCTCGGCCTGACCAACTACCTGAATTCTCCGCTGGCGAAAAACGCGGTGTGCATTCTCCAGACGACGGCGGATGAACAGCGTCTGCGTCTGGGGGCGATGGATTCCACCATTGCGCAGTTTCTGGTGATCGACCTTCTGAGTTCCCTTCTGGCGCTGGAAGCCCCGGAGCAGACGAAACAGCGCATTCTCCAGATCTTTGAAACAACGCGCTGATTTTCCGCGTCTGCTCCACTCTGCCCGTCCCATCTGGAGGGGGAGGGGGCGTCACTGCTTTTCCTTCCGGTATGCCTGCGGAGAACGTCCGGTGCCGCGGCGGATAAAGCGGGAAAACGATCCCGGTGTCGAAAAACCGCAGCGGACGGCAATCTCTCCGACGGGAAGACTGCTGCCCAGCAGAAGGGTTCTTGCCAGTTCGAAGCGCTGATCCAGAATATAGCGTCCGGGAGTCCGCCCGATCCGCGCGGAAAAGAGCTTTGTCAGAGTCGAGCGGTGAATCCGCATCAGATTGCTGAGCATCGGCACATCCAGTTCCGGATTGGAGAGATTGCTCTCCACCAGTTCCATGCACCGTTTCACGATCCTTCCCGAATGGATGCCGTATCCGGCATTTCCGCCGGCGCAGGCGAGAACTTCCAGAACAAGACCTGCCATGGTCCGGAGCTGAACGGGTTCTGTTTCGCAGATTCCCTGTTCGATGCGGCGGAACAGATCCTCCGGAAAACATCCCGCGCTTTGCAGGCGCGGATAGCGGTAGGAGAGCATGACCGCTTCCGCCAGAGGACCGTCGAAACAGAGCCAGCGGCTTTTCCATTCGGAGGAGATCCCCCGCAGAACATGGGCTTCGCCGGGAAGATAGTAGAACACGTCGTTTTCCCGGATTTGAAAGGTCTGTCCGTAAAGTGTGACCTCGCCGATTCCGGAGATCCCCCAGATCAATTCCACAAATCCGTTTTTCACATCTTCCGTCCGTTCTCTCTCATTTTCCCGCAGGATTTTTTCTCCGATTGAATAAATGCGCAGCGGCATCGCCAGCGAGGTGGAGGCCGATTCCAGCCGTTTGTACACTTTCCCCGCCATTTTCCCGATCCTCCCTTGATGATTGAAATGTAAAAAAATACGACAAAATGCCTGTTGTCAAACCTCTTGAAATGTAGTATAATATATCCCGGCGGAAAAGCAAGGGCGGAGAGCGGTTCTTTTTTGGAATCTTCGAATCCGCGCTTTTCGGGATCGGACCGCTTTCCGCCGGGAAGAGATTTTTCCGGATTTGACATTTCAGAGAAATAAAACAGCGAAAGGATTGAAAATGATCTATGGAACTTCCCTGCGGCATCCGCATGCCGGGACCATTTCTCAAAGACGGCGCATGAAATTTACCTTGATAGAACTTCTGATCGTAATTGCTCTGATCGCCATCCTTGCCGGTCTTCTGCTTCCGGCGCTGAACAGTGCACGCCGGAAGGCGCAGAGTGTTTCATGTCTCAACAATCTGAAGCAGTCCGGACTCGCCCTGGCGCTCTATGCGAACAGTTTCGACGACTATCTTCCGTCGCCTCAGTCGATGAAGGACGAGGCGGGCAATTCGCTGGAAAGCGGCGGTCCCTCCTGGGGAAAGCGGCTGCTCCTTTCGGTGGATCATCTTCCGGAGGAGCAGACCTGGACGGCAAAGCCGTACCGGAAATTCACCTGTCCCGTGACGCCGCTTCAGGAGCGCTACAACGGGTCCTCCATCGTCTCCGAGGAAATGTTCGGGATGAACCGGTATCTGGGCGGCGCGTGGAATTCCAGCCGGGCAATGAAGCTCAACCGGATTGGACTGACTCCGACGGACTGGGTCCCTGCGCGCCAGGCGGGTTCGACGATCGTTCTCGCGGACAGTGTCCGGGAGGCTCCGCGCGGAACGCAGGTCTGCTTTTTCGGCTCCAACGATGCTTCTGTTTCGGTCCGCCACGCACTTTCCGCGAATGTCTCCATGCTGGACGGCAGCGGACGTTCGGTCTCCGTCGGAAGACTGAAAACGGAGTGTCGCGGAACCGGAATCCTGCGCGACGCCAAAGGCGTTGAAGTGACCACCTTATGATCCATCAGTTCAGAAAAGGAGATCTTCCGATGAAAGCGTATTTTCTGATTGCGTTTCTGCTCGCCGGTCCGGTCGCCGGATTTGCGGATCTGCCCGACTGGGCGCTGCTGACACCCGGAAAGGGAATCCAGATCACGGAAAATTCAGACAGAAAACTGCTTCCGTTTTCCCGGAGCGAATGCGACGTCGTGATCCTGGAATTCATGGCGGACGGCCTGAAACACTCCGGTATGACGGAAACGGAGAATGGTTTCCGCGGAGAGCTCCTCCTGCCGGACGGTGCCGGATTCCGGGTGGAAAGCTCTTTCCGGAAACTCCATCCGCAGGCGTTCGAATGGAGAATGGTGCTTTCTTCGGACCGGCCGCAGAAGGTGAAACAATTCTGGGCGGGACTCAACCTGAATCCCGCGATGAAAGGGCGGAGTGTCGAATTTGCAATGTCTTCGAAAGAGACGCAGCGCGTTGTTCTTCCGGAGCCGGAGGGGGGATTCCGATGGATTTTCAGCACGCTCCGCAAAGGGGAAACCGCGGAGGCGCTGACCATTCCGATGCGTCGCGGTGCATTGAGGATTTCGGGATTCCGAACCCCGGTGCAGGTCGCCCGCTATGGAAAGAATGGAAGCAATATCCGTCTGCTCTGCGCGACAGGGGAACGCCCGGTCCGGGAGCTGGAAATTTGTCTGAAGGTGGAGTATCTTCCCTGCATTCCGGTCACGTTTTCTCTGCGCGGAGCGGCAAATATGGGGTTTGCGGATCCTGTCGCCAACGACGGGAAGGGCGGCTGGACCGATCAGGGGCCGGAGAACGATCTTTCGCCGATGACGCCCGGACTCCGCCGCTTCGGAGACATTCCGTTTGAGATCCCTGATCCGGCGGAGAACAGCGGGAAAAGCTGTCTGGTTTTCCGGAATTCCGCGCGTCCGGGACTGCTGCGGACGGCGGAGATCCCGGGAAACGGGGCGGTTGCGGATACCCTCTATTTTCTGCATGCGGCGGCCTGGGTTCAGAAGGGAAGAACGATTGCGACGGTTCTTGTCCGCTATCAGGACGGAACACGTCAGGAGATCTCCATCCTTGACGGCCGCGATGCCGGCAACTGGTGGGAGCCGGAGGATCTTGAGAACGGCGTTGTCGTCTGGCGTGCGGAGAACCGTTCCGCAAAGGTCGGCCTGTATCTGAGCCGTTTTCCGATTCAGCCGAAGCCGATCCGCTCTCTGCTCCTCACGACGGAGGGAACTACGCTTTGGATGGTGGCGGGAATTACCGGAATCCGGGGACTCCATGCTCCCGTTTCGGCAAGTCCCGTCCGGGAGGTCTCCTGCGACATTGTTCCGGGAAACGTCTGGAAACCGTTCCGGTATTCAAAACGGATCGAACCCGGGAGCGCTCTGGATTTTTCCGGATTTGAAAAACATGCGCCGGCGGGAAAATACGGACGGGTGATCGTGAAGGGGGAACATTTCTGTTTTGAACACCGTCCGGAGATGCGGGTCCGCTTTTTCGGAACGAACGTCGCCTACTGGGGTGCCATGTTCCCGACGGATCGCGAACTGGATGAGCTTCCGCGGCGGCTGCGCGCCGTCGGGTACAATGCGGTCCGCTTCCACCACTTCGACGAATACATCGTGGAAAAAGGTTCCGCTCTGAAATTCCGAAAGGAGAAGCTGGACCGCTGGTTCCGGACGTTTGCGCGATACAAGGAACTCGGGTTCTATATCACGCTGGATCTGTTTACTCTCCGGCGGGACGGGTTTTCCGGAGCGGACGCCTCCCGGGATGCGTTTTATCAGAAGGCGCTGATTCTGTTTGATCCTGCTGTCCGGAGCGAGATGAAGGAGTTTGTCCGGCAGCTGCTCGGGACGGTCAATCCCTATACCGGAATGACCGTTGCGGAGGACCCGGCTCTTCTGTCGGTCGGGCTGGTGAACGAGGACAAGATGTTCACACCGCATGAAATTCTCCGGTATGGAACCGCAGATTCACGGATGTCCGGAATTTTCCGGCGGGGATTCGCCGCATGGTGCCGGAAAAATGCTCTTCCCGGGGAGAGCGTCCCGACGGACCGCACATGGGCCCGCTATGTCGCGGATACGCATCTGGAGCTGTTCCGCGAGTTCCGGTCTCTGCTGGACGATCTGAACTGCAAAGCTCCGGTCTCCGACATCTCTTCCGGATTTGAGTACATTCTTGCGCCGATCCGGAACCATTTTGATTATACGGATCTTCATTCCTACCACGACCATCCCGAATTCCCCGGCGCGAAATGGAAACCGCCGATGGAGTTCGAGGACATCAGTGCGATCTCCGCATACGCCCGTTCTCCGCTGGATGCGGTCGCGTCCCGGATTCTCGGCAAACCGTTCCTGCTGACGGAGTGGCATTTCTGTGCGCCGAATTCCTGGCGTTCCGAAAGCGGTGTCCTGATGGGGGCGCTTTCCGCGTTTCAGGGAATCGACGGGATCTTTGATTTCTGGGGAATGCCGGATGCGCCGTTCGGAATTCTGGAGGAGGAGCCTCTGTCGCGGGGAATGGGCGTCTTCGATACCATGAACGATCCCGTTTCGCTGCTCTCCAGCAGAATCATCAACTTCTTCTATCTGCGCGGCGATGTGGATGAGGCGAAACAGACGATCGCCCTGGAGGTTCCGGAAACAATCCGGGACAGAAGTTACGCATTGGATTTCAAAAACTGGAAAAATGTCCGGAATGCCGTTCCGCCGCCGGCGTTCACGCGGCTGGGACTGTTTGCCAAAACCGGAATCCGTGTCGTTTCCGAACCGGGACGCGGAGGTTTCTTTGCGGATGAAGTCGCCCGTCTTGCCGGCGCCGCGGAGAAGGATCCGGATCTCTTTCTCCGGAAGGCGGGGATTCCGGAAAAAGGGGAAATGAGATCCTGTTCCGGGCAGATCGTGTTTCATCCTGGGAAAAACCGTTTCAAGGTCGTAACGCCGAAGAGCGAGGCGCTGATTCAAGAGGAGAAGGAGAACCGGGGAAAGGCTTTGTCGGTGGATAACAATACGGTGTTTTCCACGGTTTTTGCCGGAAGCCTTGACAACCGTCCGCTGGAGGAGAGCCGACATGTACTGTTCCTTCACCTGACCGATGTAAAACCCGGAAAGATCCGCTGTACCCGTCTCGGAACGCGTCTGCGTGTCTATGAAAAGGGAACGTATCCCTATCTTCTGAGAATCGGATCGGCGGAGATCTCTTTGAAAAACCGCGCGCCCGGAACCGGGGTTCTGTTTACCCTGGATGTTTCCGGAAAACGCCGGAGGACGATTCCGTTTACGGAAAACAACGGCATCATTTCATTCCGCGCGGACAACAGTTCCGGCGACGATTCTCCGCTCGCGTATGAGCTGATCCGGCAGGAGGAAAACGCCGGACTCTCTTCCGGTCACTCCAGAAAGTATTCGAGATTGTCGAAATAGACTCCGTTTTCCTCCGCGCTTTTCAGCAGATGAAACTGGAGGCGCGCCATTCCTTCGGTCAGAGCGGTATAAACCGTTGTATCGGAGGAAATTGTCCAGGAGAAGGTGAACTCTTTCCATTCCTCTTCCGCGCGGAACAAGAAACGGCGGTAGAGGTGTTTTTTATGTCCGTTCCGGAAAAAGTCGAGATACAGCATGCCGGGGACGGTTCCCGTTTCCGACCGCGCCCAGAACCGGATGACGGCGGTTTTTCCCGGAAGCGCCGGAAGATCTCCGGTGATTGCCGCCGCGAAATCGTTCGCCTTCTTCTTCAGAAGCAGACTTTTTTCTCCGCTCAGGAATGACGGCGATTCGACGATCGAAAGCTGTTTCTCAAATTTTTTATGCCGGGGCAGAAGAACATTCCCGGATTCAAAATCACCTTCCGTCAGGAGATTGTTTCCGAGTTCGGAGACTTCTTCCAGACGGATGCCGGAAATGCGTGCACGGCCCGTTTCTCCCGGATTGGAATAGAGCGCAAAGACGGCGGTCTTTTCGTTCCCGGTCCGGAAATAGAAGGAGAAGCGCTGCTGCCCCGCACTCTCCCGGAGAGTCTTCTGATGCTGTGCCGCCGATACCCCGTTCCCGCTTTTTCGCTGACAGCAGACCGTCAGCGGAAGATTCCGGAGTTCCGCATCGAAGGAAAGTTTATAGTAACTCTTTTTCCGGAGTTCCCCGGGGAGAATCCGAAGCATCGGCCGGGATTCGGATCCGTCGAGCTGTATGGACCAGCTTCCGTTCTCCCCGGTCCACGGGGCTTGGGGAACGATGGTGATTTCCACTGCGGAAACCGGGAATCCCGCAAGGAGGGAAAGCAGCAGGAGGAAGGCCGTCGTTTTCATTGTACATTTTCCTTTCCGGCAATGCAGAACAGGGTGCGGTTGCGGAACAGATCCCGTCCGCCGCCGAGTGTGGTTTCCCGGAATGCGGTTCCCGCGTCGTCGATTTTGACATCGAATCCGAGCCGGGAAGCGGTTTTCACCGGAATGGTCAGCTTGAACGAATAGCCGGTCGAATCCTGCTGGAGTTCCAGTCGGCAGTCCTCTGCCCGGACCGGTCCGCCGGAGTGCAGTTTCACCGAGTCCCGGGGCGTGATGAAAAGCCGGAAGGTATTCTTCGTATAGGCCTGCGGACGGATCAGCGGAAGATCCAGCGGCGCCGTATCGAAAAAGAGTTCCACACAGTCGGTCTTCCACAGCGGACGTGTCCCGGTTGCTCCGGCATCCGTGGAATCTTTCACCCGCATTTCCAGCGTGATGCCGTTGTTTCCGAATTCGAGTTTTCCTTCCGCATTCTCCATTTGAAATGTCTTTTCAAGTTGTTTGTTTTGAACGACTTTTATCGGAGTCCGGAAGGTCGTTCCGTTCCAGTGGAGGATCAGTTCTGTTCCCGTCCCTTTGGGCTTGACGGTCCGGACCGGGATTTCAAAACTCCGGGATTCCCGTGCGGCAAGACGGAAGCGGACCGGATGCACAGCGGTCCATCCGCCTCCGGTGATCCCGATGACGCCGGATTGCTCCTGATCGGATTCGTTGTGAAGCATCACAAAGAAGCTGTTGCCGAGACACCGTGCAAGAGGTGCTCCGCTGACCGGCTGCCGGAGTGTGAGGGTGAGATTCTCCAGCGCGGAAAGAAATTCCGCTTCGGACTGGCCGTTCGGTGTGAGATAAAACGGATCCCCGGAGAGCGGAGTCTTCCCGGCTTTTTCCGGATTTCCGAAAAGGTCGGTCACCTGAAACGGGGAGAGATCTGCGAAGAGTCCTTTTTTCTCTGCGGAATTCCAGAGCGCGGCGATCGGTTTTCCGTTTTTCCGGTAGACGTAGCAGATCGTATGGTGCGGAAGACGGATTTTCTTTACGGCCTTCGCCCCTTCAAACAGACGGGCCAGAGTATTATATGCGACAAATACGTCGTTGGGAATACTGTCTGTCTGATAGTATGCTGCGCAGGTCGGATGGAGAGGCTGGTTCCAGAGGGAGCGCATATGGATTGCGCAGCTCTGTGTCAGCCCTTCGCCGAGATCGGTGAGAAAACGCCATGCCGCGTGCCGCGCCTGCGGCAGAATCTGGCCGGCGGAATTGGAAGGATGGTCCACATCGAAGAGATAGTACAGTTCCGAGTTGTACAACGGCTTGGTTCCCACCATGTTGCGTATGATTCCGATCTGACGGTCCGCCGGCATCAGAGAATTCAGCGTGCGGGCGTTGTAGGGATGAAAACTGATGCCGTCCAGATGTTTTGCCGCGCCGAGTCGGACGCATTCCTGCAAATATCCGAGCACCTGATTTCCTTTGTCGCCGGTTGCGCAGATTCCGATCACGGTGGCATGCGGCGCATGTTTTTTCAAAACCGCGGCAGCCGGAATCATGTAGCGCAGATAGAGTTCCGGACTCATGTTCAAGTCGGGTTCGTTCATGATCTCATAGATGGAAATCCTTTTCCCTGCGTGCTTTGCAAACGCGGCGATATAGCGTTCCCACAGCGGCATCGGAGGGACTCGGACAATAAATTTCGGATGGGTTCCCGGCGGATTTTTTTCAATCCGGATCAGTTTTTCCCGCAGCCATTCGGGCCGGAACTCCCGTTGTGAAGGCTGCCAGTTTTCATACATCCGTCCGAACACCGGAAGAATCTGCATTCCGTAGCGGCGGGCGGTGTCGACGGAGAAATCAAAATTTTTGAAATCGAATTTGCCGTTTTCCGGTTCCATGCATCGCCAGTCGGTTGCCTGAATTCCGCTGTCCCAGTCCCGGATCAGGCGGCATCCCATCTTCTGGAGCAGTTCATACTTCTTCAGAGGAGAGATTCCGTTCGCTTCAAAGCCTCCCCGGGATTTTCCCCGCTGTTCGATGTATCCGAGACCTCCGTTGACTCCGACCGCGAACTCCCTTGCCGGATCAATGAACGGTTTTCCCGAATATTTCCGGATTACGGAAAATACGCCGTTCAGCACGGGAATCTCCTTCCCGTTCCACCGGGCCGACGTGACAAACATTCCGCTGCGGGTCAGCGGAACCGCAATCTCCCGTACCATGGGTGCGGAACCCAGATCGACATCCTCCTCCTTCTGAAACAGAAGTGCTCCGCGCCGCGGATCCCGGACCGTGAGTTCCAGTTTTCCCGAACGCTTCTCCGGAGCGGAGGAGGAAAGCATGAAACGGAGTTTCGCAACTTTTTCTTCCTCAAGAAGATAGAGTGTTTTTTCGACGAAGCATCCCGCAATGATTTCCGGAGCGTTTTCTCCTCCGGCGATCCGGAAGTAATCAAAGCGGAAAATTCCTTTCGGAGTTTCCTCTGCCGAGGAATAAACCACCAGCATGTAGGCTCCTCCATGTTGTCCGGTCTGGAAGGAAAATTCGAATTTCTGCTGTTTTCCGGTTGTCGGAACCGTCCGGTGGTGCGTGATCCATTTTCCTTCTCCGGTAATATGCAGGACCGTGAAATCAAGAACCCCTTCCGGCGCTTGAAACGAGGTGGAAAACGTGATCTTCCGATTCTCCGGAAGGGAAAACTCCGCACTGCGGATCTGAAAATATTCTCCGCGGGAGTTGTCCAGCACAAGTTTCTTATTTTCAACGGAAAGCGGGATGTATTCCAGATCCGGATTGACCTCCGGACGGAGCAGACGCCAGAGACCGAATCCGGCATGTCCCAGTTTGAAATCGGCGTTCCGTATCGCATTTGACTCCCCGCCGGAGAGAAACAGTGCGGAACAGAACAGGAGAAGCCCGAGAAATTTTCTCATAACATGTTCCTTTTCAATAAGATTGGATGATTTGAAAATTAATTTTCCCTGTTGGATGAGAAAAAATAGTCCCCGTAATTCGGTGGTGTCTGGAAATAATTGCGGCTTGCGACATGGCCGTCGGCGAAAAGAAAATTAGCAAGGGAGAGATGGCGGTAGGCAATATAATATCCCTGTATGTCCCGGTGTGCGCCACCGGTGATGAAGCTCGGTCCTCCGGCATCGGCATGGGTGAGAGTGTTCGGCCCGAGGTCTGCCGTCCAGGCCCGCGCAGAGGGACGGCGCAGAACGGAAAGACGCCGTCCGCTGTATGCCGGAACGGAATTCTTGTCAACTCCTCCTCCCATGTGCTGATTGATTCCGTAGTGTCTCCAGAGAGAACCCACATCATTCTGCGGAAACTCCGTGTTGCTGTGCGACGGACAGGCAAAAATCGGACGGATCTTTCTCTTCCCCTCCGCCGTGATCACATGATGAAGATTGGACACGGGAATATTCGGCATGTAATAGATCATCAGCCGGTCCTGCCATGCCTGGGTGATGGTGCTGCTGTTCAGAAGAAAGTCGCTGTCCACCGCCTGCGGCCCCCAGCTGTTGTTGTCATCCGTGTAGGAGAGCAGAAACTGCCCGATCTGTCGGAGATTCCCGACGCAGTGGATGGCCCGCCCCCGTTCCCGGGCTGCATTCAGGGCCGGAAGCAGAAGCGCCGCAAGAATTGCGATGATCGCAATCGTAATCAGAAGCTCGATCAGAGAGAAGCAAGACCGGCAGACGCCTTTCATATCCCGATGTTTTCCGCAGACGGATTTCTTCCTTTCCATTCCCTATCCCTTTCTATTCCAGTGACCGTTTTGGATTGAATTACTCTGCGCCGCTGCTGCCTTCCTCTTCTTCGGCGCATGATTAATTATACAATGGATCCGGATGTTTGGGAATGTCCAAAATGGAGAAAAACATATCTTTTCAAGTATGTTCGGGATCTGCAAGCCGTTGGATCGTGTTCCGCTTTTTCTCTTTTCGGATCTGCGGATCAGAGAGGCTGTTCCGGGGAGGACGACGGAATCAGGAGGGGGGAGGTTTCCCCGCTTGCTGTGTACGGGACAGGGCGATGGAAGGGGCGGCTGCATTTCCCGCAAATACGGATTCCGCGGAAAATGCAGTCCTTTTCAGAGGGATTTCTGAGCTGCTGTTTCGCTGCGGGCGGAACCCGGCCGGAGACTCGTTCCTGTCCGGAATTCAATGTTGTCCAGATACAGAGCGGCGGGACGGGTGCGGTCCGTGAACTGGAAACGGATTTTCATCGTTCCATTTTTCAGCGCGGGATATTTTTCGAGATCGTAGGGAATCGTATAGCGGAAGACCTGTTCCTGCCATTCCGGACGTGCGCGGAAGAGCTGATGCGTCCAGAGATGAGGCGTCTGACCGTTTTTCCAGAAATCGAAAATGACCCGGAAATCGGTCTCCTGCCCGGCGCGGCACCAGAAGCGGAGTTCAACCGTTTCTCCGGGACGGATCGGGTAGTTGCCGCTCAGAAGACTCAGGTTCTCGCCCGGGAGGTGCCGCAGGAGAAGGCTCTTTTCCCCGCAGAAGGGATTCGTGGAAGGAACGAGGGAAAGACGTTCGGCTCCGGAGGCAGGATCCGTCTTGAAATCAAGCGGTGCGGAGGTTTCAAAATTTCCGTTGTCAAGACGGTTTCCGTCACTGTTTTCCGGAATCTCTTTTCCGTCGCGGAGGATTCCGAACTGACAGCGGTTCACATGGATTTCCCTGCCGCTGCCGAGCCGGGTCGTCCGCAGCGAAGTTCCGTTCCGGTCGTTGACCTTGAGGTCGAATCCGAGAGGCCCGTCCGCTTTCCCGGGAATTTCAAGTGTGAACGAGTAGCCGTCGGATTCCGTTCGGAAGTCGAGTCTGCACGCCTCCGCCCGGATCCCGCCGGAGGCAAGCAGCTTCCGGGAATCCCGCGGCAGGACGAACAGACGGAAGGTGGACGGGGTATAGGCCGTTGCATCAATCCGGGAAAGCTGCAGCGGCGCAAGGTCGAAAAAGAGTTCGACACTGTCGGTTTCCCACGGTTTGCGTTTTCCCGATGGACCCGCATCACTCGGATCGAAAACCTTCATCTTCAGGACGATCCGCTCCGCTTCCCGGCGGATGCTCCCTTCCGCGTTCGCAAGACGGAAGGTCGAAGAAATATACGGACTCTCCTCCACATTCACCGGAATGCGGAATTCCCGGTTCTCATAAAGAAGCAGAACTTCGGAAGGGGTGCCGGACGGAACGGTCCGGCGCTGAAGCGGAAATTCAAGGGAGGCGCTTCCGCGGGGGGAAACTTCTGCGCGCACCGGAGACGGTGTTATGAACTCCGCATTCCGGAAACAGAAGGAGGCGCATTCCGTTTTTGAAGAATCGTTCCAGATGGTTGCGAAGAGGCTGTTTCCGATTTTGCGGACATCCGCCGATACGCTGAACGGCTGCTGCATCCGAACCGGAAAGGTCTCCAGTTTTGCGAGAAAATCGTCATCGGAAAGATTCCCCTGCGTCAGATAGAACGGAGATTTTCCCAGTTCATATTCGCCGGGCTTGCATTCATTCCCGAACAGATCCATGACCCGGAAGGAGGAAAGATCCGCATGGAGTCCCTTCTTTCCGCTGTAATTCCAGACCGCGGCAATGAGACGGCCCTCCTTGCGGTAAACGTAGCAGATCCCGTTCTTCTCCTTCCGGAATTTCCGGACCGGTTTTGCTCCCTCGAACAGCCGGGCGACGGCATTGTGCGCCACATAGTTGGCCGACGGAATCAATTCCACCCATTTCGTCTGCGCACAAAGGAAATTCGGAAGCAGAATATGCTTCCACAGCTGCCAGTCCACCAGAAGCTGGGACTGCGAAACCCCTTCGCCGATGTCGACAAGAAAACGGGTGACGATGTCCGCCGGCCCGCAGAGTTCCTGTTCGAACGCACCCGTTTTCGGGGGCACGTCGAAGAGGAAAAACAGTTCGGTGTTCCAGACCGGCATTTGCTTCTTTCCTCCGTCGGTTACCAGCGAACGGAATTTCTGAATGTAAGTATCTGCGGGATTCCGGCTTCCGAGCGTCCGCCCGTTGTAGGGATGGAAGGACGCCGCATCAATCCGGTTCCCCATCCCGAGCTTCATGCATTCGGCGATAAAGAGACTTGCATCCGCATTGAAATCGCTGGTCGCGCAGATTCCGACGATGCGGCTGGAGGGGTCGGCGCGACGGATCTCCTCCGTGGCGATCCGTGCATACTCCACATAATCTTCGGGGGCCATATAGCCGTTCGGTTCATTCAGCAGTTCATAGGAGATGGATCTGCCTTTCCCGTGCTCCAGCAGATTCCGCAGGTAATTGCGCCAGAGATCCTTCGGCGGAAGAACCGTCCAGCTCCGGACCGCCGGCCAGGTGTAGGAGGGAAGACGGGCGGGTTTCCCGAACAGCGGAATCAGCCACTCCGGACAGCCGATATCCTTCCGCTTCGGATGCTTCAGAAAAACGGACTGCCCCAGAACGCAGAGATAGTGAAACTGATATTTTTCCAGAGTCCGGTACAGAATGTCCAGATCGCGGAAATTAAATTTTCCTCTCTCCTTTTCCAGAATTCCCCATGCGTCAGATGGAGACCGGAGTCCGCGCAGAACGCGGCAGCCCATTTTCGCAAGAAGTTCCGGAAGCCGTTCGAACGAGTCGTTGTACACTTTCCATCCGTTCTCCTGAAGGAGGAATCCTCCGCAGAGTCCGACATAGAAGGTGTTCTCCACATCCAGCTTTTTCGGGTGATATTTCCCGATCACGGCGAAGAATCCGGGCAGACTCTTCACCGGACAGGTGGCCTCCGCATCCAGACGATAGGCTCCATAGGCTCCGAGCGGCATCCGGAGAGGGTAATCCTTCCGTTCCCCGGGACGGAGGTTCCAGTCCAGCTCCCGGGAAAATACTGTTTTCCCGGAGACATCCTCCCGGACCGCAAGACGGATTTTCCCCCGGATTTCCTCCTTTCCGGGATTCCAGGTCTTGACGCTGAACTCTGCCTCCTCTGCTTCCGGAAGCTCATAGAGACGGACCGGTGTGCAGACCGCGATTTCCGGAAGAGCCGGAGCCGTGTTCTGCGGGACTTCCAGCAGTTCCAGACGATCCAGCCAGAGCGTTGCTGGAGAAGGGGTTTTTCCTTCTTCCGGCGCCAGGAAAAGATGGGAATAAGAGGCTGCATCTTTCGTTGTTTTAAATTTGAATTCCACGCTCTTCCATTCCTTTCCCGCCTTGAGCGAAAAGGTGTGAAAGAGCCATTTCCGCTTCGGATTGATTCCGAGAACCAGCAGACGGAAATGCGTTTCCGGGCGGTCCGAACGAATCATTCCGCGGAGAACATACTCCGTTTCCGGTTTCATGGGGAATTCCCGGCTCCGCAGTTCAAAATGTTCTCCATGCGGATTTTCCAGCCGGAGAGAATATTTTCCATCCCCCGGCTGAAGAGAATCAACCTGCAAGGGAAAGAATTCCAGCTTCGGATTCCGGGAAGAATTCAGATTTTTTTGCATGGCGAATCCATCTGTTCCCAGTTCGAACGAACCGTTGAAAATCAGATTTTCCGCAGCGGAAGCCGTCATTCCGGCAATCAGCAGGAAAATGGTCGGGAATTTCATCCTGTTTCCTTTCTGTGAATGAAGAGATTAAGGCTCGAAGATGGCGATCCATCCGGGACCGTATTTTTCTCCGGGATTGCGGTAGGTCTTCTTCAGCGTTCCGATTCTGCGGCTGATGACCGCGCCGGAAACTTTGAAAAACGGCGCATATCCCTGATGGACAAACAGCGTTGTCATGGATTCCTGCATAGCCTCTCCCGTTTCCGGAACCAGCTGCTCCTTCGTCAGCGGAGCGCGCGGACCGACATTGCCCATCGCACTCCAGAAGTATTCCGGTTTTTTGTTGCTCAGAAGAAAAATGGAGGGTTCCAGCATGGAGAGTTTGGCCGTGCCGAGCTGCATCATGGCGGTGTCTCCGCTGCCATACCATCCGGCGCCGAGAGCGTAGTTGTGGACATTGATGGGATTGTAGGAGCCGTAATACTGCGTTGTGCCGTTGTCGGACGGAAGTTTCTCGTAGCTGGGACAGAACCAGACCCCTTTCTGCTCCAGCGTATATTCCGCTGTTCCCATGTAGTTCGCCAGATGTTTGGCAAGGATGGCGGAGGCATCGTCCGCCGCCTGCGGCAGTCTTCCGTCGTTGTCGTCGGAATAGGAAAAGGAGGCTGTCCCGATCTGTTTCAGATTGCTGGTGCAGGTGATCTCCTTCGCTTTTTCCCGCGCAGAATTCAGCGCAGGAAGAAGCAGAGCAACAAGAATTGCAAGAATGGAAACAACAACAAGAAGTTCAATGATGGTAAATATTTTCCTTCGCATGATTTTCATTTTTCCCCTTCCTGATTCTGATGTTTTTTTCCGGGATCTCTTCGGAGGAAATTATACAACATTTTCCCGAAAAAGGAAGTGGATTTTCTGTTGAAATTGCTGGAAAAAATGATTGATTATGAAAAAATTGATTTGATTTTCAGGAAAAGAAGTTTATTTTTTTCAAAACAAGGAGATGGAGATGAAACGCAGAACACTCGAGGATGTCGCACATGAATCGGGCTATTCCCCTGCCACGGTTTCCCGCGTGATGAACAGCGGGCGGTGGGTTTCGTCCAGAACGCGGAATGCGGTTCTTGCCGCGGCCCGGAAACTCGGATATCTGGAAGCGCGGCGGACGGTCGCCATCATTCTTCCGTCGCTGAACGCGGGGAATTATTTTTATGGCATGCTGAAAGAAATAGGACCTCTTCTGAGCATGGAACAGTTTCGGATGGAGGTGATTCCGCAGGATTCGCTGGATCTGCTTGAGGAACAGAATTTCTGCGGAGCGCTTTCGGTGGTCGGCAGCAGCGGACTGGAACGCCTGTGGGGGGAGAAGCATCCGATACCGCTGGTCTGCATCAATACGAAACCCTGGCATTTTGAGGGGATCTATTCCGTGGTCTCCAATGATGAACAGGGAATGAATCTCCTGGTCCGCCATCTTGTTGAGCTCGGTCACAAACGAATCGGTCTGCTTTACTGGAAGAAATATTTGAATGCGGAAAATTTCAACCGAAAGAACCGTGTTGCCGCTTTTCAGACGGTGATGCGGAAGTTCGGGCTGCCGGACAATCTGCTTTCCGAAATGCAGTGGAACCAGGAAAAGGATATTGCTCTCCGCCGCCTGCTGGATCGGAATGTCACGGCGATCATCACCACGGCGGAGGGCGATGAATATCAGGCGTTGTATTATCTGAAGCAATTCGGACTGCGGGTGCCGGAGGATATTTCTCTGGCGGGCTGGCTTCATCCGGATTTTTCGCGTTACTGCGATCCGCCGGTGACCGGAATCATGCAGAATTACCGGTTTCTTGCCCAGCATGCCGTTGTTCTGTTCAACCGCCTTCTTCACAAGGAGCCGGTAACAGGAGATGTGGTGGTGGACTACAATTTCTTCCAGCGAAGCACCACCGCTCCTCCGAACGCGGAGAACGGGACGGACCATCCCGCCGGCGGATGACAGGAATGCGTTCCGGAGAGTGCCGCGCGGTCATTTCGTATCCGGAACCGACTGCTTTTTCAGGAGAAAGGCTCCCGGGCGAATCTCAAACAGAACGCCGTCGCCGGATTTTCGGAAGGGGACCGGGCGTCCATTCTGTTCCACGCGGAGCAGGCCACTTCCGCTGTATTTCACGGTCAGGGGACGGATGAGTCGGGCGGGAACATTGCTTCGCAGTTCGCACTGCATGGTATCGGCGTTTTCGGAGAGGATGGTCAGAACGGAGTTTTCCCGCAGACGTTTGTAGCGGATGACCGCGGAATATGTGTCGACCCAGAGATCCGCCTCACGCCGCTTCACTTCCCGGAGAAAGGAATCGAACTGATCCAGGCTGGCAAACGGCATCCATCCTTTTGCCTCCGGGACAATGCTGTGAATCATCGCCGCCTCATCGTTTCCCTTTGCAATGGTGCGGTCCAGAAAAGCGGACCATTTTTCCAGTGTGAAGGAGCTTCCTCCGCAAGGAAACCGCCAGCGGGAGGCCCCGAGATGATGCTCAAGGACAAGCGCTTCGATTTCCCGTGTGCTGGAAGCGCCGGGATAGCAGAAGGTTTCCACGTCGATCCCGAGTTTTTCCCGGAAAATGGGAATCGGTGCGTTGATCTCGCGCCGGACGTCCTCCATGTTCGTTTCTCTGGTCAGCTGACGGCGGTGGGTGAGCGAGTGGTTGCCGATTTCGTGTCCGGCTTTGAGAAACCGGCGCAGCTCATCCCATGTGAGATGTCCGGTCCGGGCGGAAGGATCTTTCACCCGCTCCGGAACTCGCCGGATGATAATGTAGAAGGTCCCTTTGAACCCGTATCGTTCCAGGAGGGGGAGCGCATAGTGCAGGTGGTCCCGCGTCCCGTCGTCAAATGTCAGGGAGAGCGCGGCCTTTTTGTCATCCTTGAATTTGCAGATCTGAAGAGTTTCCCCCGGGAAGCCGGTGCAGGAGAGGAGCAGGAAAAAGAAGAAAAGAAGCAGGTGTTTCATTCTGAGTCCTTTCGTCGAAGAAGCGGTTCCGCCCAGTAGGCGTGATTGTCCCAGAAGGAGCGGCCGTTGTTCGCATCCAGAACTTTCAGAGTGAGTGTATGCGCCGATCCGAGAGGAATCCGGCATTCCCGGGCATTGGACTCCCGGGTCATCCGCCCGCTGGACCAGACCGCCTTTTCGTCAAGAAGGACGAGAAACTCCACGGCACCGGTCCCGATTTCCGCATGGAGTCCGACTTTCGCCGAAAAAACACGGAACACGTTTTCCGGCAGCCGCCAGGTGGAGAAGCAGGCGCGCTCCCCGTTCATCCCGCTGTGCGGAAGCATGCCGAGTCCGGGAAACGGAGTCGGAACGCCGTTTACCATGAGTCTGCCCGGCGTGACGGGAACATTGTTCGGCGGAACTTTTTTATTCCCGTCGAGGACCGCGTCTCCGTAGACGAGATCGTGAAACTCCCGGACCGGCGGAATCTTCCGCAGATCCGCATCGGGCAGGGGGGCTGTATTCCCCTCCGCCAGGAGAACGGCGGTGAAGATGGCGTCCGCGGTCAGCTGTGCTGCAATCGTAACCGGTTCTTCCGCAATGGATTCCGCTTTTTTGATGTCGTCGGCGAAGAGCGCCTCGATGGTCGGAATCAGAAAGCGGCGGCAGTAGGAGACCGCGTTTTGTGCCAGACAGGAAAGTTTCCATGCGGCCTCCTCCGCGGATTGTCCGAGAAGCTGCGGCGCGGCCAGTGTTCCGCACTTCCCGGAAACCGCCTCGACGCTGGTGTGATAGTGGAAATCCCTCAGACGGGGATTTGCCGGGACGGGAAGCAGTTCACGGAGAATCCGTCCGTTGGAATCCGGCCCGATGTGCGCGGGCTGGGTGCAGTCCCCCATCGCGTGACTGAGGCATCCGGAGAACTTGATGAAATCCGCCATCCGGCCTTCCCGGCGGGATTCAATCATCCGCGTCAGCAGATAGGAGTAAACCGGAATCCGGGAAAACTGGTCGGCGGGAGGCGCCGGGACAAAATGAAGGAATTTCGCCGGAAGCCCTTCCGGATAAACAATATATTTTTCCCATTCGGGGTCCATGACATTTTTCTTTTCCGCCGGAACGGTCGGATCGTCGAAGAGGTCGGGATAGTTCCCCGCCCGTTCGATCAGCTCTTCCGGAACGGAGATCGTCGCACGGATTGTTTCCGGAAGCGCCGAAACGGCTCCGCGCATGATGTTGGCATGAGAAACAGCGTTCATCGTTTTTCCTTTCTCCGATATTTCACGGGAGATTCAGACGCAGTGTCAGTTTCGCTTCGTTTCCCGCCCGGAATCTCCCGTTCGGAAACGGCGTGAAGGCGACCGCTTTTTTCGATCCGTAGTATCCCCTGTGCCAGCGGTATTCCGGAGGAAAGGCAAGCGATCCGGAGAACTCCTTCCAGTCAATGATCAGAGGATTCGTATTCACCAGATTCCCGAATTCGCCGCCGATCGGATAGAAGGAAAGGATCAGGGAGGCATCCATTCCTTCCGGCGGATTCTTCCGGATCCGGAACCGGTATTCCAGAAGAAGCGTTGTCTCCTCCAGAGTCAGCGATTCTTTTACCTCCAGATAATCGGTCTGCGCACGGAGCGTGACCGCCCTCTCGGATTCCTGTTCAATGCGGAATGTGCGGGGAGCACCCTCCAGATGCGTATGGCGGATTTTCCCGTCCCGGGAAGAGCGTCCCTGAACAATCCAGCGCCGGCCGGTAAAGAGCGGCCGGGAATCCCGGAGCCGGTAGAGCAGGGGAATTGAACCGTTTTTGTCCAGAAGAAGTCCGTAATTTGAATATTCCATCCGTTTCAGGAGATTCCGGGCGGAATCGTCCGGAAGCAGCTGTTTCAGCGGAATCTGCTTTTTCCGGTCCGCGCCGGAGAGTGCGATCAGGAAGAGCTGGCCGGAGCCTTTCCGTCCCGGCGAAAGAATGTCGATCGAGTCGATGATCTTTTCCGGATACGGATTGTCCCATTCATAGAGGAAAAGTCCGACATGGCGGTCGCGGCGCCTGGATGCTGCGGTGTATCCCGCCCATGCCAGTTTGGCCCGGGGCATGGAACCGCCGCCCTCCAGATAGGTGTCCGCCATGTACCAGTCGTCGATTTCCAATTTCGGCCGCATGGTCAGTTCCACAAACGGATCGGGGGCGCCGGGAATCCAGCTCTTCCGGTCGATGTAGTTGATCCGGATCGTGAACTGCGGCGCGCCCCAGGCGGATCCGTAAAGAAAGACCAGACGCTCATGCCGCCGTCCGACCGGAATGTCCTTGACTCGTTCCGGAAGCACGCCGATTTCCTTGGTCCCGGAAAGCGCAATCAGACTTTTTCCGCCGTTTCTCTTCGGATCAACAATCTCAAAGGTCACTCCGCGCATCACCTGTCTCCCGACGGGAAGGGCGGAAAGATCATCATCCGGTCCTTGTGCGGACCAGCCGCGAACCGGCGCATCCGGGTCGTCCCGGAATCCACGGTTGCAGAATTTTGCAAGCGGAACCGGCGAGTAGGTCCATCCGGTCCTGGCCTCCCGGTCCGGATCGGAACCGGCGGAAGCCCGGCCGGGATCCAGAAGAACTCCGGCATTGCTCAGAAGACTGGAGAGAAGACGCTCCGCTTCCGGAGTCGGCGACTCAAACAAACGCAGCGTGGATACCGTGATCCTTCCTTTCCCGATCCGAATCTCCGACAGATACGCCGGGCGGGTCAGCGGCTGCGCCGCGGAACATTCCACAACAACATGGCCCGGATCGGATGCCGACGCCTTCCCGCCTTTTTCTTCCCGGATCCACCGGATCGCCCGGTTGGTTCCGCTCTTCCCGGCATTCCAGAAGAAGTCTCCGCTGGAAATGCCCCGGGTGGATTTCTCCTGCCGGATCAGGCGCGCCCGGTCCAGCGCAAACGGCGGGAAGCGGACCGCCGTGCCGCAGAGGGTCTCCATGGCCGCGGAACAGGAACTGTCCGCATTCAGAAGGAGAAGTTCCCCTCCATCGGCGAGCCATTGGCGCAGACGGGTGAGATCGGAAGCGGGCAGGGCGGAGAAACTCTCCCTGTCACAGACCAGAGAGCGGAGAGTTGAAAGCCGCAGATTCTGGAAGGAGGACGCAAATTCCGCAACTCCGGATCGTCCGGAAAGGATTCTCCGTCCTTCGGTCCCCGCCAGAACAGCTCTGCCGGGCGCTCCGAAAGGAAGCGGCGGACGGGTCAGAAGCGCGGCAAGAAGACGGTCCGCCGCAGGTTCGCTTCCGAGGCTCCGCGCCAGATTGAACTGACTGTACCGGACAACTCCTTTTCCCACGCCGTAATCCAGCAGAGCCGTGCTCATGGACTTGATCCCGTCCTCATACGCTCCTTCGGCGAGAATGCGGAAATTCCCTTTGGAGGGCAGTTTGATCATGCGTCTGACCGTCAGGAAATCACGATCCTTCGTATTCCAGAAACGGAGATCGGCGGGCATCATGATCCCGTACAGAGGCGATTCGGGAAGAAAACGGGGATAGACTCCGACAGAACCGTATTTCAGATTCGTCAGTGCGCCGGCGGTCAGATCCGGCAGTTCATCATGCTCCAGAACCAGAATTGCGCCTCCTTTGCGCAGCGTTTTCGCAAGCTGCCGGATTTCCGCCCCGTCGCGGAGCGCGTCCGGTCCGACCACAAGCCAGGCGCCTTCTCCGCCCTTCCAGTCGCCGCTGGAGGCCAGACGATGATGGCGGATTCCCTTTTCCGTCATCCAGCGGGAAAGAATGCCGGACGGGTCCAGAACATCGGGAACAGGTGTGGTTTTCCCGTCGAAGCGTTCCGGTTTGTAGAGGGAGATCTCCTCCCAATCCTCGAATGCGGCGCCGGATCTGCCTTCGACGGAAACAAGCAGATCAAACCGGCGGTCCTCCGTTTCCGCACGCAGTTCGCCGAAATCGAATGCAAGAGTCTGTTTCGCATACGGTCCGAGCGGAAGCTGCCGTTCCCGGACGGCGGCGGTCTTTCCGTTTTCTCTCAGCGTCAGACGGATCCGGACCCGATCGGCGCGGGAGGTCTGATTGTAGAGATCAAAGGGCAGGATCAGACGCTCCCCGGAGCGGAAGCGGAGGCGGAAGTCGGATGAAAACGCCGCCAGCGGCGCACATTCCCGTCCATGGAAGCGGGCGACATGGCCGAGGGTTGCGGCGACATCGGCTCTCCTCGTCATCCGCAGCATCCAGCGGCGTCCCGAAAGATTCGGATTCAGCTGATAACTTCTGCTGACGCCCGGCGTATAGATCGATTCCCCATGCAGTCCCGGAAGATAGTGCGCGTGAAGATACATGCTCTCGCTGAAAAAGACCGGAAGGTTGCGGAAGTGCAGAAGATTGCTCTTATAGGAATGGGTGTCGAAGGTGGAGGAGAAACTGCGCCCCTCGTCCCAGCGGGCGGGGTCCTCGCCGGATGGAATGAAATTATACCGTCCGGAATTCTTTCGGTTTTCCGGACGCTTTTCCGGATGCAGGAAGAACCATGTTTCCGCAGAGATGTCGCACCATCCATGTGTATCCAGAAGCCGGACGGAGTCTCCTTTCGGAAGCGGATGCCCTCCGCTGATTGTGACATGGCGCGTGGGGTCCAGTTCCGAAATCCGGCGAAAGAGTTCTCCCATCTTTTCCGATTCACCCGGCGCGGAGAATTTATTCTCGTTTCCGATATCCCAGAATGCGATGGAGGGCGCGTTGCAGACGGCCCGGATCACATGCGACATCTCTCCGTAAAGCCGTTCCCATGTGACCGGATCCTGATATGCAAACCGCTCCCCGTGATGCGCATTGTGGGAGAGATTTTCCGCCTTGCTGAAGATCCCGAGTTCGTCGCCGATCCGGACATGGCCGATGCCTCCCATATAATATCCGTCATCATGAAAATGATAGCGGAACATGGTCAGCGGCTGAGGGACAAACGGCCATGTCATGGTCTTGGGGGTCGTCTGGCTGAATCCGTAGAAACGGACCGGGTCCCCGTTCAGCGTAAAATGGTTTCCGCGGATTCCGAGTTCCCGGAATCCGAACCTCTCCCGGCGGAGATCCAGAATCTTTCCTGCGGGATCCCGCAGCGTGGTCCGCAGTTCATACAGAACGGGGGTTTCCGGCGTCCAGAACTCCGGATCCGTCCAGGTTCTGCTCCGTCGGATGCGGCGTGTTTCTCCCGCGTTCAGACGGAGGGTTTCCGGCGGAATTTGAAATATGCGCCGTCCCTGCCGGAGAACCTCCCATTCCATGCGGACATCCTGTCCGCCCGGTGTTTCGTTGCGCAGTTCGAAATCCACGTCCAGCCGCGGTCCGCCCGTGACCGTGCTCCGGATCGCAACATGGTCGGTCCGGACCGGGGAAAGCGCCAGAAGTTCCGGCGGCGATTTCAATCCCGGAATCCCGCCGGCGGGAAAGTGTCCCACCGCCGCTGTCAGACTGCGGGACGGCGCTCCGTAAATCCCCGCTTCCGGCATTTTCGTCCCTTTCAGGAGCGCCGCCGTGTAGTCCGTGATGCAGAGCGCCAGTTCAAAGCTCTCTCCGGCCCGCACCCAGTCCGAGATCCGGATCCTCGAGGGCGTATTCCACAGAAACACGCTTCCCCGTTCCGTCCCGTTCAGAAAGAGATCCGCCTTGAAGTGGACCATCGGAAATGCAAGATACAGTTCCTTTCCCGTCCATTCCTTCGGAACCGTTACCCGGGTCCGAAGCCAGAAAAAATGGCTCTTCTCCTGTTTCGGATCCAGCATCAGCGGGAATTTTCCCGCCGTTTCCCATCCGTTTCCGGGAAGGGGTCCCCGTTCGGCGGAACTTCCGCCCGGCTGTTTTTCCCAGCCGGAGAGAATCGGAACGGCTTCCGCCCGCTCCGGAAACCACTGGTCCGGACGCGGATAGTCCCGCCAGGACCAGGAACGCTGATCTCCCTGTTCCAGACGATATTCGGTCACCCAGCGGTGCGGAACGATCCGGATGCGGACCGCTTTCCGTTCTCCCGGCTTCAGTTCCAGCGAGAAACGCTCTTCGGATAGAGGAACTCCGAAAAAGTCGGTGCTGGCGGCGTGGAGAATGGTTCGTTCCGTTTTCCAGCCGCGGTTCCTGAGCGTGATTTTTCCCTGTTCCCGGGGATCCCGTTCCAGAACAAAAACATCGTTGATGGTTGCCGGGCGCAGGGAAAGCCGCCCGAACGCATTCGGATAAAGAGAGATCAGATTCCGGACCCGGAATTCAATCTGGTACTGTTCCGCATCCGGCAGAAGAGCCGCCCGCTCCGCGCCGGGCCAGAACGGTTTTTTCACGGGGAACAGTACGGCAGGCTGTCCGTTGATTTTCAACGATTCCACGACGTCGCCGTTGTCAAACTCCAGCAGAAGGCCGTGGGGAGCGTTCCGCTTCGGCGCATCGACGGAAAGAGACCAGCGGAACAGTGTGCCGGCATCGTCGCAAACCGTCCGGCGTTCGCGGGAGAGGTGGTCTGCCATGCGGATCCGGCCGTCGCGGATGCACGAATCAGTCAGATCCATTGTCCACGCCGTTTTCTCCGGCTGACGGATCGAAACGGCCGCGTCCGCCGCTGCACAGATCAGACAGAAAAAGACCAATCGGAAGATCGTTTTCATTGTTTCATTCTCCTTGTTCTTGCGTTACTGGAGTTCGGCGTTCCAGGGTCCCCAGACGTAGTGCTGATTCCAGACCCGTTCCCAGTAATAGGAGGAACTTCCCGCATAATAGCGCATTTCCCTGCATCGTCCCCAACGGGCATTGCCGCCGACGAAGACGGCGTTGACTCCGCCGTTATGCTGTTCCCCGGGCAGGGCGAACTGACTGGTCGCCGGTCCCATGTGAGTCTGTCCGGCGGAATAGTGGATCCCGGAGAAGTAGAGGGAGCTTTCTCCGATCAGAATCCCCCGCGAAGGATGACGGCAGGCGCTGATTTTCCGGCTGGACGTATGAATGGTTTTGTTCAGTCCGTAGGGAACATTTTCCTCGCTGCTCCGGGAGAGGGAGGCGCAGGTCAGAAGTTTTTCCCGGCCCGCGTTGTAGTATGCGGTCATCTTTTTGAAGTATCCGTTCCGCTGCAGCAGGACGAACCAGCGGTTCTGATTCGTGTTCGTATCGGAAATCCACTGCGCATTGTAAACGGAATAATCGTCGTTGTCTCCTGCATACGACTGCACAAACTGACCGATCTGGCGCAGATTGTTCATGCAGGAGAGACTGCGTGCGGATTCGCGCGCCTTCGCCAGAGAGGGGAGCAGAAGTCCGGCAAGAATCGCGATGATCGCAATGGTGATCAGAAGTTCAATCAGGGAGAACATGCGCGGACGGGAGGGTTTCCGTTCCGTCGGATTTCCGTTCCGGTCTTTGGATTTCCCGGAAGCGCTCTTTTCCCATTGCCGGAATGCGTCGATGACTCCCCATGCGAACTTCCGCTCGCTGAGGAACCCCTTTCCGCCGGCGAGAGCCGCACGGAGTTCCGGCGATGCGTTTGCGGGGGCGAGGCAGCCGGAGGCGTGGCGCATCATTCCGAGATCCGTCTCTTCGTCGCCCGCGCAGACGACGGCTTCGGGCCGGTATCCGAACTCTCCGCTCAGGAGCGGCATCGGAAGACCCTTTGACAGAAACTCCGGACGCAGACTTAGACTGCTCCCCGAAATCTGCAGGTGGAAGACGCCGCTTTCCCGTGCGTCCTTCAGCTCCGGAATCGTCTCTTCCCGGATCTCCTCCCGGAAGCGGATGGAGACCAGATGCTCATAATAGTTCACCTGCCGCGGAGGAATCCGCCGGAAGAGGCGGGCGAGAAACGGCAGAAGGGAATCCCGGCAGAAGGCCGCAATCCGCGCGTCGTTGTCCGACGTGTACGGTTCGACACGGTGAAGTTCGTCTCCGCGGACTTCGATCAGCTGCCGTCCGTATTCGGCAATCAGAAACCGCGGACGGGAGGACACCCTGCTGCGCCGGACCAGATCCATCTGTCCTTCCGGCGACCAGGAGCTGTTGATCGCCCAATCCCAGCCGTCCGCGGCAAGAGCATCCAGAAAATCGCTGAAGATGTCGGGAAAGCGGTCGTATGGGACACTTCCGCCGAGAGCGGTCCCGTCCAGATCGGTTATGAAAAGTTTTTTTGTCATCCGGTGTCCTTTCTGTTTCATGCGTTCTGTTAAAATGATATCCGACTTCCCTGAAATTATACCCGATTTACCGGAAAATGGCAAGACCGCAGAACCCTTGATCCTTGAAAAGAAAGAAACAATCTGTTATATTTTCAAGAACAGATTGAAAGAAGGAGACGCGGATGAGACATAATCACCGATTTATCAATGAAGTCAAGCAGCGGATCTGCGGAATGGTCATGGATCAGTTCAATACTCCCGGAGACAAACTGCCGTCCATCCGCATGCTGACCCGGAAGATGAACTGCAGTCCCATGACCGTGGTTCATGCGGTTCGGGAACTTGTGGCGGAGGGGGTTCTGGAAACGCGTCCGAAATCCGGGATTTTTGTTTCGTCTGTCCCGTCATCGCCCTCTTCTTCGGGAGCGTATCTGAAGACTCTGTACTTTTTCTATTACCCCTCCGCCATTCAGGCGGACGCCTATCACACGGATATTTTTCATTTCCTGAGTCAGGAGGCCGCCTGGAAACGGTGGAATTTCCGTCTGGAGAATCTGTTGAATGCGGAAATCTTCCGGCAGGCGTGTGCCGATCCGTATGCTGCCGGCATCGTTGTTCCGGCCTATCCGCAGCGCATCCAGCTGAATCTGGATGCGCTTTCCTCTTCCGATGTGCCGCTTGTCGCGTATGGAATGGGGCCGGCCGGTGAAACGGCATGCGTTTGTCCTGACAACTATCAGGCCGGATGGGATCTTGCGGAACTTCTGCTGAACCGGAAGGCCTCGGAGTTCTGTTTTGTCCTGCCGTTTGAAACAAATCCGGCTGCTCCGGCGGGACGGATCTACTGGGAACGGTATCACGGCGTGACGGATTTCCTTCGTTCCAGAGGAGAAAAACTGCAAAACACGCTCTCCTGGTCCGTCAATCATGAGACAGATTCCCTGATCGCTCTTCTGAAACGGTACCGGTCAGAGCGCCGGCATCCCACTTTGATCGTTACAAACTGTTCCATGGCAAAGGAGATCAAGCTGCTCGCCCGCGGAATGGGAATTTTCTCTCCGCAGGATTTCACGCTGGCCGCCTTCTGCCGCCGGGGAATGGATGACCGGAATGCCAGCATCCCCTGCATGGATTTCTCCCATGAGGAGATGGCGAAGGCCATTCTGCATCTGCTGGCTCTGCCGGACCTGATCCGCAACCGTTCCAGAATCATGGTGAAAATGAAATTCGAGGAGGGGGATTCCTGTCCGTCTTCCCCTGAAGCCTCCTTTCCGGAATGCTGAAGCATTCTTCCGACCGTCTCCGCGAGGCATCCCATCCTTTTCCGATCTCACCGGATTCCTTTCAGAAGGACTTCACTGAATCAGAATGTGACTTAGAACTTATCCCTAAATAAAAGATGAAATCCAAGAAAATTATGCTATATTTGCATTCTGTAACGCGGGAGGTGAATATGGCAGTCAAATCATGG
>CASFTV010000008.1 GCA_949297765.1 uncultured bacterium | reverse complement strand
GGAGCATCGCGACCGATTATGCCGGATTGGGACTTGACTGCACAGGGGTTCCGGATATTCCATTCCCATTTTTTACATAAAGTGCAGAAGAACCGAAAACTTTTTCCTGCGGAAAACTTGATTTTCCGGAAGAAACGGGATACAATACCTTCCGGAAAACACACTTGTGCGCAAAACGGGAACGCGGACAAGATCAACGGATGCGAATTCCTGCGGAAGATAGGAAATGAGGAGACGATGGAAGACGGATTGTTCACCCAGTTGACGGACCGCCCGCTTGCGGACCGGCTCCGCCCGGAGACCCTGGACGATATTGTCGGACAGGAGGAGCTGATCGGCCCCGGCGGACCGATCCGCAAGATGCTGGAGACAAAGAAGATATCCAGTTTCATCCTCTGGGGGCCTCCGGGATGCGGGAAGACAACGATCGCCCGCCTGATGGCCAATGGAACCGACATGCGGTTTGTCGCTCTCTCTGCGGTTTTTTCCGGAATCGCCGATCTGCGCAAGGCGTTTGACGAAGCCGAAAAACGGCGGCTCTATGGAGAGCGCACGCTGCTGTTTGTCGACGAGATCCATCGTTTCAACCGCGCCCAGCAGGACGGTTTCCTCCCTTTTGTGGAAAACGGAACCGTGACGCTGGTCGGCGCAACAACGGAAAATCCTTCGTTTGAACTGAACAGCGCGCTGCTTTCCCGCTGCAAAGTGTTTGTGATGAAGCCGCTGGATGCCGATGCGCTCCGGCGGATCATTGAGCGGGCGGAGACGCTTGTCGGACGGAAACTTCCGGTCGACGAGGACGCCGCCGGAATGCTGCGCGAACTGGCGGACGGCGACGGCCGCTATCTGATCAATCTGATCGAAAGCATCTACGATCTCGCCCCCCGCGACGGTCTCCTCGACCGGGCCGCGCTTGAAAAGATCGTCCAGCACCGGGCGCCGATTTACGACAAGGACCGGGAAGGGCACTACAATCTCATCAGCGCCCTTCACAAATCTCTTCGCGGATCGGATACCGACGCCGCGCTCTACTGGGCCGCACGCATGGTGGAGGGCGGAGAGGATCCTCTCTATCTCCTGCGCCGCCTGACCCGTTTTGCAATGGAGGATGTGAGTCTTGCGGATCCTCAGGCGCTGCCGATGGCAATCGCCGCCTGGGACGCGTATGAACGGCTCGGATCGCCGGAAGGGGATATTGCTCTGGCGGAACTGATCATCTATCTGGGAACCGCTCCGAAGTCGAACAGCGCGGACACCGCGTGGAGCAAAGCGCGCAAGGCCGCCGCGGAATACGCCTCGCTGACGCCGCCCGCCCATATCCTGAATGCGCCGACCCGTCTGATGAAGGAGGTCGGTTACGGGAAAGGATATATTTACGACCATGATACGCCGGAGGCGTTTTCCGGGCAGAACTATTTTCCGGATTCGATGCCCCGTCTCCGCTTCTACAATCCGCCGGAGCGCGGGTTCGAGCGGGAGATTGTCCGGCGTCTCCGCTACTGGGACCGCCTCCGGGCTGAAAAGCAGAAGAAAGACGGTGATTGATGGCACGGTCCGATTTCCGTCCCGGGGATATTCCCGCGAAACCGGGGGTCTATGTGTATCGCGACCGGTTCGGCACGGTGATTTATGTCGGCAAGGCGGCGAATCTGCGCCGGCGGATGTCGCACTATTTTCAGCCGTCGCAGGCCCGCCGCGCGGATCCGAAGCTGCGTTCCCTGATCCATTCGATCGACCGCTGGGAGATCTTTCCCGTCAAAACCGAGGATGAGGCGCTGATTCTGGAGTCGCGCTTCATCAAGGAGTATGCGCCGCATTACAACATCCTGCTCCGGGACGACAAACGCTATCCGATGCTGAAGATCGACCGCAACGAACGGTTTCCGAGAATCCGCCTGACCCGTCTCCGGAAAAAGGATTCGTGTGAATATTTCGGTCCGTTTCCGCACGGGAGTGCCATGCGCCGGCTCGCCGAGTATCTGACCCGCCGGTTCGGACTGCGCTCCTGCAGGGCCGAATCGCCCGGAGAGGAGGAGTTCCGACACTGTCTCGCCGGAACGGTCCGCGACTGCTGCCGTCCCTGTGTCGGTGCGGTGACGGAGGAGGAGTATCTGGAACGGGTCGAGCGCGTCGTCGCCGTTCTGAACGGCGATATCCGGGAAACCGCGGAGGAGCTCAAGGAAAAAATGAAAAAGGCCGCCGCGGAAAAAGCGTTCGAGAAGGCCGCCGCTCTCCGGGACATTCTTGCGAATCTTCAATCGCTTGTCCGGTCGCGCTCTTTCGAGCATGCCGAACTGCCGAATGACGCCGGCATGGAGGCCGTGGCCGATCTGCAAAGAGCGCTGCGGCTGAAGGATCCTCCGCGCGTGATCGTCGGATTCGACATTTCCAATCTCGGAACGACCTTCGCGGTCGCGAGCCTGGTCTGTTTCCGTGAAGGGCGCCCCGACAAAAACTCCTACCGCCGTTTCCGGATTAAAACCGTCGAAGGCCAGAACGATTTTGCGATGATGAACGAGGTCGTCAAACGGTATTTTTCACGCCTTCTCCGCGAGCAGCGCCCGCTTCCCGACCTGCTGATGGTGGACGGCGGAAAAGGGCAGCTCCATCTCGCGCTCGACGCATTGATCTCCATTGACTGCCCGCCGTTTCCCGTTGTCGGCCTGGCGAAACGGAACGAAGAGATTTTTCTGCCGGGGCGCAGCGATCCGCTGGTGCTTGACCGGAACCGTCCCGCCCTGAAGGTTCTGCAGGCCCTGCGCGACGAGGCCCACCGTTTTGCGGTTTCCTACAACCGCCAGCTCCGGCTCAAACGTATTTCGGAATCGCTGCTCGATGAGATCCCCGGACTGGGAGAGGTTCGCCGCAATGCTCTTCTGAAGGAATTCGGCTCTGTTGCAATGATCCGGAAAGCCTCCGCGCAGGAGATCGCCGGCCGCGTCTCCGGAATCGGTTCGGAATTCGCCGAAACCATTTATGAGTTTCTGCGGACGCACCGCTGAACCGTACAACAAAAAGGCGTCCGGTTTTCCGGACGCCCTGTGGTTCAAACCGGTTTCCCGGTTTCTTATTTCACCACCAGATTCACAATCCGTTTCGGCACACAGATCGCTTTGACGAGCTGTTTGCCCTCGATGGCTTTCTGCACCTGCGGATTGGCAAGGGCCAGTTCGCGCATCGTATCCGGATCGGCGCCGGTCGGCATCATCATGCGGACGCGCGGTTTCCCCTGAATCTGGACCATGATTTCGATTTCATCCTCTTTGAGTTTGGATTCATCGAATTCGGGCCACGGGGCAAGGGAGAGCGGCGCATCATGGCCGAGAATTTCCCACATTTCCTCCGCGATGTGCGGGGCGTAGGGGCAGAGCAGTTTCGCGTAGGTTTCGGCGGCCTCGCGCGGCATCCGATCCAGCTTGGAGAATTCGTTGAGGAAGATCATCATCTGGCTGATCGCGGTGTTGAAGTTCAGCGTTTCGGTGTCTTCCGTGACTTTCCGGATGGTGGCGTGGAGGAGTTTTTCCTGCGCCGGAGTGAGAGGGGTGTCCACGATTTCGGTCTGCGCAACCATGCGCCAGGAGCGTTTCAGGAAGCGGAAGACGCCCTCCACACCCTGAGTGCTCCAGGGTTTCACCGCCTGAAGCGGACCCATGAACATTTCGTAAAGACGCATCGAATCCGCACCGTATTCCCGGATCACGTCGTCCGGGTTGACCACGTTTTTCAGCGATTTCGACATTTTTGCGGGAAATTCCGTCAGCTTTTCTCCGGTCTCCTTGTGGACGGGCCCGTTTTCTCCCTTGAGGACCTTGTCCATCGGGACGAGGGCGCCGCGGGAGTCCTTGTAGGAGAGTCCGAGGATCATTCCCTGATTGATCAGCTTGTGGAACGGCTCCGGTGTGGAGACCGCGCCGATGTCATACAGCACCTTGTGCCAGAAGCGGGCGTAGAGCAGATGGAGAACCGCGTGTTCGGCGCCGCCGACATAGAGATCGACCGGCATCCAGTATTTTTCCTTTTCCGGATCGACGAAGCATTTGTCGTTGTGCGGGTCGATGTAGCGCAGATAGTACCAGCAGGAACCCGCCCACTGGGGCATGGTGTTGGTTTCGCGCCGGCCCTTCATGCCGGTGACCGGATCGGTGTAATCGAGCCACTCTCCGGCTTTGGCGAGCGGAGATTCACCGGTTCCCGCCGGTTTGAAATCGTCGAGCGGCGGCAGCGTGACGGGGAGATCCTTCTCGTCGACCAGGCGGATGGAGCCATCTTCCATGTGGATGACGGGGAACGGTTCGCCCCAGTAGCGCTGACGGCTGAAGAGCCAGTCGCGGAGTTTGTAGTTGACCGTGAGTTTGCCGGCCTTCCGTTCCGAGAGCCAGTCGATCGTGGCCTTCTTCGCCTCCTTGACGTGCATGCCGTTGAGGACGAGGCCCTGATCGTTGGCGGAGTTGAAGCTGACGCCGTCTCCGGTCCAGCAGACCTTTCCTGCGAGGATGTCGTCAAGACGGAGTCCCGCCGCTTCGGCGTCCGCCGCGGACGGCTCAATGATGCAGCGGATCGGGAGGCCGAACTTGCAGGCGAATTCAAAGTCGCGGGTATCGTGCGCAGGGACCGCCATGATCGCGCCCGTCCCGTAGGAGGAGAGAACGTAGTCGGAGATCCAGACCGGCAGTTTTTCCCCGTTGACCGGATTGACCGCATACGCACCTGTGAATGCACCGGTCTTGTCCTTGTTGAGGTCGGTCCGCTCCAGGTCGCTTTTGAGTGCGGCCTTCTTCTGATATTCCGTGACGGCGGCGCGCTGGTCCGGCGTGGTGATCGCATCGACCAGCTCATGCTCCGGAGAGAGAACCAGATAGGTCGCGCCGAACAGGGTGTCGGGACGGGTCGTGAAGACCGTGACCTGCTTGTCCGTTCCGTCGATCCGGAACACCACTTCGGCGCCTTCGGACTTTCCGATCCAGTTGCGCTGCATCTCCTTGATGCCTTCCGGCCAGTCGAGCTGGTCGAGATCGGCGAGCAGGCGTTCGGCGTAGTCGGTGATCTTGAGCATCCACTGTTTCATGGGTTTCCGGATGACGGGATGGTTTCCGCGTTCGCTCCGGCCGTCGATGACCTCTTCGTTGGCGAGGACGGTGCCGAGGGCGGGACACCAGTTCACGGGGACTTCGTCAATATAGGCGAGGCCTTTTTTATAGAGCTGGAGGAAGATCCACTGGGTCCAGCGGTAGTAGGTTTCGTCGGTGGTGTTGATTTCGCGGTCCCAGTCGTAGCTGAATCCGAGGGACTGGATCTGCCGCTTGAACGTTTCAACATTCTTCTTCGTGGTGATCGACGGATGGGTTCCCGTTTCCACCGCGTACTGTTCCGCGGGCAGTCCGAACGCATCCCAGCCCATCGGATGGAGGACGTTGAATCCGCGCATCCGTTTGAAGCGGCAGAAAATATCGGTGGCGGTGTAGCCTTCCGGATGGCCCACATGGAGTCCGGCGCCGCTGGGATAGGGGAACATGTCCAGAACATAGAGTTTTTCTTTTCCGGGGATTTCGGTTGCCTTGAACGTTTTGTGGTCGGCCCAGTATTTCTGCCATTTCTTTTCGATGGCGGAGAAATCGTATTCTCTGTTTTCCATTTTCAATCCTTATTTATGGTTCAGTTCCTGTATCCGTTTCGCCAGTTTCACGATGACGCCTTTGTACGCGGCGAGGGCGTTTGCATAGGCGAGTTTCTCCGCGAGGGTGATTCCTGCATACAGCACCGCACAGACCGCGACGATCCAGGCATTCCGGGTCGCCGCCGCCAGAGCAAGGAACAGCAGCATGAAGAGAAGGGCGGTCGCGGCTGCGGCCCGGCGGTAGCGCGGAAGCACACGGAAATCACCGCTGCGCCCGAACACCTTTTCTTCCTGCGGAGTGAATTCGATCTGATCCATCGCGCGCTCTTACAGATAATCTTTTTCGCGGAGGTCGAACACGCGTTTCGCCTTGCCCTCCTGTTCCGGCAGGGAGTTCGGCGCGACCAGGTCCACGCGGGGATTCACGCCCAGTTCCGTCTTCAGTGCATCGATCACCTTCCGCCGGATGCCGTCCATCTGATCCAGCGATCCGGAGAAGCTGTTCGGGTTGACTTCGACCTTCACATGGATCCGGTCGAGAAGATTTTCCTTCGAAACTTCGATGATGTAGTGTGCGCCGATCTCCGGAACGCTCATGACCGCCTTTTCGATCTGCTGCGGGAAGATGTTGACGCCGTTGATGATGAGCATGTCGTCGGACCGGCCCTTGAAGCGTGCGATCCGGCGGTGTGTGCGGCCGCAGGGGCAGGGTTCCGGGATGATCCGCGTCAGGTCATGGGTCCGGTAGCGGATCAGCGGCATGGCCTCGCGCTGGAGGGAGGTCAGGACAAGTTCGCCCTCTTCTCCGTCGGGCAGCACTTCGCCGGTTGCCGGGTCGATGATCTCCATCAGGTACTGGTCTTCCCAGAGGTGCATGCCGTTGTTGCGTTCGCGGCATTCGAAGGCGAGTCCGGGGCCGCACATCTCGGAGAGTCCGTACGAATTGAAGGCCTGGACTCCGAATGCCTCTTCAATCTGTCTGCGGAGCGCGTCGGAGTGGGGTTCCGCGCCGATGAAGAAGATCCGCAGTTTCAGGTCCTTCGGGCGGATTCCGCACTCCGGGAAGAAGCTCAGAAGACGCATGGAGTAGCTCGGAAGAATGTGGCAGACCGTTGTCCCGAAGGTCTGCATGAACCAGATCTGCCGTTTCGAGTTTCCTGCCGCGCTCGGGATGACCAGGGCGCCGAGTTTTTCCATTCCGTAATGGAATCCGAGTCCGCCGGTGAAGAGGCCGTAGCCCATGATGTTCTGGAAGACGTCGTCCGGCCGGGCGCCCGCCATGAAGGCTGAACGGGCGGTCATGTTCGCCCAGAGGTCCAGATCGTGCTGGGTGTGGAAGACCACGGTCGGTGTGCCGGTTGTCCCGGAGGAGGAGTGAAGACGGACGATTTCCGTCATCGGCTTTGCAAGAAAACCGTACGGGAAATTGTCCCGGAGAGTCTGTTTGTCCACCAGCGGAAGACGGCGGATGTCGTCCAGCGTCCGGATCGAATCAATGACGGATTCGGTCAGAATGTTCGAATAAAAGGGGGAGTGCGCCGCCAGTTTCAGGGTTTTTTTCAGGCATCCGAGCTGGAATGCCTCCAGATCCGCGCGGCTCATCAGTTCAATGTCGCGCTGCCAGAATTCCGTTTCCATAATTCACACCTTTTCTCTATGAAATTAAGATTTTTTGACAGATCGGATGGTCAGGAAGAATCCGAGCGCCATGCTCAGGAACGCGCCCATCAGCACGCGGTATTCCGCCGGCAGGAGAAACGTGATGAAGTGCGCCGGAAGCCAGAAATAGAGAATCGTTTTCGGAATGAAGGATCCCCATGCGTGCTTGTCGATCAGGCCGAGAAACTCGGTCCCGCCGACAAACCTGCGCTTTGCAAACACCACGTTGAACCATTCATGGCCGAGCATCATCGGATAGGCGAAAATCAGATTCATCCAGAACGAGGTTGAAATTGCGAAAATCAGCTTGTTTCCGAGATCCCCCATCTCCTTTCCGCCGAACCACAGCGGAGTTCCCATGACGCTTGCAACCCCTCCCGCGAACAGGGCAAAGGCCATCGTCATAATCATGCCGAATACGCCCCAGGTAATTGTGCGGACAAGGAAAAGATCCGTATGCCAGAACCCGGTTTTGATCCGGTTCTTGACCATCTCGCCGAACATCGCCAGAAGAGCGAATTTCAGGAACCCCATCAGATAGGGCGCCGCCTTTGTCACGTTTCCGAACTGGTCGAGCCCTTTCAGCGTGAATCCGGTCCATTCAAACGAACCGTTGAAAATACAGCCGTTCCGGGTGAGTTTTGCCAGAAAGGTGTGGTTGACCGGGAAAAATACAATGAGCAGGGCCAGAAGAACCAGAAATGCGATTCCGAAGTAATCTGTTTTTTTCATAGTTTCTCTCTTTGGTTGGGGTCGGATCATGCAAGCCCGAGTTCCAGAATGCGGTCTTTGGCTTCGGGATACCGTTGAATGAGCTCTTCCGCGGAACCTTCCGCATAATCTTCATATTCAAAGCCGGGGCAGACGACCGCGCCGAACAATCCCCAGCTTTCCTCGGACCGGTCGAGAAGGACGGTGCTCTGCCATGTCCATGCGGGAATGAGACTCTGGGGAAACTCGCCGCCGAGGACATCGGGGCCGACAATCCGCTCTTCAAACGTCCCGTCGGGGAGCAGCAGAAGCTGGATGGCGGGTGAACCGGCGTGGTACATCCAGATCTCGTCGGACTTGACCATGTGCCAGCGGGAGATCTCCTTCCCGCGCAGCAGATAGAAAATACTGGTTGCGGCCCGCCGCTGTTTGGTCGCATGTGTGCGGACGACGGAACGGAACAGCTCCCGGAACATGCCTCCCTCGCAATGTTCCTGAAGTCCCAGTGCCTGTGCGATTTCCTGTGCGGATGCCATATCTGAAACAGAAGAAACGCCGGGGAAGAGTTTCCGCCCGGCGTCAGATTCGTGGAAAAAAACGGTTATTTCCGCAGAGTGACGGCGACAAATTCGTCGCGGCGGTTTTTGGAACGCGACTCTTCGTCATCTCCCTGAACCGCGGGCCGTTCCTCGCCGTAGCTGATGGTGCGGATTCTGGATTCGTCGATTCCCTTTCCGCGCAGATATTCCTTTGCGGCGAGCGCTCTGCGTTCGCCGAGGGCGCGGTTGTATTCATCGCTTCCGCGGCTGTCGCAGTTGCCTTCGATGACCACACCGGTTCCCGGATTGCTCGTCAGGTAGGAGGCGATTTCATCCAGCTTCGGAGCCTCGGCGCTTGCGATCCGGGAGCTGTCGAACGGGAAGTAGACGATCGGCAGCGTGACGCCGGGAATCGGACGGCCGAAATCGTCATAGGGACCGGGTGTCGAGGAGTTCCAGTCTCCGGCTCCTGCCGCGTCCGCGCCGTTGATGCCGCCGACGCTGGTGATGTCTGCCGAGCCGCCGGAAGGCGCCGTATTGTCTCCCGCTGTGCCGCGGACTCCTCCGTCTGCGGACCCTTTGACTTTGAACATTTCAAGGCTTTCATCCTCGCCGCTTTCGAACCAGGCGCATCCGGTCGCTCCGAGGACAAGGGCGACTGCCGCCGCTCCGCCGATCATCCGTTTCATCAATGACATACTCTTCTCCCTGTTTGACTGTTTTCTTTCTGGTTTTCTGATACCTTTACAATTTAGCGATGATTTTTCATTTTTCAATTATTTTTCCGTTCTTCGCATCAAGAAATATGCTTTTTTTTCACTTTTTTGAAAAAAGATTTGTTTTCCTCTATTGTTTATCGCGCAACGGGAGTATAAATTATAGTGTCACGGTGAAACTAAATCACGGAAGGATAGAACGCATCATGTCAGAGTCACTACCCAAGATGGCGCCCGGGGACATCAACTGGTCCTCCCTGGGGTTTGCTTACATGCCGACCAATTCCCACGTCCGCTCCACATGGAAGGACGGCGCGTGGTCCGAACCTGTTCTGCATACGGAGCCGGTGATTACGATGTCCGTCGCGGCAACCTGCCTGCATTACGGACAGGCCGCGTTCGAAGGTCTGAAGTGCTTCCGTCAGAAAGATGGCTCGGTCCGCTGCCTCCGTCCCTGGGAAAATGTCAAACGGATGAACCTCGCCGCCGAATACATGCTCGCTCCGGAAATCCCGATGGAGCTGTATCTCAAGATGATCGAAATGGTCGTCCGGGACAATATGGATTATGTGCCGCCGTACGGAACCGGAGGGGCTCTCTACATCCGCCCGCTGCTGATCGGCACCGGCGCGCAGATCGGCGTGGCTCCGAGCAAAATGTATGATTTCCTCATTCTTGTCACTCCCGTCGGCGCGTATTACAAGGGGGGAATCACTCCCGTCGAAGCGCTCGTCATTGAGGATTACGACCGCGCCGCTCCCCGCGGAACCGGACATGTGAAATTCGCCGGAAACTATGCGGCAAGTCTTAAACCCAGCAAAGTCGCCAAGGACAGAGGGTTTCCGATTACCCTTTTCTTTGATCCGAAGGAACATGAATTCATTGATGAATTCGGTACCAGCAACTTCTTCGCGATTACAAAGGACGGTCGTTATGTGACCCCCGTTTCCCGTTCCATCCTGCACAGTATTACCAATATGTCGCTGCAGGAAATTGCAAAGGATTTGAACATTCCGGTCGAACTCCGGAAGGTGCGCAAAAGTGAACTGGCCGATTTCGCGGAAGTCGGCGCCTGCGGAACCGCCGTCGTGATTACGCCGATTTCGAAAATTGTAATGGGCGATACGGTGTTCCAGTATGGGGAGACCTGCGGACCCGTGCTTCATAAGCTGTATGACCGGATGACCGGCATTCAGCATGGCGATTTGCCCGATACGCACAACTGGATGATGAAAATTCAGTAGAGTGGTGCTGTCCGGGCGGGGGGGATGATGCGGGAAGGAAAAACCTTTTGAGGAAAGGTTTTTTCCTTCTCGCGCTCTTTCTTTTCCAAACCTTTCCGGGGGACTTTTTTCAACCGCTGCACGGTTGAAAAAAGGGATTTCGGGTGATGGATCAGAGAGCGTCGAGGAGCTGTCGGAATGCCTGGGCACGATGGTCCAGCGTGTGATCCCGGAGAGTGCGCTGAAAGGCGGCTTCCGCCATCGTTCGGGCTGTGGCGGGATTTTTCTGGAGGAAGCGTGCTTTCTCGCAGAGTTCCTCCGGGTTGCGGAAGATGGAGATCTCCCGTTCCGGCTCGAACAGCTCTTCGAGTTCTTCCACATATTCGGTCAGGAGGCTGGTCCGGCATGCCGAGACGATGAATACCTGCATGTTGACCAGCGTATGCAGATCCTTGAACTGGTCCTGCTGGACGTTGATGAAGAGTGCGGCTCCGGAAACCGCCTGGCGCAGAGAATCTCCGTAAATGTTTTCTGCAAGCGGAAAGAGTGCGGCGCTCTGACCGGGGGAAAGGTTGGGAACCGCATGCCACTTTTTACCGTACAGCGTGACGGGAAGATCGGAGTTGAGAAGGGATTCAAAACATTCGATCCGGTGTGGTGACGGGCGGCCGATGAAGATGCGTTCTCTGTGAAAAACCGGGTTGCTTACCTCTTCCGGATAAAATTTCCGCGGATTGACTCCATGCGGGAGATACACCACATTGGAATATCCTTCTGTCTGCAGTTTCCGGCACGAATATCGGGATGTTGTTACGACCAGGTCAACCAGCTGAATCCATTTGTCCGCCCGGTCGAAGGCGGGAAAATTCGGACCTTCCATATCGTAGACAACAATCCGGCCGCGGAAAAATTCCCGTACTTTCCGGAAGTCAAACCGCGGTTTGGAGGAGTTGAATATCAGAACATCCGGTTTCTCTTCCTTTACGAGTTTCCGCAAGGATTCATGCCGTTTGATTTCCGGTGAGCGCCAGAAAACAGGAAAACGGTTCCCGTTCAGTTCCGACAGCGACTGGAACCGGGTGTCAATGCCAGTTCGGGAAATGGATTCTGTAAAATCTTCCAGATAGCGGTCCAGCTTTCCGGGAGAGGCAATCATGATCAGTTTCATCGGAGCCCTCGTCGATAACGGATTCAGGAGAAAAACAGGACATCTCAATATACCGGATTTTTCGGAGATGTCAAGAGGTATGGAAAAAGATTCCGGAAAAAGCATTCCGGCGATGGATTCTGTCGAAAGATACGGATATATTCTCTTCAACAAGGGAGACGAATGAAATGACGATACTCAGGGATTTTCCGTTTATTCTGCATGGAGGCGACTGGAATCCGGATCAGTGGCTGCCGCGCCATCCGGAGATCATCGACCGCGATTTCGAACTGATGGACCGCGCCGGATGCAATACCTTTTCGCTGGGAATCTTTTCCTGGGGGCAGATCGAAGTGGAGGAAGGGGTCTTTGACTTCTCCTGGCTGGATTCGATCATGGACCGCTGTGCCGAACACGGGAAAAGGATTTTTCTGGCGACCCCTTCCGCCGCCCGTCCGGGATGGATGGGGCAGCGCTATCCGGAAACGGGAGTGGTCCGTGCGGATGGAAGCCGGGCGCCGTGGATGAGCCGTCAGAGTGCCTGTCTCAACGATCCGGTCTACCGGGCGGGGACGGCGCGGATGGATGAAAAACTTGCGGAACGCTATCACAATCATCCGGCTCTGGCGGGCTGGCACATCAGCAATGAGTATTCCACGGTCTGCCGCTGCGGCCGCTGCGTGGAGAAGTTTCATGCGTTTTTGAAGAAGCGCTACGGGTCGCTGGAGAATCTCAACGACTGTTACTGGTCGGCGTTCTGGGGGCATCGTTTCACGGACTGGGGACAGGTCTGCCCGGAGGATCCCGCGCTGGATATCGCCCGTCTCGACTGGATGCGGTTTGTGACGGAGAATATTCTTGACTTCTTCCGGATGGAGATCGCCGCGGTCCGCCGTTATTCCGACAAGCCGCTGTCCACCAACATGATGGGAACGTTCGGTCCGCTTAACTACTGGGCGGTCGCCGGAGAGTGCGACTTCATCGGGGACGACTGTTATCCGGACTGGTATATCGGCGATGTCGAACGCGAGGCCGCCCGTTTCTCCTTCCTGCACGACATGCACTATACCATGCTGGACAAGCCGTTCCTGCTGTTTGAAACCTGTCCCGGAATACCGAATTACCATCCGTACACGAAGCTGCGCCGGCCCAATGAGTTTGTCCGGGAGATGCACCTGGCGCTCGGTCACGGCGCCGACGGAACCATGTATTTCCAGTGGCGCAAAGGACGCGGAAACGCGGAAAAGATCCATGGCGCTGTTGTCGGACACGACGGCTCCGATCAGACTCTGGTGTTCAAAACCGTGGCGGAGTACGGCGCCCGGCTGAACAAGATTGCGGAGATCGTCGACTCCCGCCGTTCGCAGGAGGCCGCTGTGCTGTTTGACTGGGAGGCGCTCTGGGCGCTCAACACCACCTCCGGCTTCGGCGGAGATTCCGTCAAGCAGTATGAGAAAACGGTCGATCTGCACTATCGAGCGCTCTGGAAGCACAATGTCGATCTGGCGGTCATCGACAGCATGTGTGAGTTCGGGAATTACAAGCTCATCGTTGCGCCGATGCTGTTCCTGCTCCGGAACGGGGTGGCGGAGCGCCTGAAGGCGTTTGTCCGCGGCGGCGGAACGCTGGTCATGACCTATCTTTCCGCATACGTCGATGAGAACAACGCCTGTTTTCTCGGCGGGAATCCGGGCGGAAAGGAGCTGCGTGAGCTGTTCGGCGTCTGGAGCGAGGACATCGACGGACTGGAACCGCAGGTGAAGCAGTCGTTCGATTACAACGGCATCCGCCATGAAGTCCGGGACTATGCGGAATATCTCCATGCGGAGGGGGCGGATGTGCTGGCGGTCTACAATTCCGAATTCTATGCGGGATCGCCCGCGCTGACCTCGAACCGGTTCGGAAAAGGGAAGGCCGTCTATATCGGCGCCCGGACCGGACTGGAGTTCCTGACCGGTTTCTACGGCGATCTCCTGGCGGAATGCGGAATTTCTCCGGTTCTTTCCGGGATTCCCGAATCTTTCGCCGTCAGCCGCCGCATCGGGAAGGACGAAACGGAATATTATTTCCTGCTGAATCTCACGCCGGAGGAGCAGCGTTTCCCGCTTCCGTTCCCGATGGAGGATCTCTGGAACGGAACGGGAGAAATCACGGAACTTCTTCTGCCCCCTTCCGGAAGTACGGTTCTCAAGCGGAGAAACGGCTGACCGGACCGCCGGGCCGGATTTCTCTGCGGAGAAAATCGTTTTTCTTTCATGAGATCCGGAAAGTTCCGGTTTTCCATGGCGGAAGTTCCACGGAGAAAAGGGAACTCTGTTCGGCGATGAGAGCGCCCGGGGTTTCCGCCATTGTGCATTCCGTGATCCGGTGCGGCGCGGAGAGACGGATGGCGGCCCGTCCGGGTTCCCCGGAGAGATTGACCAGGCGCAGAATGATGTTTCCCGAGCCGTCTTCCGCCGGTTTCAGAGCGGAAAAGGAGAGAGCTCCTTCCAGCGAAAGGAGGGCGGTGTGGGGATTTTCCGCCCGGACCGCCGCCGAGCAGAGCGTATAGGCGATCGGCTGTGTGCGGAGAAGCAGGAGATGCCGGTGGAGATCGGCATTGCTCTCGCGGGAAAAGAAACGGTAGGCGTAATCGAAGCGGAGATCGCGCTGGAGTTCGCCGTCGGTTTCTCCCTCGGTTCCGACCGTGCGGCGGAATGCGCGGAAGAGGGTGACGAGGAGGTCGCCGGATTCGGTTCCGGAGATCTCATGGAGTCCGCCTGCGGAGAGAATGGCGATGCCGCCGCCGGCGTCGCGTTTTCCGGCGATGCCGCTGAAGTTTTTTTCGAGGGGTTCGGTTTCCCGGAAATCGCGGGTTTCATCGCCGGATTCCCGTCCGGGGGCGCGGTCGAGGAAGACAAACGCCTGACTGGCAAACCAGGAGCCGGGAATTCCGGTCGGAATGCGGAGACGGAGACGGCAGTCCCGGATGGTGTTGTGCAGCGATGTGACAACGCGGAGTTCCGGCGAATTCCGGGAAAGAGTGATCCGGCTTGTGATGCACAGACTTCGCCGGTGGTCCGAAAGACGGGTGGCGCCGTATGCGGCGTTGACGGTTCCGCCGAACAAAACCTCTTCCGGGAGTTCGTAGAAACGGGTGATTTCGAAGACGGTCCGCAGGGAATTGTCTTCCGTCACGACCGTTTGTGCGCGGGAGGAGGCGATCAGTTCCGTGCTGCAGAGCGGACGGACATGTCCCCATCCGTCTCCGCTCTCCCGGTCGATCAGGAAGTTGTTGAGTCCGGAGCAGATCCGCCCCGACCGCTTGTCCCTGACATTGAACCGGCCGTCCGGAAGGATCTCCAGCGCGAGGAATTCGTTTTCCGCGGAACAGCTGCCCGTCCGCAGAGAGCCGAAATACCGGACGGGCCGTCCGGCGGGTTCGATCCGGAACGTTGTCCAGTCATGGGCTTTCAGGCGGAGTTCGGCCGTCAGCGTATAGATCTGGAAGGTCCGGTACTTCTGGCGGTATTCCGATTTCCGGACATTGCGCTGAATCTCCGTTACCGCGTAGGGGATCTCTTCCCCGTTTTCCGTGAACAGATGGAAGGCGTTGCGCGATTCCGAACTTCTCGGCTCCGCAAACATTGCCGGATAGGTTTCCCCGATGAATTCCACCGGGATGGAGAACACCTCCTGCCGGGAGAACGGAAGCGGATTGAAGACACGCAGCGTGCAGCGCCCGTCCTCCGCGGACGAGTATCCGCCCATGAGTTCGCCGGTGAGGGCGGTTCGATCCTGAAGGATCAGCTGATCGCGCAGATAGTCGCAGATCTGGTGCGCTTCTGCGGTCCGCGACGCCATCACGGCGTGGACCGCATCCACGGAACAGCCGCAGATGGAGTCGTGCGGCTGATTCTGAAGACAGAGTTTCCAGGCGAGATCCAGCATTCCCCGCAGATTCCGGGAAAATTCCTCCCGAAGATGGACCGCCGCCGGTTCCATTTCAAGTTCCAGCGTGTTCTGGAGACCGTCATTGGCCAGTTTGAGGTCGACTCGGGACGAGAGCGTGGCGGGGATCTGAATGCCGGAACTCCGGACTCCCCGGCAGGTGCAGATCTGTTCTCCGCGCACGAGCGGGAGGCGTTCCGAAAGGTCCCGGAATACCGGATCGGTGAAATCGGTCCAATGGATCCTGGCGTCAGGATAGAGTTCCCCGATTCGGCGGAGGACGGCGGGGGCATCGGCGGGAATTTCCTGATGGTCGAATGCGTCGCTCAGAAGGAAGGTTTCGCCGTAGACGGCGCGTTCCCGTTCGACCATTTTCCGGAAGGCGGTGTCGAAATCCTTTTCCATGCGGACGAAGGAAAAGTCGCCGTAGCCGCTGTACGGAAGATGCAGAAGACGGCAGACGGAACCGTCCGGTGCCGCCCAGCGGAGAAAAGGAGGAAGAGTTTCATCAATTCCGCGCCATCCGACTGCGATTTCCATGCCGAATTCCCGGAGGATCTGCGGCATCTGCGCAATGTGGCCGAAGGTGTCGGGAAGATAGCCGACGGGCCATGGATCGACTCCGTATTCCCCGGCGATGCGCCGTCCGCGCAGGAGATTGCGGATCAGCGCCTCGCCCGACGGCAGCAGTTCATCGGGCATCAGGTACCAGGGACCGATCTTCAGCCGTCCGCGGCCGATCTGTTCTTTCAATCGTTCCTTCCAGTCCGGACGGATTTCCGTAATATCCTCCAGAACGATTGTCTGCCCGTCGAAGACAAAGCATTGAAATGCCGGATCGTTTTCCAGAACGTCGAGGATTTTCTCCGCGTTTTCCAGCAGCATTCCGCGGAAGTACTGAAACGGACGGTACCATTCGCGGTCCCAGTGACTGGAGCAGAAATAATAAAATTCCATACGGATGCCCTTTCGTGTGGTTTTTGTTCGCTTCCGGTAGTATAGCGCGGAAAAAGCGTTTCCGGAATGGCGCGGAACGAAAAGACATGTCTGTTTGCGAAAATTACGGGTGGGGAAGGCTCTTCGACGGCGGAAATCCCGCAATGGATTTGAAGACGCGGGAGAAATGATACGGGGAAGCGAAACCAAGACGTTCCGCAGTCTGCGCCACATTGAGTCCTTCGTATTTCAGCAGATGGACCGCCTCCCGGATCCGGCAGCGGTTGAACAGCCGCAGCGGCGAGGGGAGTCCCGCCCGCTTCAGCTTGTATTCCAGCACGCGGCGGCTCATGCCGAGAGCGGCGGCGATCCGATCGCCGGTCATCGTTCCGCTCATGTGGGTGGAAAAGAACCGTTCCAGGCGGGAAAGCAGTGCGCTGGTCTGGAAGGCGGTGCAGAAATTCTCCGCCAGAAAATCCGCCGGAAGAGTTGCAAGGAGTTCCCAGAAGAAACTTTCCGCCAAATGGCCGAGGGCGATGCGCCGGAAAAAATTTTCATCTGCGGCGTGCCGGACGGTCTGCCGGAAGAGTTCCGCGGGAAGACTCTCTTTCCGCAGCGGGAAGATCCGGCGTTCCGGCGGGAGTTCCCGACGGAAGACCGGGATTGCCCGGGGAAAACCGTCGGGATCTTCAAACTGGAAACGGAAGGCGGCGAAGCGGAAACGTCCCCGGCAGAGATCTTCATGGAGATCGCCGGGCTGGATCAGAACGACGCTGCCCGGGGAAATCCGGAGCGGAACGCCGTTCAGGCGGGCGCGGTAGAAGCCTTCCAGCGGCAGCATCAGTTCGGATTCCGTGTGGCGGTGGAGCCGGATGCCGTAGTGTTTCCCTTCCACAATGGCAAAATTGCAGATATGGAGATTCAGCGGGAGGCGTTCTCCCGCCGAAGGGGACCGGAAGAGTGTTGTTTTGCGGAAATCGTCGTCCGTCATGGAAATTCTCCGTTGCGGGCGAATATATCACGGAAACAGAAGGTTTCAAGAACGGTTTGGCGCAATCGCGGCGGAAAGGTGGCTCTTTTCCGGCCGGAAGAAAGGAAAATTTGTCAAACCGGCTTGAAAAACGGAAGATTCCGTTCTATTTTCCCCGATTGAGAACAAAAGGAAAACGGCCAATGCGGGAACGGGTGAAAATACAGATTCTGGATGCGGTGCGGCGGGACGGAGGAAAATCTTCAAAAAAGGCGATTCAGGCCGCGACCGGCCTTGCGTGGGGAACCGTCTGCAAGAATGTGGATGCGATGATCGAGGAGGGGATTCTGGCGTTTCACCGTTCGTCGCCGAGCGGCCGCGGCCGGCCGACCGGATGTCTTGTATTCAATCCGGAGAGCGGATTCCTCGGAGGATTCGATCTCAGCGGCGACCACTGGAGAGTGCTGTTCACGGATCTGATGTTCCACCGTCTTTTTGAACGGACCGTTCCTGCGCCCGAGTGTGCCGATGGAGAAACGTTTTACAGAGCGGTGGTGAACTTTATCCGGGAGTCGCTTGCGGAGAGTTCTCTTCCCGCCTCGCAGCTGAAGGGGATCGGACTGGGGGTCTCCGGCAACATTGATTCGGAGACGGGGGTGCTGGTTTCCGCCGGAAATCTCGGCCTGAAACGGGGGACGGATCTGAATCTCCGTGACCGCCTGGAAGCCGAGTTCGGCGTGCGGTTCTTCCTGATGACTTCGCGCGCGGCCGCGGCATGGGCGGAATATCATTTCGGCCCCTATGCGGGGACCGGAAATCTGATTGTGGTGGGGATCGGCGTCGGCATCGGCGCGGCGATCATTTCCGAGCATACGCTCCTGCCGAACCGCCCGGACCGTCCGACGGGATATATCGGGCATTTGTATCTGCCGGGAATTCAGCGGACCTGTGTCTGCGGGGAGTCGGGCTGCATTGAGGCGTTTGCGGGCGGCCGGTCGCTCGCGGAGATCGCAAAGGAGCGTTTCCCGGGGAAGGCTGTGGACGCCCGGACCCTCGATACGCTCGCCGCCGCAGGCAACCGGGAGGCGATGGATCTGCTCCGCCGGGCGGCCGACTACGATGCGTTCGCGGTTGCGTTCCTTCTGCAGATGTATCATCCGGATGCGCTGATCTTTTACGGAGGACAGTGCCGCGCAGGAGGATTCCTCTATGGAGAGCTGCTGCGGCGTCTGGATTTTCATGTTCCTCCAGCGCGGCGCGGCGGAATGTCGATCTCGATCTCTGAACTGGGAGACCGCCATGTGGCGCTCGGCGCGGCGCGGCTTTATTTCGAAAAACTCTTCTGAGCGCCGGGACGGACGACCTCACACCGGAAAACGCCGAACGATTCTTTTTCGCCGCACAGGAACGGCGCCGGAGAATGGAACAGAAGAATGCTGACGGTATTTGTCGCGTCGGTCGTGCGGCCGGAGACGGCGATCCGGCTTCCGGAGCGCCAGACCGTGCCGACGGATTGCCCGTTCAGGCAGACTTCGGCATATCCGTTCATCGTCAGCTCCAGAAATGCGGCGTTTCCGCGGAATGTGAAGTGATACTCCACTCCGCCCCAGTAGAACGGATATCCCTGACCGGAGAGATCTCCCGGCTGAATCGGAACAGGCGGAAGGAGCCTGTTGTCCCGGGAGACCCGGAACTTTCCCGCAAGATACAGGATGTTTTCCGCCCCCGAAATCCGGTTCCGTCCGGAGCGGATCATTCCTTCCGGAAGCGTTTTCCCCATGTAGCAGAGATCGGCCGGATGGCTGGGAAGATCCGGAGGACCGGGGAGGAGTCCGTTGATCCGGAGCGGGGAGGTGCGGAGGTTTTCTGAATAGATCGCATGGACTGCAGCTCCTGTCCGGACGAAGAATTCCGATTCCCCTTCAGGAAGGCGGAGAATGTTCGGCTGCCGCGGAAACGCCCGGACAAATTCCGCATCGCTCCGGATCGTCTCTCCGCCCCGGAACACCGACTCTTCGAACGGAATCCGCGGACAGGAGAACTCCGGGCGCAGAAGAAAACACGATCCGCCCGGAGGAAGAATCATGCTGTCGGGCAGAGCATCCCGGCAGACCGAACCTGTCTGCGAGACGGGATCGTACAGCAGAAACTCCCCGGGAATGTTCAGATGCGGCTGCAGCGGTTTCCCCGCAAGATTGAGCAGATGGTATTCGCGCGCATCTTCCAGATCCCGGGTGTGGAGCAGAATTTTTTCGGTTCCCTCTCCCTGAATGTCCAGATCCGGCGCCAGGAGCATCCGCTCTCCGGTTTTGAGGATTCTGCCCCCGTTTTTCCGGAAGGATTCCAGAAGCGTTTCGGTTTCCGGGGAGAGCGGAAGCGTTTCCGGGATCAGCAGAATCGGATAAGTGCACTCGCCGAGACGGAGAAGAGGTCCTTCCACGCGGGCGCGTTCCGTCAGAAACTCCTCTGGAGCGCAGTCGAATCCCACGTGGCGGCGCATCAGATCAAATTCGGTCCGGGAGAGTTCCTCCTCAATGGTCTGCAGCTCCGGCGTCTGCCGCGGCAGGCGTTCCCGGAAGGAGCCGATCAGATCGGAGCCGCGGACCGCGGAATAGATCTGTTCCGGGAAGATCAGCAGAACATCCGCGTGGAAGGTTCCGCGCCGCAGAATCTCCGCACTGTGAATCCAGCTCTCGAAGAGGGGACGGAACTGTTCATATCCCGGCTGCTGATAGAAATAGCTCGGAGGGCAGTCCTCCTTTGCTTCCCCTCCGATCGTGTAATAAAATGCGTGCGGCGTGAACACATTGACGCCCATGCCGATTTCAAATCGCATCTGCAGATCCCAGAACTCCGGTTTCCGGTTCCAGCCGAGAAAGGTCAGACATTCGCAGGAGAACAGTCCTCCGTGGAACTGCCGCGCGACGGACGCCGCCGATTTGTAGATCATCAGCGGATGGACGCGGATGTCCGTAAATTTCATGTACCGGTCCTCTTTTCCCGCGGTTCGCTGCCCCAGGTAATCCTGATCGTTCCGATCGCAGAGATAATCGTCGATCGCGGGGATATCCAGCAGATCCAGATAGCGGAACGGGGAGGTGAAATGGGAGACCACATTGCTGAACGGCCCTTCATCACAGGCAAGGTGTCCGGTGTAGAACAGTCCGTTCCGGTGGCAGAATTCCCGCTGCGGCAGAATGAAGTTCTTCAGGAAAAGTTCTTCCGCCGTTTTCCGGTAGCGGATCCGGAGCTCCTCCGCGCCGGGGAGATCCTCCACCAGAAGAGGGAGAAACGCCGAAAGCTCTTCCCCGTATCTCTTCCGGAACTCCTCGTTCAGCACCGGCGACCATGCAAGGCCGTAGAACCCCGACATCAGATAACTTTCATCGTCCGTATAGACCGCTTCGATCACCTCTCCGAAAAACTCCTTCAGCACCGTTTCATACCGTTCGTGCGTGAAACGGAGAAAGCGGCGGCAGCTCTCCGGATGGAACACATCCACATGCCGCGGATTGTGCCGCAGAAGAAAGCGCAGCAGCGGTGTGCCGGGCGGGAGATCCTGTTCCCTGACCCGGGTCCGCGTTCCGGGCAGGAACGACCATTCCGCCGGAGCTTCCGGGTCCGCCCCGCTGTATTCAAACTGAAGGTAGCTCTGTTCCAGTTCCGGGTGTCCTTTCTGGACGGTTCCGTTTGCGTTTCCGCTCGGGTATCCGGCTTCATCGTAGAGCCAGAGCTTGAATCCGATGCGGCGTGATTCCTCCGCCGTGAAGCGGCAGAGTTCCAGCCAGCGGTCCGAGAGATATTCGATCCGGTTCCCGGTCCGGCAGTGGATGGCGGCTCCCCGGCAGCCGGACTGCTGAAACAGACGGAGCTGGCGGGAAAGTTCCGACTCTTCCATGACTCCGTTCCAGAACCAGAAGGGATAGATGCCGGGTTGCGGGAGGGAAAAGGAGGTGGTCTGTTTCATGGGGTCTCACCAGTGGTAATAGCGGTAGGGATCATCTTCCGGTTTCAGATCCTGAATGTAGAAACCGGTGCCGTAGAGAGGGGTGGTACTCAGGCGCGGAAGGCCGGTCAGACCGCCGGAGCCGCGCAGATTGTTGACGAGGATGGTCAGACGGTTTTTCCCGGAGAAGCGCAGCATGGACCGTTTCAGGTCGTAGCGGCGGCTGAGATGCCAGTAGGTTCCCGGATGGGTTTTTTCGGAGACTTCCCCGAGAAAATTTCCGTTCAGCCAGACCCAGGATTCATCGTCGATTCCGCCCAGTTCGAGCGCGATCGGCCCCGGCGCGAAGTGCCCGGGCATTTCAAAATCCAGCGCGTACCAGAACCAGCCGATCGCGGGGACATCGCGGAACTGGAGATTGAACATTCCGGGAACCTCCACATCCCGCCACGACGAAATTCCGTATCCGGCGCGGAAGAAGCCTTGTTCCCTGCCGCGTTTCTCCGCATCGCCGATTCCTTTCCAGCCGGGGAACAGGGGATGAATCCGGATGGTTCCGGGGTGTGTCAGGATCCGGACCAGTCCGTCGTCCGTCCGGGCGCCGAGATTGTAGAGAAGGCGGCCCGCGAGATAGCGGTTCCGGCGGATCGTTTTCCGGAAATAGCGGCGGTCGCTCTTTTCAAAGAGGTCCGGCGTCGCCTGAAGCATTGCAAGGGCTCCGGTTCCGTCGGAACGCGGAATGACGACAAGAGCTTCGTTCCCGTTTCCCTCTTCTGTTCCGGTGCAGGCCGCGATCGGGATTTCGCCGCGCCAGTAGAGATCCGCCCGCGTTACACCGGCAAGGAGTCCGCTGCCGGTTTTGCAGAGTGCGGGATCGGGAAGGACCGTCCGTTCGGCAAAGGCTCCCGGTCTGCCGATCACGCGGTTGGATTCCTCCGCGGAAAGACCGAATGTGACGATGTCGATGCCCTGTCTGCGAAGCTCCTGCGCTTGAATAGTCCGGTCGAATCCGGGGCCGAGAACCAGAATGGTGTTGTTTCCCGGTTTCGAGTCGCGGGCATACGGTTTCGCGCGATGTCCGAGCTCGTTCAGAAGGGCGGCTCCCTCCGGATTCCCGGAATAGAGCAGCTCTCGGGGTCCCGGGGTGTGGACGGCGGGACGGGAAAGAAGATTCACGAACAGACGGTCGGCGGCGGGATCGTTCTCTGTGCGTCCGGAGATCTCCATCTGGCAGAAGATCACCGAGCCTTTTCCGCGGCGCCATTCGAGGAGCGGCGTGTACTGCAGATCGAATCCGCCGGCGAGAACGGGAAGAAAGCTGCCCCGTTCAGGTTTTTCGATCAGCACTCCGGCGGTGACTCCGCGGTTCCGGTTCCGCCAGACCCGCGGATTCTGAAATCCGTTCCAGAGCGTGAGCGGAATCTCTTTCCGGTATCCGTCGAAATAAGGCGGCGTCATGGTTGATTCGCCGCGCCAGTTCTTCAGCAGATCCGCGTTCAGCCCCCGGAGGAGAGGGTGGCCGGAGCCGACCGGGAACACCTCTCGAAGTCCGATTTCGTTGACGCGGAATCCGAGCCGGTCCGCCAGCGCCTTTGCACTCTGTTCCATAATCAGAATGGTCAACCCGGAGCGGAGAGCGTCGGCGGCGGGCAGGCGGACCTCCGGGTCGTCCAGAGCTTCGCGCCCGATCACGAGAACGGTTTTCTCCGGTCGGGAAAGATTCCGGAGAAATGTTCCCTGTGCAAGTTCTTCCTTCCCGATTGCGCGGTGCCGGAGATTCAGGCGTTTCAGAACGGCGGTCGTTTTCCCTGCGGGATCGAACACGAGAATGTCGGAATCCGGGCGTTCGGGCCGGGGAAGAAGATGGATCGGGAACACATCCTTCTGGACGAGGCGTTGCGGCTTCCCGATGGAGGCGGGAGGCTGGCATTCCAGAGAGAATTCCGCGCGGAGTTCATACCGTCCCGGCGGGAGGCGGTCCGGGAGGGGAATGGAGACAGGGACATCCTTCCGTTCCCCGGCCGCAACCGGGACGGAGAAATTCTGAGACCAGTCTGTTCCGGAGAGTGTCAGACGTCCTTTGACCACGCCGTCGCGGCGGGTGTCGTTCAGAAGGACGCAGCTTTTTTCAAGCCGATCCCCCGGATGCAGGATATGGCTTTTTTCCGAAAAATCGCCGATTTTCCCGCCGAGGAAGGCGCAGAAGGGCTGGTTCCAGCGCAGAATCGTTTCTCCGAGCTGTGTCGGGATGCCGGGATGGTCAAAGGAGGAATAGAGATATCCGTCTTCCAGTTTGCCGTAGAGCTGCAGGACGGCGGGCTGGATCCGGTCCGGGACGATTCCGGGCTGTTCCAGATTCCGGTAGCGGTCCGGGGCCTCCTTCGCACGCATCGGATGGAGGAACCACTGGCTGTCGTGATCCCAGAGAATCATGGCGGAACAGCCGTTGGCGCGGTGGCTCCGCCAGTTGTCGTACACGAATTCGGAGAGGATGTCCAGATAGCCGCGCTTCAGGAATTCCAGTCCCGAGGAGCGGACAAGCGCCGACCACTGATGCGCCTTCCCGATCCGGTGGCGTTTCTGCTGATCCAGCAGGGAGGCGCGGTTCTCTTTTTCCATTGTGTAGGCGCTCTCTCCGAAATATGCGGCGGCGTATTCCGCGTCCCAGATCTGGAAGAGGTCGCGGGTGGTCCAGATGAACTTCGGACCGCGGTAGTTGGAAAAACTGGAGACGTGCGGCATGCCCCATTCAACGAAAATCACGGGTTTTTCACCTTCTTTTCTCCAGTGTTCGAGCCAGTCGCTGCGTTCCTGAAGCGGCGACCAGTTCAGGTAGATGTTCAGGGTGTAGCATTCGCCCAGATTGCCGGAGGAGTGATTGTAGACCACGCGCGAGGGATCCAGCTGCTTGATCCGGTTCGCGACCGTGAGAGCTTTCTGCCGCGTTGCACTGTTCCAGACATCCGGCATGGTCTTCCCGTCGATTTCCAGCGGATTCTGATCGCCTTCGTATCCGGTTGCGTTGTGATTCATCGCGTAGAGAACGATGGAGGGATTGTTGCCGACCAGCTCCATCAGGCGGGTCGTGAGGGCGAGATATTGTCCGAAGAGACGGGAGTCGCCGATCTGCCAGTCGATGGTGGAAAGGTGCGGAAGCGGAAAGGAGCAGACCATGCCGACATCGTCGGCCGCGCGGTAGAGTGCTTCCAGATATCCGACATATCCGGGAGCAAAGCCGTAATTTGTGGTCTGGAAAAAGTTGTAGCCGAATTTTTTGAGGCGTTCCAGGGTTTTGCGGCAGGTCGAGTAGCGGGACTGCGCGGCAAATCCGCTGGGATGATGAAGCGAGTTTCCCCGCAGATGGATTTTTTTCCCGTTCAGCAGAAAGTCGCGGCCGGAAACGGTGAATTCCCGGTAGCCGAAACGGACCGGAAGGGTTTCTTCCAGAACGCGGCCGGAGCGGTCTTTCAGAAGGAGTTTCACCGTGTATTGATTCTGGGGAGTGTCGAGATCCCAGGTTTTCAGGGAGCAGGACTGCCGGATCCGGAACCGTCCGTCTGTCCGGACGGCAGAGGAGAACGGAACCGGCGGAAGAGAAATGGCGGGCGTATCCGGAAACGGACCGGTCGAGAGTCCGGCTTCCTGGAGAGTCGCCTGCAGAATCGTGTCGGGCGGAAGAGCTTCCGCGGCGAAGTCAAAGGTGATTTCTCCCTTCCCGACATGGGAATAGACCCGGATGTCGCGGAGTTTCGGTCCGTCCGCCGGGACGGCTTCCAGAAAGAGATCTCCCGTGATTCCTTTTCTCTGAATGGTTCCGCTCTCCTCCATCGCCCGGTCGGCGGCGGAGAAGACCACGCGTTTTTTCAGCGGACGAGCCTTGACCAGAATCGTGAGTTCCTGCAGTTTCCCGGGAATGAGATGATCCGTCAGGTCAAGGCGTCCGCCGGGAAAGAGAAGGTCTCCCGCCTCCTTTCCGTCCACGAAAACCTTTGCATAGCTCTGGAGCAGGCGGAAATCGAGGCGGATTTTCCGTCCTTTCCATGCCGCCGGGATCCGGATTGTCCGTTTATACCATGCGGCTGTCAGCTTGATCAGGTCCTGTTCCTGGAGTTTGCTGACGAGGATCTCCTGTTCCGGACTGAGGAAATCCCAGGTGTCTTCCCTCGGCCAGATTCCGGGGATCTTGAACCATCCCCATCCGGTTCCGGGATCGGGAATGCGTTCCTCTTCTTGTTTCTCATGCACCGGATAGAACTGCCAGAGCGAGTTCAGGCAGATTCGTTCCTGTGTGAGACTCGATTCCCTCCACGCCCGTTTCAGCTCCGGATCGGGGACAAACGCCGCCGGTTTCGGAACATCGGTCTTTCCGGCCCGGACCAGACGCAGATTCGTGCATTCGAAACTTCCGGAGACACCGAAATGCGCCGGCATGATCCGGAAGAAAACCGCTCCTTCCGGAACCCGGTAGATCCTTGAAAAATGCTTCCAGGCGCTTGTCCCTTTCCCATGGGGAATTTCCGGCCACGGACCGCAGTGCTTCTTTTCCGCTGTGAGGAAATCCAGTGCGACGCGTCCGTCCTGCCATCCTTCTTTGCCGGGGACCAGTCCGTTTGTCCGGTAGTCGCAGGAGAACTCCAGATGAGTTGTCCCCCGGGGAATCGGGATGTCCCGGGGAAAGTAGCCGGGTCCGGAAAGAAGAAGCGATGCACGAATTCCCTCCCGCCGGACGGTTCCGCTTTTCCGGTCGCCGGGCGCCTGTCCGTTGTCGTAGCCCAGAAAGTTTTCAAAACAGAGAAGATCTCTGCCTTCCAGCGGTGTGACTTGAAGTTCCGAACAGAGAAATTCCCCCGCCGTTCCAAAATTGACGGGGGTGACACGGAAACGGGTTGCCCCGTCCGGAATATCGTAGACGCGGGAGAAGAAAACCCACTGCGTATTTCCTTTTGCATGAGGAACTTCGGGCCATTTGCCGCACAGTTTGCCGCTGTCGTCGAGGAAGGCGAGGGCGATGCGTCCATCCTGCCATCCCTCTTTTCCCGTGACGATATTTTCCGCTTTGTAACGACAGGAAAACTGCAGTTTTTTCATTCCCTCCGGCAGTTTCAGATCCCGGTCGGCCCGGGCTCCTCCGGGGAGCGCGAGAGCGGCGGCGGAACCGGTTTTCCGGATTCGGACCTTCCCGCTTGTTTTCCATCCGTCCGGCAGAGGCGCGTCCGGAGAGAGGGTTCGGAAATCCTGCAGAAGAAGAGTCCCTTCCGGCGGCGGAACGGCGGCGCCTTCTCCGGCGGAAAGGGAAAGGTGGGCGAGAATCAGGGCGGACAGAATCATTCCGCGCCCGATACGGCGACAATGGATTTGCATGAAAGACTCCCTGTTGTGTTTGCTGAAAGGATGGACCCGGAATTCAGCGGGTTTCCAGATAGTAATAGTTCTGTTTGCCGTTTTTTCCGGCCATCAGGACGCTCTGGCGCATCCAGGCGACGTGCCCGTCGGCCATGCCGACATTGATCCCGTTTTCATGGCGGTTCCCGACCGCGGGATTCGGTCCGCCCCAGGTGCATCCGGGGAACCAGAGCTGTCCCTGTTCGGCGATGTTGCTTTTATACCAGTCGGTGGTGTCGCCGAAGAGAATGCTTTCGGCGGCCTGCTTGATGGTTCCGAGTCTTTTTCTACCCAGCGCGTTGGAGTCGCTGGTGCCCATCCGGATGTTCCATGCGTATCCGGAGAGGTATCCGTCTTCGTAGACCAGCGGACAGCGGAAGATTCCGGTGTACAGCAGAGCGCTTCCAAATGGATCGGAATCGGTGATGTTCAGATTCAGATACGGGGAAATTTCCCATCGCCAGCAGGTGACGCGGTTGGTCGGGGGATCGGTGCTCAGGACCGGCAGATAGTCGTTGTGATCCGCCACATACATTTGAACCGCGTTGGCGATCTGTTTCTCATTTCCGAGACATTGTGTCTGATGAGCTTTTCTTCTTGCTTTGTTCAGGGCGGGCAGAAGCATTCCCGCAAGAATCGCAATGATCGCGATTACCACGAGAAGTTCCACAAGAGAGAAAAAACGCCTGCGCCGCATAATCCCTGTCTCCTTTTTTCGGGGTTGTTTTGTGCGAATGGCTATAATTATACAACAAAATAACCTTTAAAACCTTAAAAATTCATGCAAAAATCTTGAATATCCGGTCAAAAATGGTATTTTATCCAAAAAAACAGGAAGCGACATGCAGAAATCTCTTTTCCTGATTCCGGAGAAATATCTTGGGACCTTCACGGTCTGCTGTTCTCCGCAGAACTACAAAGATCAGTTGTCGGACTGCTGGCACTATCATGACTTTGACGAGCTGGTCGTTGTCTGTTCCGGAGAAGGAAGGCATGTGACGGAAAACGGGACATATCCGGTGCGCAGGGGAGATGTGTTTCTGATCCCGTACGGCGCGTCGCACGGATACGAACAGCTGAAGAACTTCTCCATTGCCAATCTGATTTTCCATCTCCATGAGTGGAGAAGGAAATGGGGGGATCTGACCGATTCCATCGGATACAACATCTTCTTTGAAAACAATGTGACGTTTCAGGAAAAATATCGTTTCCGCAACCGTCTGACCCTCAATTCCGAAGAGCTGGAACAATGCGAATCCATTTTTTCCCGGATGCTGCGGGAACAGACGATGCGTTCCTCCGGATGCCGTGCGATGAACGAGGCGTTGTTTCTGGAATTGTGTATTCTGATCTGTCGGGCATTTTCCGGGGCGGAAAGGAAATCGCTTTCGGAAATCAGCAATCTCAGCCGTCTTCTGGAGTTTATGAAGCAGCACTACATGGAGGAACTGTCCCTGACGGAGCTGGCTCGTCGCGGTCACTGTTCCGTCTCCTCCCTGTGCCGTCTGTTCCGGAGTGCGCTGGGGAGGAGTCCGGGAGAGTATCTGAACACTCTCCGGCTGGAGCGGGCCGCAAAGGATCTTAGGGAGAAAACGGACTCGATCTCCTCCATCGCCTTTGCCCACGGATTCTCGGACAGCAACTATTTTTCGGTGCGGTTTTCCCGTTATTTCGGCTGCTCGCCCCGCGAATACCGGCGGGTCTGTTCGGGGCGGCTGCAGGGGTGAAGGCCGGATCAGAGGGATTTCCCGGAATCCTCGCTTTCTGCGATGTTCTGTTTCCGGGTCGCCTTCCGATAGGCGAGCGGACCGGTTCCCGTTGCCCGTTTGATAAAGCGGGAGAAGGTCTTCGGATCGCGAAAACCGCATTGGGCGGTGATTTCCAAAACGGGAAGATCGGTTCCGGAGAGCAGGGACATCGCCTCCTTCAAACGGAGATTGAGAATGTAGCGGCCGGGAGAAAGACGGATTTCCTGCCGGAAAATCCGCGTCAGCGTTGCGGGGGAGATGCCGAGATGCTGACAGAGATAGTCCACGCAGAGATCCGGATTGGAAAGTTCCCGTTTGATAAGGGAAAGGCCGCGGTCGATGATTTTCGGACTTTCCCCCAGTTCGGATCCCGCTCCTGTCGCGTAGGCGAGAATTTCCAGGATCAGCGCCGCTTTGAGCCGGGTGTGAAACGGAGAGGATCTGCTCATCAGTTCGTCCAGTTTTGCAAACAGCTCCGTCGGATACGGATGGTCGGGGATCTGATGGCGCGCATAGCGGTAGGAGAGGAGGATCGCATCCGAAAGCGGACCGGAAAGCGCCACCCAGCGCCAGACACACCTTTCCGAAACGACCCGGAAAAAAACCTCCTCTCCGGAAACATTGAAGAAGAAGTGCCCCGGTCCGGCGAGAATCTGCCGGGTTCCCACGGTCCGCTCAATGGTTCCGGAGAGGATCCAGGTGAATCCTCCTTGAGCGATATGTCCACTTATGTAATTGTTTTTTCCCTTTATTCCCGTGGAGATCCCCGTGGATTCTATAAACAGGGGTGCGGTGTAATCTGACTCATTTCTAGGGTGTTCTCCCGCAAGCCATGTATTGTTTTTCATATTTCGCCACTGGATTGATGATTCTAATTTGTGATTGAAAAAACCCCTTGATTTCTTTCCTGAAATATACTATAATATAGCGAAAGGTCAAACGGCTTTTTGAAAGAAAAAAATGAAACGAAGGCGGTGAAGATGGATGCGATTGATTTTTCGAAAAAAAGAGGGTTTACTCTTATAGAACTCCTGATCGTGATTGCGATCATCGCGATTCTTGCGGCAATGCTGCTTCCGGCGCTTGGGCTGGCCCGGAAAAGAGCGCTTGGCGTGAGCTGTCTGTCGCAGCAGAAGCAGCTGGGGGTTTTCTTCGCAACCTACGCCGGCGGATGCGATGAGTATGTTCCGCCGCCGAAATGGCATGGAAACTCCTGGGCAAGACTGCTGAAGCTTTACAACGAGCCGGAAACCTATACCGGCTATCAGTGGTCCGGAAACTGGGCTCCTGATGCGCAGAAGGGATACAAAAGCTATAAGACCTACCGCTGTCCCGCTGTGGAGGAGGGAAAATCTTCCGATCCGTCTTCTCCGCATCTGGAAGTTTACGGCATGAACGGTTCTCTTTCCGGCGTCTGGCAGGACTGGCGGAACGGCGGGTATCTGGGAACATACTGGATTAAAATGACCCAGTTCGGGACAAAGGAGCGTCTGGGGTGGGTTCCCCAGAAGGCTCCTTCGCAGACGATTCTTCTGGCGGATGTGCACAGCACCGCACCGGTGACAACCGGCGCAAGTCCGCAGTATTTCTTCTTTTCCTTTACGGAATGCCGTGTGATCCTGCGTCATTCCGGAACGGCAAATTCCCTCATGGTCGACGGCAGCGCGCGCTCCAATAAAATCGACGGATTGAGAAGAGCGGTTGTCGTGGCGGGACAGAAAATCTGGGATGAGAACGTTCTGCCCATTACTCTGTGACCCCATCCGTCGGCCAGACAGAAATTAACATCATCTGAAACATACGGAGAGTTCAACCAATGAAGCAGAGTCTCTTTTTGTGCCTGATTCTGGCATGTTCCGCCGCGACCGTTCTGGCAGAGCGGCATGTTCATCCGAACGCGGAGGGCGATCTGGTCGGCAAAGACGGGAAACCGGTCTTCCTGATCAGCACGACAACCCACTGGGGAAGCATGATCGAGTGGTACCGTCACAAACATCAGTTCCAGGGAAAATGGATCCAGAAGTACGGGTGGCTCTACGGTCAGCAGATCTGCATGGACATGTTTGAAAAATGCGGTTTCAATGCGCTCAATTTCCGGGAGCATGGGAATGTCTCGTGGCGGGCCCTCGCGCCGGAGTACAAGGGGTATTCGGCGAAGGATCCCTTCGACGAATATATGGAAATGACGAAAAAGTACAAGCTGGAGCGCTTCCGCGAGATGAAGACGCGTCGGGAGTATGACGATTTCCACAACCTGATCGCCAGCGCGAAAGACATTCCGGTCTATCTCGACTTTCACGGCGGATACATTGCCCGCATCTCCCAGAACCGGGAGGCGTTTTCGGCGTTTCTGGATCCGTATAAGGTTTTCGCTTCCAAAGATACCCATCCGGGATTTGCGTTCCGTTTCCAGTTCGGAACGAAAGAGGGACGCGAAGCGGTGCTGAAACTGTTCCGTCATGAGGCGGAAGCCGCCCTCTCCGCGGGAATCCAGCCGTTCGCCTACAAGCTGTTCAACGAGGCGGACTTCCGGGATTTCAGCCCGGTGAACGCATGGAAGTTCAAGGAGGCAATGAGAAAGAAATATTCCACGATTGAACGCCTGAACGCCGCATGGCACACGAACTTCCCCTCGTTCGACAAACTGGATCGGAGCAAAGGGGGAAAAGCCGCGGTGATCGAGTATGCGAAATACCAGGAGGATCTGGTCGCCGCCTTTTTCGCGGAGGCAGGAGAGATGCTGCGGAAGCTCGATCCCGGTGCGCTCACGTTCGGGCAGGTTCATTCAAGCGCCTATCTCGCAAACTGGAACAATTTCAATTTGTACAAGATCAACCGGAATATGGACTTCATCAGCACAGGAACCGGAAATTTCACCTTCTCGCAGGGCGAACAGATCGATCCGGAGCAGCCGGTCGCGGAGCACTTCTCGCCGAATGCGGAGCTGCGGAAATTGCTCGGACGGGGCGCGTTCACGCTCGCGCTGGCCGACCGGAAGCCGATTGTCACCACCGAAGCCTATTTCGACGGCATGGGCGACCGTTACCGCCCGTTCAAAAAAGCCTTCTGGTATGAGATGATCCAGGGCAGCTGCATGGTCAACATGTGGCAGTGGGGCTGCTATTTTGCACCGTGGGTCATGCCGACCATTACCTATGGACTGCGTCACCCGCTCTGCGTCTCGCCGGAAAGCTGGCGGGCGCTTCCGGAAGTCCGGCGGGAGATCGCGTCGGTTTCCGACATCTTTCAGCCGCGGAAAAACCGGGAGAAGGCTGAAGTCGCGGTCCTGTTCTCCTATCCGACTCTGCGGGCGAACAACGACCGGATGGACGGCTATCTGCAGGGAATTTCCGCCATGCGCTTCCTTCAGATCCCGGTGGATGCGGTGCTGGAGGAACAGCTCCCGGAACACCGTCTTGACCGTTACAAGGTCCTGCTTGCGTTCGATGTGAAGAACGTCGATCCGGCAACGACCGCCGCTTTGCGGAAGTTCGTCCGGAACGGCGGTCTCCTGATTGCAAACGGCGCAATGATGAACTGCGACGAATATGATTTCCCGCTCTCCAAACCGCTCCTCCCGCTGACTCTGAAGAAGGAATCCGGAAACATGGAACGCGATCCGAAAACGGGGATTCCGTTCAAAAACGACTTCAGTCTGTTGTTTGGAAAGGCCCCGTGGAAGGTTCTTTCCCGGTTTGGAGATCAGGTGCGGATTGCGTCGCTGGATCTCGGAAAGGGAAAGATCATCGCCGTTGCCGGGAGCTATACTGATTATGGAATCGCGGAGACGATCCGTCCGTATCTCAAAGAAGCTGGAATTTCTCCGAACGTGCTTCTCCGCCGGTCCGGCAGCGAGGAGCGGCCCTCCGGTGTTGCGGTTTACAAATTCCGCAGCGGAAATCTGACCGGCTGGGCGTTCGTCAACTTCAATGAACTGCCGGTTCTGACCCGCGCCTCCGCTCCGGAGTTCAAGAATGCGGCTCTGGTTGATCCGATCGGGAAAAAGAGCTGGCCGGTCCGCGGCGACACCGCCGTTCTTCTCCTGCCGCCGAAGGATCTCCTGATTCTTGTTTCCGGTCCCGGGAAGACGCTCACCGCCCGCTTCGGAACAGCTCCCGCCGTCACGCCCGAACAGGCCGAAAAGGAGTGGAAGAGCGCCTCTGCGGAGCTGCAGAAAAAAGGATATGTCCGTCCATCAAAACCGGTGGACATCGTCAAGTTCGTCAACTACGGATACGACAATCAGCAGGGGTGGAAAACCGATACCGCATGGTTCGATTCCAAGGGGAAAAATCTTCTCGGCGTTCCGTGGCACGGGGTGGTGTTCCGCAATATCCAGTTTGAACTGATCCGCTTTGACTTCAATCAGAACCGGACCTGTATTGCCCTGAAGTCGAAAAATCTTCCCGATGCACCGGTGCAGACGGCGGAGATTCCACTGGAGGGCCAGTTCCGCGGTGTCGCCTTCCTCCATGCCGTCACGCACGGAAAAGCGGGAGAGACGGCCATGAAGTATCATTTCACATACGAGGACGGTTCCTCGGTGACCGTTCCCATCGTCGTCGGGAAGGAGATCGGCGACTGGCGGATCCGGAACAATCCGCCCGCCGTTCAGGAACAGACCGCCTGGCAGAAATTCGGAAACGGATTCTTCCTCTATGAATGGAACAATCCGCAGCCGGCGAAAAAGCTGAAATCTCTGCGGATCGAATCCGGCTGCGGGGAATCGGTGCCGATCGTGGTGGGAATCTCGTCCCTACCGACGAGATTTACGAAATCTTTCCGTACAAGCATTCCGATGCAGAAGCTCTTCGAGGCGGTCAGCACGGAGAAAAGCTGCGGATGGCAGAAGGACGGAACCCTGGTCTGCGGTCCCGCTTCGGTCTCCCTGAAGGTGCGGGATGGCAGGTCCCTCCGCATTCCGGAGGACCGTCTGAAAAACGCCGTTCTCCGGTTCCAGCTCAAACACGGGAAGGATCAATGGGGAAAACAGTATCCGAAGAGCGGATATGTCTGGATGACGATGTTCGGGAAACGGGACGGCAAACAGGTCTCTTCGGCAACGCAGGGGTCCAATATGACCGCACAGATCTTTTCCCAGCAGGTCTCCTGGTTCAAGAATCCCGCCGACTGGAACGAGGTGGAGCTCCCGCTTGACCGGCTTGCAAATTTCCAGGCGGAGGATCTTCCGGTCATCGCCGAGATCATCAGTCTGAGCTATGCCGGCGGCGACCGGGTTCACATCCTGAAGGATTTCCGGCTCGAATACTGAGAAGGAGTTTTCTCCCTCTTCCGGGAAAAGCGATCGCCCGGACCTTTCGGAATACGGAGAGGTCCGGGCGTTTTGTATGGTTTTTTCTTTTTATGAGTTTTTCTTCTGTCCGGCGGAGTCCGGGGCGTTGCGGCGGAGAAACTCCAGAACGAAGGTCCAGTCGGTGGCGGTGACGTCATGTTTCCCGGTCCGCAGATAGTAGCCGACCCGGTCGCCGAAAATCGGGGCTTCCGGTTTCGGAAACGGAGCGGATCCGATGCCGCGCGCGCCGAAAAGACGGTAGACGCTTCCGACCGCTTTCGCTCCGCGGTACTCATTGAAGGGGTCCGCCCAGACATCCTCCGCGGCACTGGCGATCAGCAGCGGCCGGGGAGCGGTCAGCGCGGCGAGAAAGTGCTGGTCGAGAGGCAGTTCCTCCTCGCGGGCTGCATACGCATCCAGCGCGCTCTGAAACCACCACGGGAAAGTCTTTGTGATGAAGGAGAGGGATTCGGAAGCAGGATGCCGGTCGCGGGTGAGAGCGGCTCCGCAGCAGCCGGAATCGTTGCTGACCGCTCCGGCGAACCGCGGATCGTTGGCGGCGGCCCAGAGGGCGGTTTTGCCGAGCCGGGAATGACCGTGCACCCAGATCTGCCGGGGATCAATGTCCGGTTCGGTCAGCGCGAGATCAAGGAGAAGGGAACAGCCCCACGCCCATGCGCTGATTGCCGTGAATTCGCGGTGTGTCCGGGTCAGTTCCTGCGGGCGGTGGAACAGACGGAAAATGCTGGTCCGGCGTCCGTCGCGGTCGTCATGGAAGAAGCTGTTGCGCGGCGCCGTAATCAGGGAGATTCCGGCGTCGAGCAGCATCGGGATCTGCCAGCGGTGCGCCTGCTGTCCCGGTTTGAATTCGGTGGAATCGGGAGGAAGATCGGTCTCCTCGGTCGCGGCGGCGTTGCCCATGAAGTTCAGGCCGACGACGGCCGGAATCCGTTTCCCGTTCCGGTTCGGGAGATACCAGAGAATGTCAACGGAGTGCTGTCTGCGTCCGTTCTGAAGGTGAAGAGTGACTTCGCGGCGGCTTCCCCGTCCGCCGAACACATTCTCCTTCCGGCGTCTGATTTCGAAGCGGACCGATTCCGGCCGGGGCGGAATCTTCCCGAACATCAGCGTTTCAAAGAGCCGGAGAATTTCCTCTCTCCGGCGGCAGGTCCAGTCCGCGGCGGTTTCGCAGCCCTCCAGCGGGGACGGAAGATCCGGAAGCGTGGATGCGCGCTTTGCTGCAAGAGTCATGATGGTGTTTCCTTTCTGGTCGTTCTGTTTGGAAATGAGTCTGTTTTTTATTCGTTCCAGAACGGGAGCATGGCGTTCCAGGCGTCATCGGCGTAGAAACGGTGTCCGCCGTTGCCGATGACGTGCCGGCAGCGTCCGGGGGCGCCCGCGGCGGCGTAGATCTCCTGCAGACGGGCGAACTGCCGCTGCGCCGGACCCAGTGGAAAGATTTGGTCCTCGCTGCCGGAGACGACCACAAGCGGACGCGGTGCGATCAGCCCGAGAACATCGGCACTTTCTCCGTAGCAGAGAAGACCGGGAATGTAGTTGCAGGAACAGTGGTACATCGCGCCGATGCTGTCCGCGAACGAGGAGAAGGAACACGATGGAAGAATATGGGTCAGCCGGGGCAGGACCGCTCCGGCGAACATGGAGGTTGTCCCTCCGCCCGAGTTGCCCAGAATGCCGAGCCGGGAGAGATCGAAATCCCCCCGCGACGCCAGATAGTCGATGATCCGGTCCACATCGAAGATGCGTTCTCCGAGGGCGGTTCTCCCCCGCAGCAGCGCACACATCGCGGGCTGATAGCACGCCGGTTTGTGTTCGGGATCGGTGCTGTTCTCCCCCATGTACCGCTGTTCCAGGGCGACCGCCGGAATGCCGCGCCGCATGCAGCCGAGAGCGAAATCCCGGTCGCCTTCAATCCGGATCGGCGTGGTTTCGTCGTGCCAGTCGACGCCGATGGAGGTGTGCATGCCGGTGGAGTGTCCCTGCAGACACAGGAACGCCCGGTACGGCGGTCGTGCGCCGTGCGGAAGACAGAGATAAATCCTGTTCTCGAAACCGTCCTCCGAGCAGAAGACGATTTTTTCAATGGTGCCAAGTTCGTTTTCCCGTTTCCAGAGTGAACGGGGGGCGAGCGGGAAGCGCGGTTCGGCAAGCAGTTCGGTGATGCCGAGCAGATCCGTCAGCTCGCGCCGTGCTTCGGCCTGCCAGACGGAGACCTCCATGACGGAATTAAAACGCCGGTTTTGCGGTTTCATGCGGGTCCTCCTTTTCAGACGGTTTGGTTTTCCCCGTTCGGGAGCCATTCCGGACGTTGCAGGGATTCGATATGCGGAAGCAGTTTTCCCGCTTCTTCGAGACGCTTCTCTTCGACCAGTTTCAGATAGCAGCGGACCATGTCGTTGTGGGATTCGCAGGTGAAGATGTTGCGGAAACCGAGATATTGGGCGATGACATCGGGATCGCCGGTCTGTTTCCAGTTTTCCGGGAGAGCGGAAACACATCCTTCGAAATAGTTCTTTCCGTACCGCGAACTCCACGCTTCGAACAGAGCCTGCATCCGGTGCGGATCGGCGAGCGGTCCGCTGAGTGTCTCCAGATAGCGGAAGAACTTCTCCCGCAGAGCGCCTTCCAGCGGGGTGACATGAGCGGCGTCAAAAGAGTACGGCTCAATCGCCAGCGCATGGACTCCGCGACCGTCAAACAGCGCTTTTGTCAGATATCCGTACTGCCACAAGTTGTTTTTGCCGAAGTGCTTCGGGAAATAGAAATTGCCCGGCGAGTAGAGGATCGGCGTTCCGTTGTGCGTTTCGATCCCCTCCGGACAGTGGGTATGGCAGTTGAAGACCAGATCGGCTCCGGCGTCGGCATACTCCCGGCAGAGTTCCTGAAGGCGCGGAGAGGGATACGGATTGTACTCGTGTCCGCCGTGAAGAGCCACGATGACAAAATCGGCTTCCCCGGCGGCCTTCCGGATCGCCCGGCAGTTCCGGAACGGACGGATCGGCGCGGAACCCGGAAAATCCTCTTCCGCCGTGCCGAATTCATGCTCGCAGAAGTTCAGGATCCGGATGGTTTTCCCTCCTGCGCGGAAATCCAGCGGCCGGTCCGCCTCGTCCAGATTCCGGCCTGCTCCGACGGTCCGGATTCCGTTCCGGTGAAGATGCTCCATTGTCTGAAGCACGGCGTCGGGTCCGTGATCGCCGACATGGTTGTTGGCAAGAAGGGCGACATGGAAACCCGCCGCGCGGGCAAGTTCCGCCGATTCCGGGCTGTTGTTGAGATTCGGCCCGCTTTTCGGAATCGGCGCTTCCTGTTCCGCCAGAGGGGTTTCCCACTGGACAATCCGGAGTTCCGCATCCCCGAGGAAGGAGGAGAGCGGAGAGAGAATCGCGCTCCAGTCCGCCTGTGTCCCGGGACCCTGCGGACAGACATCGCCCGCAAGAACGGCTTGGAACAGAGTCTTTCCCTCCTGTTCCCGAATCTTCCAAATGCCCTTTTCTGTTATCATCTCGTGTTCTCCTGATAAGGTGTTCCGGCTCATTTCCGTTTCCGCCGCAGTGCTTCCTTGCGATTACCATAAAACATTTTTTTTATAAAAAAAGAAGGAAAACCCTTGAAAACATTCGTTTTTTGAACAAAATTATCTGAAAAAGGAACGAAAACCGAAATGAAGATTCAAAAAGTTTCGTGGCGGAAAAACAGTACGGACTATTACCGCGAAGACTGGTTTCCGGAGAACCGGAAAGTCGTTATTGCCAGCTGGAACGACGGTCCTCTGCCGTATGGAACGCTCCTCTGGCCCCGCTATTATTCGGAGGTCAAACGCTCCGTCGGCGGATGGTTCCGGTTTGAAAACAATGCCGACCTGACCTTTGAATACCTCCTTTCCGGCCTTCTGCGCTATACGCAGGACGGCGTTACGGAGACGGTTTCTCCCGGAGAAATCTACCTGATGCATCCGGGGTCCGACGTGGTCTTCCACACCCGCGGAACGGAGAGCTTCCACCGCTGCCGCCTGATGATCTGCGGAACGCTTGCACGGGAACTGGATCTGCAGCTGCATCTGCCCGGACGCAATCGTTACCGTCTTTCCGATCCCGGTCCGTTTCTTGCGCGGATCCGCGCGATTGCGGAACGGATGGAATCCCATAAGACGGAAGACGCCGCAGAAATTTCGTCGATGGTCTACCGCCTGATCGCCGGTTTCGCATCGGAATGCGGAGGCGGTCGCATGGATTCCCTGCCCGAGCCGCTTGCCCGCATCCTCCGGGCGATGCGCGAGACATCCGCCGGATCCACGATCCGGGATCTGGCCGGAGAGCACGGAATGGAGGTTCATCAGCTGATGCGTCTGTTCCAGCGGCATCTCGGCGCCTCCCCGCTGGAGTACCGCAACAAACTGCGGATGGAGTCCGCTGAACGGCTTGTCGCGCATACGGCTCTTTCCATGAAGGAGATCGCCGGACGGCTCGGCTACCGGAGTCCGCTCTACTTTTCGACCGCGTTCCGGCGGGTGTTCGGCGTTTCTCCGTCAGGATACCGGAAGCGGAACCGGAGGAGCTGGAGCGAATAAAAAAAGAGCGCGGACGGAGTTGCCTCCGCCGCGCCCCGTTCTGTCTGCGGTTATTTTTTCCGGTTGACGTAGGTCGTGTGCAGGAGATGGTGCGCCAGATGGCTTCCGGGCTCTCCCAGGAACTCCTCGTAGAGCTTGAGAATGGAGGGGTTCTTGTGCGACTTGCGCAGCGGCTTGTTGCGGTCTTCCTGATAGAGGGCGTCCAGACGCTTCTTCAGGATCGAGGTGTCGCCCTGATGATACGGCTGTCCGCCGCCGTTGAGGCAGCCGCCGGGACAGGCCATGATTTCAATTGCCTGATAATCCGCCTCGCCGCGTTCAATCTTCTCCAGGAGCTTGCGTGCGTTTCCAAGACCGGAACAGACGGCCGCCTTGAGTTTCAATCCGGCGACTTCCACCTCGGCCTCCTTGATTCCTTCGAGTCCGCGGACCGCGGTGAATTCGATCTGTTCCAGATCCTGTCCCGCGATCCAGTCGGCCGCGGTCCGGAGCGCCGCTTCCAGCACGCCGCCGCTTGCGCCGAAGATCACTGCGGCGCCGGTGGATTCCCCGAGCGGGGAGTCGTATTCCTGCTCCTCCAGATCCTGGAACACGATACCGGCTTCCAGAATCATGTCGGCGAGTTCGCGGGTCGAGATGACGATATCGACATCCGGGACTCCGTCGTGCGAGAATTCCTCGCGTTTCGCCTCGTATTTCTTCGAGAGGCACGGCATCACCGAGACCACGATCAGGTCCGCCGGTTTCACGCCGATTTTCTCCGCGTAGTAGCTCTTCAGCACTGCTCCCATCATCTGCTGCGGCGACTTGGCTGTCGACGGCATGTAGATGAGTTTCGGGAACTGATGCTCCAGGAATTTCACCCAGCCCGGACAGCAGCTTGTCAGGATCGGCAGGTTCTTTCCGCTTTTCACGCGCTCAATCAGTTCGGTGGTTTCCTCCATGATAGTGAGGTCGGCGGCGAAGTCGGTGTCGAAGACCTTGTCGAATCCGAGCATGCGGAGGGCGGTGACCATCTTTCCGGTGCTGATGGAACCGGGTTCCAGTCCGAACGCCTCGCCGATCGCCACCCGGACCGCCGGAGCGGTCTGCACGACAACGGTCTTTGTCGGATCGTTGAGCGCGCGCCAGACGTCATACTTGTAATCCATCTCGCTGAGGGCGCCGACCGGGCAGGCCTGCACACACTGTCCGCAGAAGACGCATTCCGTCTCCGTCAGCGGGCGCTGTCCCGCCGGAGCCACCACGGTGTTGAAACCGCGGCCGACCGCTGAAAGCACGCCGACCGTCTGAATGGTGTTGCACGCGGTTTCGCATCTCCGGCACATGATGCACTTGTCGAGGTCGCGGGCGATCGCGTAGCTGGAGAGATCTTTGTTGTAGGTCGACTGCTCCCCTTTGTAGAGCAGATGGTGCAGTCCCATCTCCTGCGCGAGCTTCTGGAGCTTGCAGTGCAGGTTCTTCGGGCAGATCAGGCAGTCCTTCGGGTGATCCGACAGCAGCAGATCCAGAATCGTTCTGCGTGCGTTGATCACGCGGAGCGTGTTGGTTTTGACCTCCATCCCCTCCATCACGGGCGTGCAGCAGGCGGGCGCCAGATTCGGACGGCCTTTCACCTCCACCACACAGATCCGGCAGGAGCCGCATTTGTGTTCGACGTGAAAACAGTCCATCTTGAAATGACAGAGCGTCGGAATGCGGATTTCAAGCTTTTCCGCCGCTTCGAGAATCGTGCTCCCGGACTCGACGGAAACCGGCTGATCGTTGATTTTCAGATTCACTTCCATAATATGGGTTTCTCCTTCCGGAAACAGGTTATCGCTTCTCGATCGCATGGAACTTGCACGCCATGAAGCAGACGCCGCATTTGATGCAGCGGCTCTGGTCGATCAGATGCCGCTCGCGGCGCTCGCCGGTGATGGCGTTGACCGGGCAGCGCTGGAGACAGAGTCCGCAGCCGACGCAGCGGTCGGTGACTTCGTAGTGAATCAGCTTCGTGCAGGCGCCCGCCGGACAGCGCGACTCCCGGACGTGGGCAAGATATTCGTCTTCGAAGTTGCTCATGGTCGAAAGAACCGGATTCGGCGCGGTCTGGCCGAGTCCGCAGAGCGCGGTGTCCTTGATCGTCGCGGAGAGCTGTTTGAGCTTGGCGATCGTTTCCATCGTTCCGCGTCCGTCGGTGATCTCCTCCAGCAGTTCGTACATGCGGCGGTTGCCCACGCGGCACGGCGTGCATTTGCCGCACGATTCGTCCAGCGTGAACTCCAGGAAGAATTTCGCAATGTTGACCATGCAGTCGTCCTCGTCCATCACGATCATTCCGCCGGATCCCATCATGGAGCCGATCGCCTTCAGCGCTTCGTAGTCGATCGGGAGATCAAGATTCTTTGCGGTGATGCAGCCGCCCGAGGGTCCGCCCGTCTGAACCGCCTTGAACTGGCGTCCGTTTTTGATGCCGTCGCCGATCTCGTAGATGATCTGGCGCAGCGTGGTGCCCATCGGGACTTCGGCCAGTCCGACTTTGGTGATCTTTCCCGCGAGCGCGAACACCTTGGTTCCGGGCGAACCCTGTGTTCCGATTGAGCGGAACCAGTCCGCCCCCTTGCGGACGATCGCCGCAATGCAGGCGTAGGTTTCCACATTGTTGACGATGGTCGGTTTTCCCCAGAGGCCCGACACCGCCGGGAACGGCGGTTTGACGGTCGGCTCGCCGCGCTTGCCTTCGATCGAGTGGATCAGCGCGGTCTCCTCGCCGCAGACGAATGCGCCCGCGCCGAATTTGATTTCAATGTTGAAGTCGAATCCGCTGCCGAAGATGTTTTTCCCGAGGAATCCGTATTCTTCCGCCTGCCGGATCGCGATTTCCAGACGCTTCACGGCCAGCGGATACTCGGCGCGGATGTAGATCACGCCGGTTCCCGCGCCGATGGCATAGCCGCCGATGGCCATCGCTTCCAGAACGCTGTGCGGATCGCCTTCGAGAACGGCACGGTCCATGAATGCGCCGGGGTCGCCTTCATCGGCGTTGCAGATGATGAATTTTTCTCCGGGCGGCTGAGCCGCGGCGAGCGACCATTTGCGTCCGGTGGGGAATCCGCCGCCTCCGCGTCCGCGCAGACCGGAGTCGGAGATCAGTTTGACGACCTCGTCCGGCGTCATTTCCGTTACGACTTTGGCGAGGGCGGAGTAGCCGTCGTTCATGATGTATTCGTCAATGTTTTCCGGATTGATGCATCCGGTGTTGCGCAGAACGATGCGGGCCTGGAGTTCTCCGGGGGCGGGAGTTTCCGTTTCCGGATAGTACCAGGAGCGTTCCAGCGTGCGGGTGCCGGGGGCGGCCGCATCGGTTCCCGCGGAGAGAATCGCCGGAATCTGCTGCGGCGTGACATCGCCGTAGATCAGCCGTTTTCCCGATTCCCGGTCGACCAGCATGATGACCGGCTCCGCATAGCAGAGCCCCATGCAGCCCACTTCGACGATCTCGACGGCGTTTTCAAGTTTCCGTTCCGCGACTTCGGTGCGGATGGCTTTCAGAACCTCGGTTGTTCCCGCGGCGATTCCGCAGGTTCCCATGGAGACCAGCAGTTTGACGGGCGGACGGACGGCATTTCTCAACGCGGCGGCCCGTTCCTGCAATTCACTTGGAGACTGGATTGTTTTCGTCATTTCATCACTTCCCTGTTAAACTCGGATTTCTGGAACATCGGATGGCGGCGGGGTCAGTCCCGGCATTCCTTGAGAACCTCCGCGACCCGTTCCGCGGTCATGTTGCCGTAGACGCGGTCGTTGACCATCACGACCGGCGCGAGACTGCACGCCCCGACGCAGCGCAGGGAGCCGAGAAAGAATTTGCCGTCCTCGGAGGTCTCCCCTTCCTTGATGTTGAGCTGGCGTTTGAACTCTTCAAGCACCTTGCCCGCTCCCTTGACGAAGCAGGCCGTCCCGATGCAGACGTTGATCTTGTAGCGGCCCACAGGCTTGTCCGTGAAATAACTGTAGAAGCTGATGACCCCGTATACTTCCGCATGGGAAATCTTCAGCCGTTCCGCGATGTACTTCTGGACATCTTCCGGAAGATAGCCGAAAATATGCTGGGCTTTGTGAAGAATCTGAATCAGATATCCCCGTTTCCGGTCCGGAAAACGGTCCAGCGGAATGGAGGCGATATACTCCTCCAGCTCCTTGTACTTTTCTGCCCGTTCCGGTGTCCCGGCCGCGCAGACGGCGTTGTTCGTGCAGTTGCAGCTCATTCTCTATAGGCCTCCTGACAAAGTTAAGAACTTCCTGGGAAGTCATGTTTCCCGTTCGGTAAGAAGTTTCTTTCATAAAAGGTAGAATAGAACCTCTTTTGTGAAATTGCAAACACCAAAAAAATTTTTATAAATCTTTTTTCTAAAAAAATTCACTGAAAATGAATGAAAATCCGTATTTTTCACAAATTCACAGCAATATTGCACCGTGATAGTTTTGTCTAATTTGTATTTCCGGTGTTTTTTCCGGAAGATCGGAAGCGCGTTGCGCGTCGGAGGGACGGTCTGTTTCAAGCCGTTCATTTGTAACGGACTGCTGCAGCAGAATTTCTCCGGAGAAGCATGAAATATTGCACGAAAAGGGTTGAAAATAATTTATCTGACATTATATTTATAAGAAATGAACTATTTGATGAATCATATAACGAACCATAAACATACAATCATACAATTGAAGGAAGAGTTTCATGAATGAATCCGAAGCAGCCGGGACTCGTTTCTGGAAAGCGGCGTTCTCTCTGACGGATCTGATGCGCGACAGATGCAGTTATCTTGTCGCGGCCAGAGACCGGGAAAACTGGAATTTGACCATTCAGCAGATGCGGCTTCTGCACGCCGTGTATGTGAAGACCTCCACCGTTTCACCGGAAGGCGTGATGCTGAAAACCATTGCAGAAACGCTCAATGTCACCAGCGCTGCGGTCTGCGGGATGGTGGAAAACATGGTCCAGCGCGGCCTACTTACCCGGAACCGCTGCGAAAGCAACCGGAGAAGCGTCAACATTTCGCTTTCGGAATACAGCAAGAAGAAGATCCGGGAGGTGGAGTCCGCCTATACCGGCATCGCCGTCCGCATGTGCCGCGAGATCGGAATGGAGGAAGCGGAAAAGATCATCGGTGTCCTAGAAGCTCTTGCGGAAAAACTTGTCGAGGAAGATCCCTCGTCCTATCAGGCAAAACTTCTGAAGCATACCAGATAGGATCGACCTTATCATGAATCATTTCAATGTGTTCGAGGCCGTCATGCTGATCTGTTTCGGCGCGAGCTGGCCGTTCGCTCTGCTCAAGACGATCCGGGTCAAGAATCCTGCCGGAAAAAGCCTTCTGTTCATGTATCTGATTCTGATCGGTTACATCAGCGGGATCCTCAACAAAATTCCGGGAATCGGGCATTACGACCATGTTTTCTGGCTCTATCTTCTCAATACGCTGATGGTGTTTTCCGATCTGGTGCTGACGCAGTATTACCTGATCCGCCGCCGGAAGGAAGCCGCCGGAAATTGAGGGGTCGGCGCCTGATCCCCCGCCGGACATCCGCGGTATTCGCACAGACCCCGGGCTTTTTCGCCAAATTTTCCCGCAAGACTTTTTTTTTCCGCGGATGATGCTATATTTCCCGGAACGAGAGATTGATTTTATTTTTCAGGAGGCGGCTCATGCAGGGAATCTGTTTTATCGGCGCGGGGAAAATGGCGACCGCGATTGCGGGCGGGATGGTCCGGAAGAAACTCGGATGGGAAATCCATGCGTTTGATCCGTCCGCTGCGGCTTCGGAACATTTCCGGGAGGCGACGGGGGGAAAGATCTGCTCCAGTCCGGCTGAGGCGCTGGAAGGGGCGGAGGTGATCCTTCTGGCGGTCAAGCCGCAGTATCTGACGGAGGCGGTGAGGGCGTTCCGGGAGGCGATCGGAGACCGGCTGGTGATTTCGATCGTCGCCGGCGTGACGATCTCTTCGCTGGAGAATCTGACCGGGACGAAGCGCGTGATCCGGGTGATGCCGAATACACCGGCGCTGGTAGGCGAAGGAATGAGCTGCATTGCGGCCCGTTCGTGTGTGGAGGAGAAGGATCTTGCGAAAGCGGAGACTCTGCTGTCGGCGGTCGGTGTCTGCCGGAGGGTGGAGGAGAAACAGCTGGATGCCGTTACCGGACTCAGCGGGAGCGGACCTGCGTTTGTACTGGAATTCATTCAGGCGCTCGCGGACGGAGGAGTCTACGCCGGGCTGCCGCGGGAGAGTGCGCTGGAACTGGCGGTGCAGACGGTTCTCGGATCTGCGAAACTGGCGCGGGAAGCCGGAACGCCGGTCGGCGTGCTTCGCGATGCGGTGATCTCGCCGGCGGGAACCACGTCGCGCGGAGTGATGGAACTGGCGAAGGGGCGGTTTGCCGCAACGGTTGCACAGGCGGTGATCGCGGCCGCCGACCGGTCCGCAGAACTGGGTGCGGCCGCTGCAAAACAGAAAGAGGATCCGGCATGATGACAGGGTCCGCGGATCTGTTTCTTGCATGGAAGTATTTCAAACCGAAGCGCAGTGCGGTTTCGGTCATTACGCTGATTTCGGTGATCGGTGTGGCGCTCGGGGTCGGGGTCCTGATTGTGGTGCTGGCGGTGATGACCGGATTCTCCGACAAGATGAAGGAGAAACTGCTGGATACAACGTCGCATGCGCAGATCTATTCGGCGTCGGGCGGCTGCATCGTCGATCCGGAGACTGTCCGTGCGGCGGTCGAGAAGAACGGCGGATCGGCGCTTCCGGTGGTGGCGGCACCGGTCCTGCTGCAGATCGGCGAACGGTTTGTCCCGAAGCAGCTGGTGGCGTTTGATCCGGACGCCGGAGCAAGACAGTTCAAGGTCGAAGAGACGGTCGAGAACGGGACATTCTCGCTGGAGCGCGGAGAGATGATGGTCAGTTATCTGACGGCGCGCGATCTTGGAATCTCTCCGGGAGAGAAGGTGCTTCTGCATTCGCCCTCGCGCCTCGCCGGACTGGTTCGCCGCGATGAACAGGGGAAACTGGCCCTGAGCGACAGAACCTATCTTCCCGGCGAATTCAAGGTCTCCGGGACGTTCGCGTTCGGAAAGTATGATTTCGACCGCGATGTGATTTTCCTGAATCTGGAGGATGCGGATGAACTGTTCGGCCTTCCGCTCGGCGCGGCCACGGGGGTGTATGTCTGGACGGCGGATCCGTTTCACATGGAGGAGTTCCTGGACGGTGTGAGAAGGTATCTGCCCAACTGCCGGGTGTATTCGTGGCAGGAGCTGAACGGCCGTCTTCTCGGAGTTCTGAATGTGGAGAAGAATATGCAGTTTTTCCTGCTGGTGTTCATCGTGCTTGTCGCCGCGTTCAGCATTACGAACACGCTGATTACAACGGTGATTCAGAAAACCCGGGAGATCGGGGTTCTGAAATCCATGGGGGCGTCGTCGGGAAGTGTGATGCGGATTTTCATCCTTCAGGGATTCTTTGTCGGCCTGATCGGGACGGTCTGCGGAATCGGACTCGGTGTGCTGGTGGTGCACTACCGCATGGCGATTCTGCGGGCGCTGCGTTTCCTCACCGGACAGGAGATCTTTCCGAGGGAGTTCTACTTTTTCAGCGAGCTTCCGGCGCATATTGTTGTAGGGGACGTGCTCTGGATCGCCGCGATCTCCATTCTGCTCTGCACGTTCGGCGGAGTTGTTCCGGCGTTCCGGGCGGCCAACCTTGATCCCGCGGGAGCCTTGCGGTATGAGTAAAGAGCTTTTTTCCAGAGAGGAACCGTTCCTTTCGGTTCAGATGGTGACAAAATCATTCCGGATCGCGTCCGCGAAAATCGACGTGCTGAAGGGGGTCTCCTTTTCCGCCCGCCGCGGAGAGTGGCTGGCGCTGGTCGGCGCGTCGGGAAGCGGAAAGACCACGCTGCTTGACATCGTCGGGACGATCTCCCGGCCCGATTCCGGACGGGTGCTGATCGACGGCGCGGATACCACGGCGATGTCCGCCCGGCAGACGGTGGTGTTCCGCAGAAAAAAAATCGGATTTGTGTTTCAGTCCTACCACCTGCTGCCGGAACTGACCGTTCTGGAGAACGCGATGCTGCCCGGAATGCTGGACGGCCGTCCGGCGCGGGCGTGCCGGGAGCGGGCGGCAGCGCTGCTGGAAAAGGTCGGACTTGCCCATCGGCTGATGCACCGGCCGAACGAACTGTCCGGAGGAGAGCAGCAGCGGGCGGCGATCGCGCGGGCGCTGCAGAACGAACCGGAACTGCTGCTTGCCGATGAACCTACGGGAAATCTGGATTCCGTGACCGGAAAGGGAATCCTCGATATTTTCCGCTCACTCCATGAGACCGGCACGATGACAATCGTCATGGTGACACACGACCGGACCGTTGCCGCGCTTGCCGACCGGATTCTGGAACTGCGCGACGGAAATTTCTTTGCCTGAACATGGATTCCGCCGCGCGGCCCGGTGGTTATGATCCGTTGAAATGTGCTGACTACCAGCGGATTGCACTTTCCGTGTGATAGGTCGGGAACGTTTCGGGATCGTAGGGGAAGGAGAGCGTTCCGCCGCCGCTGTTGCGTCCGATCAGGGAGACCGGCTCCGGAATTCCGCCGTCGCCGCGCAGATCGGTGACGCGGATGATGATGGTCAGCTTTCCGGATTTTGTCAGGGCGGCCGGGATGCGGTAGTTCCGCGGCGCCGCCCAGTAGCCTTTCGTTGTCTCATCCGTCGACCCGATCCGGACGCCGTTCACATAAGTCTCGTCCAGATCGTCGATTGCATTGACGGAGAAGAGCAAATCGCGGTTGCGGAACGGTTCCGGAAGAACGAGTTGTCTGGCATACCAGGCGACTCCGTCATAGGAGGCGGTGTTTCCGAATTTTGCCGGAATCCTCTGCGATTCCCAGAAGGCGGGAACCTGGATTGTGGTCCAGTCGTTTCCGAAGGAGGCGGTATTCTGCCATCCGCGCTTCTTCCCGGAGTCGGAGGGATCCAGACGGAAGTGCCAGGAGCCGTTGAGGGAGAGGAGATCGTCGGCTTTGTACGGCTCTTCCAGACGGGCCGCGAGGTTCGGCGGCGTCTCTCCGAGCAGACGGCTTTCGATCTGCTGGATGCGTTCGAGCATCACATGCTGCGCCCAGTAGTCGGAGATGCTCCGGCTGATGGCTTTTGTTTCCGCAAGCCGCTTATTCAGATGTGTTCGGTCGAAGCAGGCGAAATAGAGGGTTCCTTTTCCGAGTTTCCGGCAGGAGACCGCCGCCGGCTCCGTCAGTGCGATGACCCCGTCGCCGGAAACCGCCGTGAACGGGAGCGGGGAGGAGAAGAACAGGTCGCGGCGGGAGAGATCGCCGAGGAGTGCTTCTCCCGCCTCGGTTTTCCGGAATTCAAACGCGGAGCCTTTTTTCATGGAAAGTCCCAGCCGGGAGAGCAGTTCCGGCGCGGGATTTGTCACGAGAGCCGTTCCTCCGTTCCGGACGAATTCCAGCAGATCGGAACACTCCTCCGCCCGTTTTCCCGCGACCGGCGGAAGTGTCCGGCGGGTGGAACCGTGTTCCGCAAGTTCCGCCAGAAGCTGTGCGGCGGCCGGTTCGCGCCCGGTCCTTCCGGAAAGCTCCATCTGACAGAGGAGCAGAATCCCGTTCGGCGTGGGAACTTCCAGCAGCGCGGAGTAGGCAAGATCCAGTCCGCAGCTCAGGTAAGAGACCGTTCGTCCGGTCCCCGGCCGGCGGATCGGTGTGGATGCCACGGTGTTGATCGTGTTCCACCGCCAGAGCTGTTCGGGGATGGAGATAAAGTCTTCCGGTGCCGGAAGCGGCTTGTTCGGGACAAGGGTGGAGGGACCGTCCCAGTTGGAGAGTTCCCGGTCGGAGAGCGAACGGGGAAATGCCTCGTTCGAAATCTTGAACACGTTGCGCGCATCAACCGCCCGGGTGAGAAATCCGAGCTTGGCAAGTCCTTCCGCGGTCTGCTCCAGAAGAAGTAGATTGAGTTTTGCCGATCCGAGGCGGACCTTTTTTGCCCAGCGGAAGAACTCCGGTTTCAGAAGCGCATTTTTCCCGATAATCAGAAGATCAATTCCGTCAAGGGAGCGCAGAGATGCCGCATCACGGAAACGGATTCCGGCATTGGCAAGATCGGTTTTGGAATTTTCTGCGTCGTAGAGGGCGATCGTTCCCTGCCGCGCCGGTTTGACGGGCGGAAAGACGGAGAGTTCCACGCGGTCGGTCCGGACGCCGGAGGGTCGGATGGTCTCCGCCTCCAGAGTAAAGAGGGTTTTGGCGGAGACGGCGGGCGCGTTGAATTCAATCGGGATCCGGGCGATCTCTCCCGGTTCAAGCGTCCGCCGGACCGTTGACGTTTCCGCGGAACGTCCGTCGGCGCCCTTGAGTGCCAGGCGGACGGAAAAGTCGTTCCGCTCCAGCGTGTCATTGATCAGGAAGAGCATGCGGCGGATCGGAGTCCCCGCAAAATAGGAGGAACGTTCGGACGTCGGTTCGGATTCCGTTCCGCCGATGAACACAAGAACGGGAGCGAACGCGTCGCGGAGCGCCAGTCCGAACGGGAGAGGCTTGGAGAAGTCGGCATCCTGCTGATAGGTGCTCTTGAGGATGTCCGGATGCCAGCCGTGCCGCCGGAAGTCGCCCGGATCAACCCGCTTCTTGCAGTTGAGGCGCTGAAATCCGTAGGAGAATTCCCCGAACGGACAGATGCCCGAGATGCCGGAGCTGCGCCAGTATTTGATCGTGTCGCTCAGCAGAAGGATTTTCATCCGGGTGTAGCGTTCGAAGAAGCGGAAATGGTAGCTGGAAAGCGTAACGCCGGGGAACGATTTCCCGTCGCGGCTGCCGGCGGAATAGCGGTTGACGAGTTCCTGCGAAGCGTCGTAGCCGTCGTTCCCGAGATAGCGGGCCGCGTTCTCGTGGATGAATTTCACTTTGGAGACTCCCCGGAACTGTTTGTCCATACCGGTCATGCTGGAGACATAGGGGAAGGAGGTCTCAATGATGTGCAGAGGCTTTTTCCCGATCTTCCGCCACTCCTCCGCCCAGGTTCTCCGCTCCGCCTGCGGCCACCAGCAGAAATAGGCGTTGGAGTTGATGACGGGGCCGTGTGCGCCTCCCGCCTGATAGAAAAACGGACGGGTGGTGTCGTATTTGCGCAGAATCCGTTCTCCGTTCCGGGCGACGCGGAACCGGTCGGCCTTGGCGGGCGGAAGATAGCCGTCGGCCATCTTCAACGGATGATAATCCACCGGATAGCCGAGAAAGTTGACCGAAAGATACCACATCACGATCGAAGGATGATTGTTCCATTCCGGGATGTCGGAGGCCATCTGATGCTCCAGGGCCGCCTGCGTTTCCGGAGAGTTCCACATGGCGTAGGTTGTCCCGGAAACTCCGATCAGATTGACCATCAGCAGAATTCCTTCCTCGTCGGCAACCCGGAGAAGTGTGCTCATGTCCTCGCGGCGGGCGAAGGAAAGACGGATCGCGTTGTAGCCGAAGCGCTTCAATGCGCGGAGCATCTCCCGGACTTTTTCCGCATCACAGGTGAAATTGATGCATTCATCCGCATTGAACAGATGGACCGTCTTTCCATTGAGCGTATAATTCTTCCCGTCGATGCGAAATTCCCGGAATCCGAACCGGATCGGGAAGGTCTCATCCAGCGTTTTCCCGTCCGCATCGACGCAGTCCAGAACACAGGTATAGAGATTGGGATTTTTCCAGTCCCACAGAAGCGGGTTGCTCCAGTTCTGCGAGAACGCGATCTCCTTCTCCTCTCCCGGATGCAGCCGGATGGTGTTGCTTTCAAACGGTGCCGGCGCGCCGGTTCCCCGGATCGTCGCACGGAGCCGGAGCGAGAGCGGCTTTCCGGAACGGTTGCAGACCGTTGCACGGACCCCCAGCGTCTTCTCCCGGACGGACGTGAGAAGCTGAGGATGGAGAATGGTGACATCGGAGAGGATTCGCAGCGTAATGTTGCTCCGGAGTCCGCGCCATTCCCAGCGCTGGGAGGCGCCCGAAAGAGCAATCTGAAGCGTATTCGGCTTATCAAAGTGCAGCAGCGACGGCGGCAGAGGAACTGTATGCGCGTGTTCTCCCTTGAGCTCCGCAACAAATTTCCCGTTCACGAAAAGAAGACCGGTCTCCGCGGAAAAAGAGTCGAAATGGAGGACAAGGTGTTTCGATTTCCATGCGGGATCCAGAATCAGTTTCCGTTCCCAGAAGCTGTCGCTCAGTTTGTATCCGCGGACTCCTTCCCAGAAGAGGGCTTCGCCAAGGACGTTGAAATTGCGGTCGCGCATCAGGAATACATGATCGGTCATGCCGCTGTCATATCCGGCGTAGCGGCCGGGAACGGCCATGTAATGCCATTTGGCCGCCGAGGGCTTGCGGCCGGGAAGCGTGAGCTGGAAACGCCAGAGCGCATTCAGCGTCACTTCCGTCCGGAACGCATTCCGGCGTGTTTCGGCGCCGTCGAGCGACCAGAGTTTCTCTTCCCGGGCGTTTGCCGGAGTCTCCGCAATCACCCATTTCCCGGAGGAGTCGGAGAGAACGGAGGGATCGTCCTTCCGGGCGATTTCCGCCTGGATCTCCTTCGGCGTCAGCGCAGAAGAGAAAATCCGCAGTTCGTCGATGACGCCTTCCGCCTGCGTGATGCTGTAGGTGTTCCCTTCCGGCCTGTCGCCGATGAACAGAACCGATTTCGCCGCGGCCTGCGGGAATGCCGGAAGCGCGGCGGATGCGGCGGTTTTCCCATCCAGGAAAAGAGACATCTTCCCCACGGAACGGCTGTAAACTGCGGCAATGTGAACCGGCTGATCGGTTTTCCATCCGGAGATGTCGGCGGAGATCCGTTTGCCGGAAACATCAAAGATCAGCTCTCCGCCTTTCCGGAACAGAGACCACATCCGCTTTCCCGACCGGGAGGCGAGAAGTCCGCGTTCCTGATTGTCCGCTGCCGGAGCGGTTCCCGGAATGAAGAAGAACGCGGCCGAGAGTTCATCCCCGTTGGTTCCGGAGACATCCGAGACCGTGAGCCGTCCCGCGCGGTCGTATCCGTGACGGATGAACGACGCCCCCTTGCCGATCACCGCCGGACGGAACACCACATAGGCGGCGTTTGCCAGTACGGCTCCGGCAGAGGAAATACAGTCGATTTTCCCGTTGAAGGCACACTGGATCAGCGGAGTCTTTCCGTTCTTTCTTCCCGGCTCGGTTTCCATGATCAGCTTTACCTGATCGGCGGTCAGCGCCTTGTTGAACACCTTCAGTTCATCCAGCGTTCCGGCGAAACGGGACCTCGCGTTTTTATCCAGCGCACCGATGCGCAGAAGATGCTGCGGCGAACCTGAGGCACAAATCTCTTCGGGAACGAGCGCTGCGGGATTCCCGTTGACGAACAGCGTTATTTTCCCCTGCTTTGCGGCAAGAGCAAAATGCGTCCATTTCTGCCCGGGGAAAAGCGACGCGGACACGCGGCTTTCAAACCCTTTCCGGCTGGAATCGAAACGCTGAATTCTCATCGACCCCCACTTGCAGAATCCCGCGATGATATTCCCATCCTTCCAGGAGCCGGTGTTGTCGGTTCGGAACAGATAGTTATACTCCTTCCGGTCCGTGGCGGAGGGATTGTCCGGCCGAAGATAAAAAGCGATCGTCCATTCCTTCCGGTTGTCGAGCGGCTCGGCAAGACGATACCTCACATGAGTTTCCGGATTTTTCTTCCCGAAATGAATCCCCTTTCCCTTTTTCCCCGCGACAAAATCCATTCCTGCGGCCGCATCCACCGAACTTCCATCTGCGGCGAAGACGGGCTCCGCAGAGGTTTCAAAATCCGCATACAGAAGCAAATGCTCCTTTTCCCGGAATTCACCGGCCGTAAGAAAACCGGCACAACACAGAATCAACACCAGAAACCCAGCACGCATACAAAAAATCTCCCTGTCAGAATTTACGTTCAATCACAAAGCGGAAAAATGCGGACGCATTTTTCTCGTGGTCAAGGACTCCGTCCTTGTCGCGGTCCAGCGGCGACACGCTGGTCGTGCGGAGCACGAAATCCCCTTTTACATACACCCCACCCTGAAAGAGTCCCCCTACTTCAGTTCCAGCTTGCTCAGATTCCCGAATCCGATGGAGGACGCCTGATACTGGCTGAGGGGAACGAGGGCCGCATGCCCATCCAGGAACAGCGTTGCGGCGTACAGATTGTGCCGCTGAGTCAGCGTGGGGAGCGCCGGATTATAATTATACACCAGATATGCCATTATACCGCCGCCTGTGGCGCCGACCCAGCTTTTCGAGTAGTCATAATTCTTTTCATTCGGTTCCGTGAGATTGACAATCCTTGAACTGTTCCTCAGAGAAGAATTTGTAATTTTAACTCCATACATTGTCTGATGCCTGTTGAGGGCGATCGGAATCGCATAGGAAAGGCGGGGACGGAGGGTACCCCCTCCATCCTTGATAATCTGTCCTTTGACATCCACCGGACAGTAGAAGGGCTTCCATTTTTCGAGCGGTTTGCTGGCACTCGGCCATGCCAGCGGGTCGCGATATCCGGAAATGAAATAGACGGCGATGTTCGCTCCCCATCCGCGGTTGTCGCTGAATGCGCTTCCTCCGCTGAACACCCCGTCGGCTAAATCCGAGGCGGGAGCAAGGGGATAGGCGATGTAGTCGTTGAAATCCATCGTATACTGATTGAATCCGGTTCCCAGAGTTTTCAAATTGCTCAGACAGCCGATGGTCCGTGCTTTTTTCCTTGCACTGTCCAGTGCCGGCAGCAGGAGAGCCGCTAGGATCGCGATGATCGCAATCACAACAAGGAGCTCTATCAAGGTGAAATTATTTTTCCGTTGTTGATTGAATAAAATCATAGTTCCTCCCAAATGATGAATGGTGGTTTATTACCTATAATTATAGCATATTCCAAGGCGAACAACAAGGGGTCTTTTCCGCCAATTTATGTTTTTTTATTTAAAACTTATGTTGAAAAATTTTTCCTGTATTCCAGAGGCGCCGCTCCGAAGTGTTTTTTGAATTCATGGGAGAAGGAGAGCTGATCCGGGTATCCGACTTCTATGGAAACCGCTTTGACGGTCAGATTGGTGGTTTTCAGGAGATGGGCGGCGTGCTCCATTTTGCGTTTGCGGAAGAATTGTTTCGGCGTCATCTGAAAATGATCCCGGAAGAGCTTCAGGAGCTGCGGCTTGGACAGATTGAGCTCCTGTTCCAGAGCGGAAATCCTGTAAGGATGACGGATCTGCGATTCCAGAATGCAGACCGCATCGCAAAGGGGCGGGGGAAGCGGATGAGCCGCAGCGGATTCGAGGGTCAGCAGAAGCTCCAGGGTCATCCCGGCGATTTTCGGTGCATCTTTCGGATTGCTCTTTTTCAGCAGTTCGGCGATTTGGGCGACAAGCCGGGAGACTTCCTCAACGTTGTCCAGCTTGACCGGATGGGGCGGCATCATCGCACTGTTTGCCATGAACGAGGTCAGGAACGGTCCGCTGAAACTGAAGGAAAGCTTGTTGCAGTAGCCTGCCGGACCCGTGCGCAGAAGATTGGGAACCCCGGAAGGAAGAAGAAAAAAAGTTCCGGGTTCCACAAGAAAAGGCTCTCCATTGTCTACGGAGATCAGAAGATTCCCCGAAAACGGAAGTTCAATGTGCCAGCTGATCGGATGTTCATGAAAATAAAAGGCCTTCGGAGAATACCAGCGCTGCGAGAGACTGTATTCCAGCCAGAGCGGAAACATCATTTTCCGTCCGTAATCCGACGAAATATGATGAAATTCCTCCGCTTCCTTGAAGTATTCCGCTTTTGTATAGGAGAAAAGCTCGACGGTTTTGGTTCGTTTCATTTCCATTGCTCCCGGATTCGTCAACAATAGCATCCGGGAGGAGTTTTGTCAAGAGGTCCCGCTCAGAAGACCGGAGTCCTTATCCCCGGAATCGGATGCGTCCGCAGCTCCTCTGCGGCCCTGTCGCGGGAAGGGGGATCGGCAAACAGCGCAAAGAGGGTCGGTCCGCTTCCGGTGATCTGCACGCCCAGCGCGCCGAGTCTCTTCAGATGGTCTGCGGCCAGCGTGAGCAGCGGGAATTTCCTCCATGCCGCCGTTGCAAGATCGTTGCGCAGGAAATGCGCCGCGCGCTCATAATCAGATTCCCGGAGGGCCTTGATCAGCGTGTCGATCGACCGGGAGTCGTCCGTCGGGACCCGATGGCGGTAAGACCACGGCGTCGGGATCGGAAACGGCATCGGCAGAATCAGGACCGGCGGTTCCGGCAGTCCGTCCAGAGGAGTGAGCTGTTCTCCAAGCCCGCGTCCGATCGCGGGATGCGGATCCAGAAAAAACGGGACATCCGCCCCGCAGGCGAGCGCCGCCGCCGCTCCGCGGTCCGGAAGAAATCCATATCGGCTCTGCACGGCATTGATGACCGCGGCCGCATCGGAGCTTCCTCCCCCCATCCCCGCCGCAACAGGAATGCGCTTGCGGAGACGGATCGCAATCGACGGACGGATCCCAAGTTCCGCACAGACCGCTTCCGCCGCTTTCCCGCAGAGATTTTCGCGGCCGGACGGGAGCGGAACGCCGGAAACGATGTCAAGTTCTCCCCTCCCATCGTCCCGGAATGCGATTTCCAGCTCATCGGAAGGGGAATTCAGCGGCAGGAACAGCGTTTCAATCTCATGATACCCGCTCGGAAGGCGCCCGAGAACCCGCAGATAAAGATTGATCTTGGAAACCGCCCGGACAACACACATCTCAGGGTTTCCGCAGTTTATAAAGTCCGTATTTGTTGTTGTAGGAAGAAATTTCGTCGGTAATCCGCACGGCGAGCGCGAGTGCATTCAGCCCGTCCCGTCCGGAGACGCGCGGCTTGACCACGGTTCCCCCGTTCGCTTTTGTTGCGGCAACGCAGGCGATGAAATTCTCCAGTTCCGCCGCGAGCGCATTCGTTTCACAAAGATCAATCTGCTTCTTGGAAACGCCGATCAGCCCTCGCCGATAGATTTTTCCGCTGTGGTTGGCATAGTCCATGGAGATGTAGGAGTCGGTCTGGAAGACGCGGAATTTCCGCATCGGCTCCGGACTCATCCGGCTCGCCGTGACATTGGCAACCGCCCCGTTCGAGAATTTGATGCGGACATTCGCAATATCTTCGGTCTTGCTGAGGACCGGAATTCCGACCGCATCAATTCGTTCCACCGGCGCGCCGACCATCGTCAGGACGAGATCCAGATCGTGGATCATCAGGTCAAGCACCACGCTGACTTCCGTTCCTCTGCGATGCTGGCCGGGACGCGGCGGCGGATACTTCGCCAGACGGTGCGCTTCAATAAACAGCGTATTCGAATGATGTTTTTCAAGATAATCCATCGCCGGGTTGAAGCGTTCGACGTGGCCGACGCCGAAGACAAGTCCGCGTTCCTCCGCGGTTTTGACCATCTCCTCCGCTTCCGGAACGGTCACGGCAATCGGCTTTTCCATGAGGATGTGTTTGTTCATCGCCATGAGTTCCATGGCGGTTGCATGATGCTCTGTCGCGGGGACCGCCACGCTGAGCGCTTCGCACTGTTCCGCCAGCTCGCGCATGGAGGGGAAGGCCCTGGTCCCGAACTCTTTGGCGACCGCCTCTGCGGCTTTCGGACTCACATCGCAGACTCCGACCAGTTCAGCATTTGCCGATTCGCTGTAAATTTTCGTATGATATCTTCCGAGCACGCCGACCCCGACGACTCCGACCTTGATTTTATTGGATGGACTGCCGAACATGATGCCCCTCAGACAGATTGCAGATTGTCGAAACAAAACCGGACGAACCCCGTGGTTCGTCCGGCGGAAAACTCGAAACAGAACCGGTCAGTTCAGCGTTGCCGAGTTCGGATACACAATATTGTAGACGTTCTTTTCCGGCGTAATGATCCATTCGGGGCGCATGATCGGCCCGTATCCCCATCCGGCCTCGCGCTCGTCGGGCATGCATCCGGGCAGCGGCATCGGGAACGTGGCGATGTCGATCACGCCGACAATCTCTCTCTTGACGAAGTTGTAAACGCCGAACAGAATACCATAGGTGCAGGCGGCCAGACCGCCTTCCTCAAAGTTGACCTCGTACATCTTCAGGGGAATTTCCAATGCTCCGAAACCGACATTGACGATGCCGCGGCCCAGTTTCCGGGTGATTTTTTCCGCGTAAGAGTCGACTTCCTGTTCCTCGACCGCCAGCGCGGGCGCGACGGTTCCCATCACGAAGAGGGTGACTGCCGCAAGCATCATTGTCTTCCAGAATTTCATGTTTTCTCCTTCGTTTTGCATATTTTTTTAAAGAATTTTTCATTTCTGCCGGAAATGACAGTAGCATTCCTGAGAATATAAGCTAATATATTGCAGACTTCCGTTCTCTTCAAGCGAAAGTTGCAGAAGTTTTTGAAAAAACAGAACAATAAGTACGGATTTTTATGAAAAAAGAGCCTGAAACCGCCGGAAAACCGGCAAAAATTCCCCACGGGGAGCTGACACTCCTGAACCGCAACCACAAAGAATATCCCGATTCTCCGGAAAAAGCAAAACTGGAGGCGTTTGAAAACCGTTACCCGGAACATGATTACGTCATAGAGTTTGACTGTCCGGAATTCACCAGTCTCTGTCCGGTGACCGGGCAGCCGGATTTCGGCCACATCCGGGTCCGCTATATTGCCGACCGCCGCTGCGTGGAAAGCAAATCGCTGAAACTGTATCTGTTCGCCTTCCGGAATCACGCCACGTTCCATGAAGAGGCGGTCAACCGGATCCTGACCGATCTGGTCCGGCTGCTTTCCCCGCGCTGGATGCGGGTGGAGGGCGTGTTCCGGCCGAGAGGCGGAATCGCGATTTCGGTCGCCGCAGAGGACGGCTCCATGCCGGAACTCGCCCCGAAAACAGAAAAACCCATTTCAATCAACATATGAGGTTGCAGAAAAATGAACATGGATTTCATTGAAAACGGCGGGGTGACCTCCCCGCTCGGATTTCAGGCGGCGGGCGTCTGCGCCGGACTCAAGCGCAGTCAGGCTCCCGACATGGCGCTGATCTATTCCGGAACGCCGTGCTCCTTTTCCGGAACGTTCACGTCGAATCTTTTTCCGGCCGCGCCCGTGCAGCTCTGCCGGGAACGTGTCCTCCGCCAGGAGAAGATTCAGGCGGTCATCATCAACAGCGGCGTCGCCAACGCATGCACCGGAATCGAGGGGTATGCGAATGCGGAAAAAATGGCGGAACTCACCGCGCGCGAACTGAAGATTGATCCCGGAATGGTGATGGTCTCCTCCACCGGAAGAATCGGCAACCAGCTCCCGATGGACAAGATCGAGCACGGGATTGTCCTGGCGGCGAAAGCGCTGCGGCCCGACGGCGGCGCCGAAGCGGCAGAGGCGATCATGACCACCGATACAAAACCCAAGGAGATTGCGCTCTCCTTTGTTTCCGGGGACCGGAAGGTCACCATCGGCGGAATGTGCAAGGGCGCCGGAATGATCGCTCCGAAAATGACCGTTCCTCATGCGACCATGCTCTGCTACATCACCACCGACTGCGCCATTTCCGGTGAGCTGCTCGGTTCCATGCTGGGGGAGGCTGTTGACGACTCCTTCAACAAGGTGATCGTTGACGGAGACATGAGCACCAACGACACCGTGATCGTGATGGCGAACGGTGCTTCCGGCGTGGAGATCCGGGAAGGATCGCCGGATGCGCTTCACTTCAAGGTTGCCCTGTCGATGGTTGCCCAGCATCTCGCCCGCGCGATCGCGATGGACGGAGAGGGGGCGACGAAGTTTGTCAGCGTGGAGGTCGGCGGAGCCGCGACCCGTCAGGAGGCGGAGATGTGCGCCCGGACGATCGCGAATTCCCTGCTCTGCAAAACCGCCTGGTTCGGCTGCGATCCGAACTGGGGACGCATTCTCGCGGCGGCGGGCCGCTCCGGCGCAAATTTCTCGCCGGAAAATGTTTCTCTGGATTACGACGAGATGCCGGTGGTCCGCAACGGCATCGACGCCGGAACCCCGGAATCGGAACTCGCCCAGCTGATGAAGCGCGGAGAGTTCACGGTCAAGCTGGATCTCGGAGAGGGGCATGGATCGTTCACGGTCTGGACCTCCGATGTCTCTTATGAATACGTCAAGATCAATGCGGACTATCACACCTGATTCGGGAGGAATGACAAAATGGACAGCAGTCATGCAATGGAACGCGCGGAAGTCCTGACCGAGGCGCTTCCCTACATTCAGAAATTCCGGGATGATCTGGTCGTCATCAAATTCGGCGGCAGCGCGATGGAGGATCCCGGGCTGACCCGCCGGACCATGAGGGATATCGTTCTTCTGGAGGCGACCGGAATGAAACCCGTTGTGGTGCACGGGGGCGGGAAGGCCATTACGGCGCGTCTGAAGGAACTCAATATCGAAACGAAGTTCATCAACGGTTTGCGCGTTACGAGCGAAGAGGTTATTTCCGTGGTGGACGACGTGCTGCACAACAACACGAACCGCCTGCTGGTCAACGGGATTCTGGAGGCGGGAGGCAAAGGGTGCCAGATCTCCGGAAAACGGATGCTCCGCGCAAAGAAGCTCACTTCCCGTGACCGGGAAACCGGAGAGGAACTCGATATCGGTTACGTCGGCGAGGTGATCGCCGTGGATGTGAATCCGATTCTCGATGCGCTGAAATACGGTTTCATTCCCGTGATCGCTCCGCTTGCGACCGACTTTTACGGACAGGTCTACAACATCAACGCGGATATGGCCGCCTGCGACATCGCGCGGACCCTCAAGGCGCGCAAACTGGTGTTCCTGAGCGACGTTCCGGGAATTCTCCGCGATCCGAACGACGAAAAATCTCTGATTTCGTCGATCCGGACCTCCGAAGTGGAGCGTCTGATCGCCGAGGGGGTTCTTTCGGGCGGGATGCTGCCGAAGATCCGCAGTTCGGTCGCCGCGCTGGAAGCCGGAACCCGCGAGGTGCAGATGATCGACGGACGGGTTCCGCACTCCCTTCTCCTGGAAATCTTTACGGACAAGGGAATCGGAACCGAGATCGTCAAAGGCTGATTGCTTCAGACGGAAAAAAGAAGTTCTTCCCCCGGAGCGGAGATTGCCGGCCGGGGAAAGAACGGCGGATGGACGGAGAATCAGACAGACGGCGTTTTCCCGTCCTGCCGGATGCGTTCGAGTTCTTCGTCGTAGGAGGCGTCGGTGAAATCGTTCCGGCGCAGCCACTCATGAATGCTGCGGGCGGAGAGGGGGAGTCCGGCATTCTTGGCGTTCCAGAGTTCCAGAACGTCGGATGCGGAGACGCCGCCCTCGTTGAAGTCCCGATTGACGCTGAACACGACCTCGTCGGGATCGGCGCCGCTCCATTCGGCTGCGATGCGGAGGAGGTGCTGGAGGCTTTTCTCGCCGGTTTCCGCAATGGCGCGCATGAGGGCGGTCTTCACCGCGAGACGGGTCTTCAGTGCTTCCCCCGATTCGTTGTTCGACCAGTTGTCGAGCGAGATCCCCATGTTCTGCGCCATCTCGTGCAGGTCGTTCTGCGCAGCGCGCATCTCCTGAAGACCGGTCCCGGAGATTTCCAGAAATCCTCCGGAGGCGTCGGGCGACTCTGTGTGGATGTAGTTTCCGGCGCCCATCATCGGGGGGCCGTCGAGCTGAAAGCCCTTCAGGAACAGCGTGGACTGCCCCTGCATGAACAGGGCATGCCGGTAATCCGCTTCGCCGCGGTAGATCGCCAGGCAGAGATTCGCCAGCGCCAGAAGCGGCGGTTTCTGCACATCCGGACAGGAATCCGTCACATTGGCGAAAACAAAGGGAATCCGGCGCAGACGCCGGCCGCGGATTTCCGGAAAGAATTCTTCGGAAAGATTCAGCGGCGCGGAGGAAAGCGAGGCATATTCTTCCGGCGTCAGAAGAACGGAGAAATACTCTCCTTCGGGTGAGAGTGCGCAGAGCCGGACCCGTCGCTGGAAGGTCCAGAGGCCGTTTCGGCGCTCCCAGCAGGATTCATCCAGCAGCAGGGAACTCAGCGGAGAGGAGGGGCCGTTTCCGCATTCCCAGTCCAGAATCCGATGCGCCGGATAGAGGGTCATCACGGGAACCGCATTGGGAGACGGCGTTTCCGGCGGAGCGTCGAGCAGGACTCCGCAGCGGCCATAGACAAGCTGAAGCAGATTCAGACGGCGGAGCGTGTCCGTCAGCGGCAGTCCGTCGCTGGACGCCCGGCGGCGGAGGGAGCGGATCCGTTCCGGAAGTTCGACCGCTTCCGGCGGTTCCCGGTGCATGATTCCCAGCATGGTCGCCGCGGCGGAGAAAAAGTAGTTGAAATAGTTCGCCCGGGACTTGTAGGCTTCATAGCGTTGAGAGCCGAACTGCGGATCCGCCATCTGTCCTTCTGTCCGGGGGAGATAGGTCTCTCCCGCCTCTTTGATTTCCCGTTCCCCGGCGAAACAGTCGTCGCATTTGCACCAGTCTTCCAGGGCGTAGCGGTACTGCGGGTTCACCAGTCCGGGCGCGCCGATCGAATTTCGAATCATAAGACTATCCTTTCTGTGAATGTTCCGGTTCGCGGAAAGGATTCTGTCAACCGTCCGGAGGGGGCGCGCGGGACGGGGAACGGCGGAGCTCAGGTGCGGATCATCGCGTAAAGGGACTGAATCTCCTGCGGCCAGAGGGATTCGTCGATCGTTTCCAGAACCATCGGGATCCCTTCGAAGCGCGGATCGTTCATCAGACGCTCGAACGTCCCGTTTCCGAGTTCTCCGGCGCCGATGCTGTTGTGACGGTCCAGACGGCCGCCGAGAAGACTTTTCGAATCGTTCAGATGGACCCCGCGGAGATAGCGGAAGCCGATGATCCGGTCGAATTCCTCCATCGTCTTCCGGTAGCCTTCCGGAGTTTTGAGGTCATATCCCGCGGCAAAGGTGTGGCAGGTGTCCAGGCAGACGCCGATCCGGGAGGTGTCGCGGATCCGTTCCATGATCCGGGCGAGATGTTCGAACTTCCAGCCGAGGTTGCTGCCTTGTCCGGCGGTGTTCTCCAGAACCGCGGTCACTCCTTCCGTCTCCTCCAGCGCGGTGTTGACGCAGTCGGCAATCAGGTCGAGGCATGCTTCGTCCGGAATCTGTTTCAGCGAACTGCCGGGATGAAAGTTCAGACGGTCCAGCCCGAGCTGCATGCACCGGGTCATCTCGTCGATGAAGGCCTCCAGCGACTGTTTCCGCTTGTCCGCATCCGGATTGCCCATGTTGATGAGATATCCGTCATGCGGCAGGATCCGATCCGGGGTGAAGCCGCATTCCGCGCAGTTCCGCTGGAATGCGGCAATCGACTCCTCCGTCAACGGGGCGCTCTTCCACTGGCGCTGGTTTTTGGTGAACATGGCAAACGCCTTCGCGCCGATCTCCCGGGCGTTCAGCGGGGCGTTTTCAACTCCTCCGGAAATGGAAACATGGGCTCCGATATATTTCATGACGCTTCACTCCTTTCGTTTTTCCGTTCCGATTTCAGACCATCTTTGCGCCGAGATTCCCGCAGCGACAGGATCCGGTCCGCCGCCCGGCCGCAGAGCAGACACAGAAACGGCAGCGCCGGAAGCTGGAACCGCGGATACCCTCCCGGACCGACCACCATCAGATAAAAAACGCAGAACAGAAGAAACAGAAGCGGTGTCATCCACTCCTTCTTCACGAGTGCGTTCACCACTTCGAAGAATGCCCCCAGATAGGTGGCCAGCAGAAGAAGAATCAGCGGCGTCAGGAGAAACGGAAGGTGCAGTTTTCCGTTGAAATAGTGGCGGATGCCGGCAAACAGGCCGTCTTTGATGATGACATCCCATGTTCCGCGCCCTCCGGTTGTCAGCTTGAGATTCTCCAGGAACGTCGGCACATCCGGCACGAGCTTCGAAGGATTGAAAAACAGAAGGAAATAGGTCCCCGGATGGCGCATCAGAATGTCGCTCAGATACCGCTCCTCATAGCTCAGACAGGCATTGCGGTCCGGATATTTCGAGCGGTCGGCGAACTCCTTTTCGAACGTGATGGCGTACTGTTCCCGGTAGAACTGCGCAGGAATGCCGTTGATCCGGCTCTCCACCACCGACGCATTGTGGCGGAGCGAATCGGCCGAAACCTCGTCCAGCCGCCAGCCCGATCCGATCCGGTGGTTGCGGATTACCCACGGTGCGAGAATCAGGACAAACAGAAGCCCCGCAATCCCTCCGCGGAGAATCCGCCGCCTCGCCGTCGCCCCGGAGACGAAAAACGACACGAACACCGCCGGCAGAATCCAGAGAACATTCAGCGGACGGGTCAGCGCGGCAAACGCTCCCGTCGCCGCGGAGAGAAACAGATCGCTGTCTTTTTTCCGCCGGACGAACCGGAGAAACAGCAGAAGCTCCAGAGACACCAGTGTCACAAACAGCCCTTCCGAGAGAAACATCGGAGCAAATGCGATCTCCGTCGGCGAGAGCATCAGCAGCACCGCCGCCGTTATCGCACTCCGTTTTCTTCCCGTAAACTCCAGCGCCGCCTGATAGAGCAGCGGAACCGCCAGTGCGGAAAGCGCACAGTGAACCGGAATGCAGAAGGCAAGGCTTCCTCTGCCGAGCAGCAGGGCAAACGCCAGAAAAACCGGATAGAGCGGAACGCGCAGCGCGGTCGGGACTCCTCCCGGCGAGGCGTAAATTCCTTTCTCCAGCAGGGAGCGTGCAGGGGCAAGATAGGTCGCTGAATCAATCCGCATCAGCAGAGACGGCTCTGCAAGTCCGCGCAGGGCATAGAGAAGGAACAGCAGGAACGCTCCGGTGAACAGAATCAGGGGAATTCTCCATGGTGCGGCAATCCGGATCATCTGCCGACCTCCTCCGCCCGGACAATGCCCGCCCGCAGGACATCCGCCGGGATCGGATCGCCGAGATGTTCCTCCAGTTCTTTCAGAAACTGTTCCCGGGGGATTTCCCGTGCGCCGAACCGGGCGAGAAGCGGCGTCAGAATCTGGGTGTCGATCAGCCGGACGCCGCATTGCTTCAGCGTCAGAACGGCGGAAAGAAGAGCGAATTTCGACGCGTCGGATTCCTGATGGAACATGCTCTCCCCGCAGAAGACGCCTCCGAGGCTGACTCCGTACATGCCGCCGACCAGTTCGCCGCGTTCGTTCCAGGTTTCGAAACTGTGGGCGTAGCCGGCCCGATGGAACGCCTGATAGGCACGCCGGATTTTCCCGGTGATCCACGTTCCTTCCTGCCCTTTCCGCGGAACGGCGGAGCAGCGGGAGAGAACCTCATCAAAACGTCGGGATATGGTCAGCTGGAAATGGCGGTGCCGGAGCGACCGACGCAGCCGCCGGGGAATGTGCAGATGCTCCGGATACAGAACACCGCGCATCGGGGGCGTGAACCAGAGAATCTCGCGTTCCCGGATCGGCCACGGAAAGATCCCGTGCGTATAAGCATCGATCAGCATCGGCACGTTCAGGTCCGGCGTATAACCGAGACATCCGTCCGGATCGGCCCGGTCCGGAGGCGGGAACATCCCTTCCGCCGTCATTCCGCGGACTCCATCAGCATGGACCGCAGAAGATGGAGCGCTTTTGTCGCCATCCGTTCCCGGATCTGGGTGCGTCCGCCCTGGAAATGACATTCGAGAAGAGTGGTCCGGGCATGAAGTTTGACTCCGATGTAGACCAGACCGACCGGTTTTTCCGCCGATCCGCCTCCGGGTCCGGCGATCCCGGTCACGGAGATTGCCGCATCGGCTCCGGTTTTCGCCGCGATGCCTTCGACCATCTCCTGTGCGCACTTCCGGCTGACTGCCCCCTCCGTTTCCAGGGTCTTCTGCGAAACGCCGAGAAAACGCATTTTCAGTTCATTTGCATACGATACTACTCCGCCGAGGAAGGTTTCCGACGATCCGGGAACGGCGGTCAGCTGTCCGGCGATCAGTCCGCCCGTGCAGGATTCCGCGGTTGCCAGAAAAAGACGGCGTTCGGCGAGCAGCCGGAGAACATCCTGCGGCAGGGAGGTGATTCCCGGCGGAAGCACATTTTCCCGGAAGAGCGAGCCGACGGCGTCTGTACACCGCTCCAGTTCTTTCCGGTTCCGCGTCGTCAGAAACAGCTTGACCATTCCCGGCGATGCGCAGTATGCGGCGGAAATTTCCGGATTCAGATGCGGTTCCAGAAGGTCTTCAATTTCCGATTCCCCGACTCCGACGATGCGGAACAGCGCCGTCTGTACGGGATTGTCCAGATGCTCCTTCAGGCGCGGCAGAACGGATCGCTCGAACATCGGCTGCAGCTCCAGCGGAGGCCCCGGAAGGAGAAAGACCGATTTCCCTCCGCGCTCCAGATGAATTCCCGGTGCGGAACCGAATCCGTTCGGCAGGATCTCCGCTCCTTCCGGAATTTCCGCCTGACGGATCCAGTGAACCGGCGCGCATCCGGAGTGACGGTTTTTCCAGTAATTCCGGATTGCCTGTTCCGCTTCCGGGCGGCGGATCATGGGGACTCCGAACCACTCTGCGACGCCTTCCTTGGTGAGATCGTCGGCAGTCGGCCCCAGCCCTCCGGAGACGAGAACGGTGTCGGTTCGGGAAAAGGCGTAGTCAAGAGCTGTGCGGATATCCTCTTTCCGGTCGCGGATTTCCAGCGACAGTTCCGGATAGATCCCGATCTCCAGCAGACGGCTCCCGAGAAACGCCAGATTCGTGTTGATCGTAGAGCCTTTCAGCAGTTCGTCACCGATGCAGAGCAGTGCAATGTTCATGATTTCCTCCCCGGCGCCGCAGCGGATTCGCCGGAAAGCGACAGTTCGTTGAGGCGCTGTTCCACAAGAAGACGATAACGTTCCAGCTCTTCCGGAGAAAGGTCCGGCGGAATGACAATCTTTTCCCCGAGCCGGAGCGTCACCTTTGAAAACGGTTTCGGGATCTGAAAGCGGTCCCAGCTGTTCAGCTCCCAGAAGGAGGCGTAGTTGATCGCCAGCGGAATAATCGGAACCCCGAGGTGACTTGCCGCGTAAATGGGTCCCTGACTCATCCGGTAGCGGGGACCGCGCGGGCCGTCCGGCGTGAAGCAGACATAATTGCCCGTTTTGATTTCGCTGAGAACTCCGTGCAGGGCGGAATATCCCTTTTTCCGGCTGGAGCCGCGGATGCTGCGGACCCCCATCTGGCCGGCAAGATCGGCAATATACTGTCCGTCGCGCGAGGCGCTGATAACGGCACACGTCATCCGGCGGACCTCCTTCGGAAACAGCAGCGGAAAGAAAAGAAGACGGTTGTGCCAGGCAACGCCGACCGCCGGAGGATGCGGATCAGAAAGTTCCCCCGGTTCATCAATGATCTCTTTGCGCAGCGTTGCTTTCCAGAGCAGCAGAATCCATACAAGCGGTTTGTAGAACCAGTCCGGAAGTTTCTTGATCTGACGGAATTTACTTTTGATCGACATGGCGTTTCCCGTATCTGCAGACGGTCCGGATTGCGCATTCCGCACACGCCGGGCGGTTCGCTTTGCAGACCGTCCGCCCGAGCGCGATCAGAAGATGGGAAAACTGACTCCAGCACCCGGGATTCAGATGCGTGCACAGCACCGTTTCAATCTTTTCCGGATCGTCGGTTGTCACCAGCCCGGTCAGCCGGGAGATCCGTTTGACATGGGTGTCCACCGGCAGCCCCGGAACGCCGAACGCATCGCCGAGCACCACGTTTGCGGTTTTCCGTCCGACTCCGGGCAGGGTGGTGAGTTCCTCCATCGTATCCGGGACCTTTCCGCCGAAGTCCGCGACGATTTTCCTGCATGCGCCGATGATGTTGGCTCCTTTTGCCCGGTAATATCCGCAGCGGCGGATGATTTGTTCCAGCTCGGCGGGATCGGCGTTCGCAAAGTCCTGCGCCGTGCGGTATTTCGCAAACAGGTCAACCGTCACAAGATTGACCATCTTGTCCGTGCACTGGGCGGAAAGGATGGTCGCAATCAGAAGCTGGAGCGCATTCGCATGATCCAGCGCGCATTTCTGCGGGCCGTATTCCGCCATGAGAAGATCATGAATCCGATGGATCGTTTCCCGCTTTGTCATTCCCCGTTTCCATCCCGTTGGAACACGCGCAGAAGTTCTTCCGGCGAGGTGACCGCGGTCCCGATTTTCCCGACGACGATTCCCGCCGCATGATTGGCGATTTCCGCCGCTTCGTGTTCGTCGGCACCCGCCGCGCGGCAGAGGGTATAGAGCGCAATGACCGTATCTCCGGCCCCGGAAACGTCGAACACCTCTTTGGCTTTCGTCGGAATCGCATGGAGCGGTTTCCGTTTCCGGAACAGCGCCATGCCCTGCGGACCGAGCGTGATCAGAAGCGATTCCACATTCCAGGTTTTGAGAATGCGCGTCGCCACGGTTTTCAGATTTTCGTCCTGTTCGACCGGTGTGACCGCATCATAGCAGTAGCGGCCGGCCAGTCCGAATGCTTCGGAGCGGTTCGGTGTCATCACAGAAAGATTCTGAATCTCCATCGGATGCCCCGGATGCGGATCCAGTGCGGTGATGATTCCATGTGCCCGGGCAAGATCGGCAAGCCGCTGAATGGTGTCCCGGTCGAGCAGGCCCTTGTTGTAATCCTCGAAGATCAGCGCGTCGATTTTCTTTCCGCGGATCAGGGCGGAAAGCTGCCGTTCTATTTTCGCGGCAACCGTTTTTGAAACGGGAAACACATCTTCAAAATCCACCCGCACAATCTGCTGATTGGCGGTCATGACGCGCATTTTCTCGGTGGTTTTCCGGTTTTTGTCGACGGTGAGCCGTGTGGCGTCGATCCCGCTTCCGGCGAGGAGTTTCCGGAGTTCTTCCCCCGCGGCATCCTCTCCGATCACTCCGAAGGCAACCGCCTTTGCTCCAAACGATGTGATGTTCCGCATCACATTGGCCGCGCCGCCCGGACGCTGTTCGGTTTTCCGGACCCGGAGGACCGGAACCGGTGCTTCCTGGGACATGCGGTCGGCGGAACCGATCAGGTATACGTCCACCATCAGATCTCCAAGCACGGCGATCCTCAGTTTTTTCGCCCGGTCGAGAATCTCCTTCAGGCGCTGACAGGTAATCTGCATGATTTCGTTTTTTCCCCTTATTTCAATTTTTGCGGGAGCTGCTTGTCGAAACGGCGCAGTTTTTCCTCAAGCGCTTTCCGGAGCGAGGTTGTGTCGAACGTCTCCCGCCGGATGACAAAGCGGTTTTCCTGCCATCCCTGCACAAGAGCGGCGATCCGGTTCATGGTCTGTTCCAGCTCCCGCAGCTGGCCCATGTTCAGATGCTCCTGATTTTCCCGGATGTAGATCGCCAGAACGTCCAGCGTAGACTGGATCAGGGCAATTTCCCCCTTCTCCTCGGAATCCTTCCGCTTGAGGTCTTTGCAGATGTTGCGCAGGGTATCCGCATACTCCGTGACGCGCTGACGGGAAACATGCAGAATCATCGCATTCTCCTGCCGAAGCTGGATCGGAAGCCAGAAAATCAGATAAAGCTCAAACAGAACGATCAGGGCGAACATCAGCACGGCGGACAGGGTCACATAGTCCCGTTTCCGTCTGCAGGAGTATTTGCTTTTCAGATCGGCTCGCATGGGATCTCCGCGGTCCTTCGGGTCACCACGGCAGCTGCCAGTCGCCGCGCTCGTAGAGGAAGTTCAGCGCGATCGCTGCGCCTGCAAGCTCTCCGCCGCTCCGGCCGGAAAGACCGGTCACGGCGAACTTGCATGCGCGGATGTTCTGCGGCCAGGTGTATTTCGGCAGTTTTTCCATCAGCGGATCCATGAACAGCGGCCCCATGCTCTTGACAATCGTTCCAAGGACGATCATTTCCGGATTGAAGATATTGATCAGCGCCCCCATTGCCTGGGCGTTGCGTTCCATGACCTTGTCCCAGAACTCCAGCGCATAGGCATCCCCGGCGCGGATCGCCTTTTCCAGGCAGATCGCGTCGATTTTGCTGTAATCTCCTCCCGCCAGCCGGACAATCATGCTGTCCGGTTTTCCGGCGAGTTCTCTGCGCAGGTTGTTGGCCATTGCCACGCCGCCGCAGTAGGCTTCGTAGCAGCCGACCAGTCCGCAGTTGCATTTGAGACCGTTTCCGTCGAGGCTCATGTGGCCGACTTCTCCGGCGAGATTGTGTTTGCCGCGGAGCAGTTTCCCGCCCGCGATGATGCCGCCGCCGATGCCGGTGCTCATGGTCAGGTAGATCATGTCCTGTGTGCCTTTGCCCGCACCGAAAAACCATTCGGCCAGTCCGGCGCCGTTTGCATCGTTGTCGAAGAAGGCTTCCGTTTCAAAGGCTTTGCCGAGGTAGTCGCGGATCGGAACGTCGATCCAGCCGTTGAGGTTGCAGGGGTTGCAGATGAGTCCTTTTTCAAAGTCCATCGGCGAAGGAGAGCTGATGCCGATTGCCCGGAGCTCCTGTTTCGACACGCCCGCGGAGGCGAGAATGCGTTCTCCCTCGGCGACGACCTGCGGAAGAACCTCATCCGGTTTCTTCATTTTGTTGTCGACACGTCCCGACGCGACCACGGTCCCGTCGCTCATTGCAAGGCAAATTGCGATTTTGGTTCCGCCGATATCGAATCCGAGAACCGGAAACGGTTTGTTCATCTTTTCTGCTCCTTCCTGCAGTTTCATATTTTTTATAACTATATGCCGGATTTTTTGATTCTTCAAGTTGCATTCAATGCAAAATGCATTAAATTAGCACAGGATTTCACTTTTTAAACAGCAAAACGGAGTTTTTTACGCGAATGAGTCTGATTTTTTCCACATTTTCGCTCCCGCCGCTTGCCAGCGGGTCGCTTTACTATGCGTTCGACCACTCGGATATGATGGGACAGGGAATCGTGATCCTGCTGACGCTGATGTCCATCGCCACATGGACGCTGATGCTGGAAAAAGGGATCGGACTGAGCCGCGCATACAAGGGGTCGCGCCGATTCCTGGAGGAGTTCCGCCGGAAACGGAATGTGATGTCGCTCCGCAACCGCGCCGGAAACGATCCTTCGCCTGTCGCCCGCGTCTATGAGAGCGGGTTCGCCCGCCTCGCGCAAATCAATGGAGACGAAACCGGAGGGACCATTACCCGTTCCCGTCCGCTTTCCGAACTTGAAATCGAAGTGGTCCGCTCGACAATGGAGGAAACCGTCGCCGACCAGATTGTCAAACTGGAGGACAAGATCATTGTTCTGATGACCGCTGTCAGCATCAGTCCGTTTCTCGGACTGTTCGGAACCGTCTGGGGCATCATGCTCGCGTTCACCGAGATGGCCATGGCCGGAAAACCCGATATTCAGACTCTTGCTCCGGGGGTTTCCGGAGCCCTGCTGACCACCGTGCTCGGTCTGCTGGTCGCCATTCCTTCGCTGATCGGCTACAATGCGATCGCGTTCTACATCAAACAGCTCACGGTCTATATGGACAATCAGGTGGAGGAGTTCGCCAACAAGCTGAAACTCGCCGCCGCGGAGGAAGAGCACCGTGAAAAAGCGGAAGCCGCCGCGGTTCGCGCATATCCGGATGCGCTCCGGGAACAGCCGCAGCCGGCGTATCCGCTCCCGGACCGCGGACAGACGCCGATGCAGTCCCGTTCCGTTCCCGTCCAGCAGATTTCCCCGGAGCCGCCGATGTCCCGTCCGCTTCCGCAGCAGACTCCGGCCCAGCCGCCGAATCCGTATTCCGCGCAGGGGCGGGGAGCATATCCTTCCTCCGGCTACTCGGCTCCGATTCCGCAGCGGCCGCCGACCGCCGGCTACGGAGATGAGGAGGAATAAGCATGGCGCGTCACCGGTTCAGCAATCCGCCGTTCGATCAGATCAACGTCACGCCGCTGATCGACACGCTGTTCTTTCTGCTGATTATCTTTATGATTACGGCGCCGCTGCTGGAGTACAGCATGGATGTCACGCCGCCCTCCTACAACGCGGCGGATATCAGGCCGGATGACAATTCCAAAGTGGTGAACATCCGGAAAAATGGAGATATCGTATTTGAGAACCAGGTGGTTTCGATGCCGGAACTGGTGCAGCGCCTCACGGCGCTCCGGGACAGCGGAAGAAAGTACAGCTTCTATCTCCGCGCCGACGCCGATCTTCGCTACGGTGCCGTGATCGACGTTCTCCGCAGTGTGAAAAATGCCGGATTCAACGATCTTTCCCTGATTACCTCCGCCGAGGAGTGAGTGCGTCATGGAGGGCCTTGTCAAACCGATGCAGCTCTATCCCGCGCTCCAGCGGGATTTCATCAGCCGCCGGCTGAAACGGTTTCTGTTTGCGCTGATTGTGCTTCTGCATGTCGGGATTTTCCTGCTTCCGGCGGTGTGGTATTTTTTCCGTCAGTGGCTTCGCCCGGAGGAGAAGGTGATCTCCGTTTCCCTGGTGGATTTCCCTTCCGCGGATTCCACGCCGGGCGGCGGGCAGCCGAACGCGGGAGAACGGACTGAAAATGCCGCAACTCCACCTCCGCTGCCGGATGTGAAACCGCTGGACAGTTCCATTCCCGACGTTCCCGATATTCCCGATGTTCCGCAGATCCGCTACCCGAAGCCCGTTCCGGTGCCCCGGGAGCGACCGGTCGTCCGGAAGACCCCGGTGAAGACTCCGGCGCCGCCGCAGACAAAGCCCGTTCCGGCAAAACAGCCGAAAACCGTGGACATGGTGGAACAGATCCGCCGGCAGCGCGACCGGAACCGGAAACTGCAGAATTCCTCCCGCAAGGGAACATCTTCCCCGCAGACGCGGTCTACGGATACAGCGGCCCAGCGGCAGAGGATGCTGCGGGAGCTGGCGGCGCAGATGCGCAGCGCGACCGGACGCGGCTCCTCCGGAAGCGGCGAGGGGCGCGGACGGGCCTCCGGCGCAGGAACGGGCGGAATTTACGATCCGACCCTCTCCGAACTGCTTCGCCTGATCGACCGTTACTGGGTGGATCCGCAGATTTCCTCCGGTGCGTCGCCGGAAGCGGTGCTGATTGTCTTCGACATCGACGGCCGCGGCGGAATCGCTGTCCGTTCCGCGGAGCGGTCCGGGGATCCCGCCATCGACGCTTCGGTCGCGCAGCTGCTGAAAAAACTGCAGACCATGCGCATTGCGCCGCCCGAGGGAAGAAAGAACAAATCCTACACCGTGCGCCTGCGCATCCGGGAGGAGTAAAGGAAGAAAACCATGAACAACAGACGATATGCCGATATTCTTTTGACGCTCTGTCTGATCGCGCTGCTCGTGATCGGATACGCTCTGATCGCCGCGCTTGACCGGACTCGCTTCGAACTGGAGAACCTCCATGCGACCGTGCGCGCGCTGAAGGAAAAGATCTCCTCCGAACCGCTCCGGACGGCATCCGTTCCGGAGAAACAGGAGTCGCGCTCCGCCGCGGTTTCCGTTCCGATGGCGAACGCGGAGTTTTTCGATCCGGACGCACTTCCCGGCGACCGCTATATCACCTCCATTGCGGCGGATACGAAAAACATGAACTATCTCATCAACAACGACGCCACGCTCGGACAGGATCTGATGCCGCGCGTCATGGATTCTCTCGCCGTGCGCAACTATGCCGATCTCAACAAGTTTGAGCCGCAGATGGCGGAATCCTGGTCGGTCTCCGAAGATGGCCTCCGCATCCGCGTCAAACTCCGCGAGGGCATTCTCTGGCACGATTTCACCGATCCGGTTTCCAAAAAAGAGTGGCGGGATGTTCCCGTCACTTCCGGGGATTTCAAATTCTATATTGACGTAGTCAAGAATCCGAAGGTCGACGCCGCTCCGATCCGCACCTATCTGAGCGATCTGGATTCCATCCGCATCATCAATGACCGCGAGTTCGAGGTGATCTGGAAAAAACGGTATTTTCTTTCGCTGGACATGACCCTTTCCCTCTCGCCGCTTCCGCGCCATCTCTACCACGCCTACGAAGGCCCGTTCGATCCGGTCCGCTTCAACGAGGATCATGAACGCAACCGCATTCTTGTCGGCTGCGGGCCGTACCGCTTTGTCAAATGGGACAAGGGACACCGCATCCTGATGACGCGCTGGGAAAAATACTACGGGCGCCGCTACGGCGTCATGCCGCCGATCCGCGATCTGGCATTCGACGTGATCCAGCATCCGAATACGCGGCTGCAGGCTCTGCTCTCCCGGGATCTCGACACCTCCCCGCTGACTCCCGATCAATGGATTCACCGCACGAATTCACCGGAATTCGGAGAAAAGGGATTTCTGCGCAAGATTCAGAATCTTCAGCTTGTCTACAACTATCTCGGCTTCAATCTTTCCAATCCGCTGTTCCGCGATGCGAAGACCCGTGTTGCGCTGAGTCATCTGATCGACCGCGACCGGATAGTCAAGGATATCTATTACGGTCTGGCCCGTCCGGTTTCCGGTCCCTTCTTCCCGGAAGGGCCCGCCTGCGACAAAAGCATTCAGCCGTATCCGTTCTCTCCCTCCCGCGCCCGCGAGCTGCTCGCCGAGGCCGGATGGCGCGACTCGGACAACGACGGAATCCTCGAACGCGATGGACGGAAATTCCGCTTCACCCTCATCTATCCCAATGCGAACGAAACCTACAAGCGGATGCTCCCGATCATCAAGGAGGAGATGGCAAAAGCCGGCGTGCAGATGGATCTGCTCGGACTGGAATGGTCCGTCTGCGTTCAGCGGCTGGAAAAGAAAAGTTTCGACATGTGTGCGCTCGCCTGGAGCGGCGGACTCAATCCCGATCCGTTCCAGCTCTGGCATTCCAGCCAGGCGGATCTGGAGGGGTCCAGCAACCATATCCGGTTCAAAAATGCCGAGGCGGACCGGCTGATTGAACAGATCCGCGTCACATTCGATCCTGCTGAGCGCCAGAAGCTCTATCACCGCTTCCACCGGCTTGTCCATGAGGAGCAGCCGTACATCTTTCTGTTTGCTCCGTTTTCCCTGAGCGCTCTGAACCGGCGGTATCACAACTTCCGCCAGTTCCCGCTCGGGTTTGCGGATATGATCCTCTGGACGCCGAAAGCCGAGCAGATGACGCTCTGATGTCCCGGCCTTCCCGATTCCGTTCCCCGGAGGGGGCGGAACGCAGGGGCGGTTTCCCGCGGCCTATTTCTTCCCGCTGAGGACGGAGGAGGGATTGTCGTCCAGAGTCCGGATCAGTTCGGAGAGGGCGTCCAGCGTGTCGTTGAATTTGGCCATCGAGTTGTTGAAGGCCTGTTCGGAGTCGCGCAGGGAGCGAGCGGCGTTGCGGAACGATTCCGATGTATCCGGAATCTTCGCCTCCTCGATCACCCGGTCCAGTTTCTGCGAGAGTTCGCGGACCTGTTCGAGCGCGGCGGCTGTTTTCCCGGAAAGCTCTTCAAAGCGCTGGGGCGTGAACACTGCGTTCAGCGACTGGACGGTTCGGGAAAGATCGCCGGTCAGCTTCTCCGAATTCGCAAGCATGACCTTCAGATTCGGGTCCGAAAGCAGCGAATTCGCGGTGTTCAGGACGTTTTCCAGCCGTTCGCTGAGCTGTTTGTAGTCGATGGAGGCGATTTTTGCAATGGTTTCGGTGATTCCCGAACGGAGCCCGCTGAGCATCGAGGGTTCGGAGGGAATGTAGAAGACACCTCCTTTTCTGAGTCCGGATTCCACTCCCGCATTTCCCTTGGGGTCGGCGGGCAGTTCGGTGTCATGATAGTCGAGTTCGATGTATTTGAATCCGCTGATTCCATTCAGTTCCAGGCGGGAGCGGAGGCCGTTCCGGATTTCGCGTTCCATATACATGTAGAATTCCGGTTCATTGATCGGTTCCGCCTTGCGGTCCCGGGCCGGATCGGAACGCAGTTTGCTCAAATTGACCTCCATGTCCACCCGGATCAGATTGTTGGACGTGGACAGCGTAATGTCTGTGACTTTCCCGATCGGGACGCCGCGGTATTTGACCAGAGCTCCCGATTCGAGTCCCTGCACACTCTCCTGAAACAGCGTGAACACCGGAACTTTTGTGTCCACAAAGTCGAACAGGCCGAAGACGATGAATAAAAGACAGAGGAGGAAAAATGAGACCGTGACAAACAGTCCCAGTTTGAATTTATCGGTTTCCAGATTCATGTTCATGGCCAGCAGTCTCCTTATGTTAGACTTCCGCGGTTGAGGAAGATGCGTACTTTTTCAACGGGGCAGTGGTCCCGGAGTTCCGCGGGAGGACCTTCGGCGATCACGGTTTTTGTCTCCCGGTCGAGAAAAACCGCCCGGTCGGCCACCGTGAAAAGACTGTCCAGTTCGTGGGTGACGATTCCGATCGCCGCATTGCAGTGTTTCCGGATCGCCAGAATCAGTTCATCGAGCTTTGCCGAGTTCAGCGGATCCAGTCCCGCGGACGGTTCGTCAAGAAAGATGATTTCCGGGTTGAGGGCAAGCGCCCGGGCCACCGCCGCCCGCTTCACCATTCCTCCGGAAAGATCCGCCGGCATCATCTCTTCCGTTCCTTCCAGATCCACCAGTTTCAGTTTTTCTCTGACGATGCGGTCGATCTCCTCCCGGGTGTAGTCGGTGTACTCCTCCAGCGGAAGGGCGATGTTCTCCCGGATGGTGTAGGAACGGAAGAGCGCTCCGCCCTGAAACGCCACTCCGAACCGGCGCATGATGGAGCGTTTCTTTTCGCCGGCGGCCCGGACAATGCTTTCATTTTCTATGAGAATATCTCCCTTCCGGACCGGAAGAAGGCCGATGATCGCCTTGAGCAGCGTGCTCTTTCCGCAGCCGGATCCCCCGAGCAGCGCGACAATTTCTCCCTTCCGGATCTCGAACGAGACATTTTCCAGAACAGTCCGGTTTCCGTATCCGACGGTCACTCCGTCCACTTTGACTGAAGTCCGCTGCGTCATTTCTACACCGCCGATCCGTAAAAGATCAGATTGAACATGCGCGCCATCATGCAGTCCGCCAGAATGATCCAGATGATGCTCGTGACCACTGCGGAGGTCGTGGCGCGTCCGACGCCGAGCGAATCCTCCTTCGCGTCGAATCCGCGCATGCAGCAGATCCCTGTGATGATGACGGCGAAAACCGCACTCTTGACAAAACTTTCAATGAAGAAGCGCGGCAGGACCCAGTAAAGAGTCTGCTGATAGTAGGTCGCCGCAGGGATGTCCAGTTCGAGTGTCCCGACCACCATTCCTCCAGCGATCCCGAAAAGATCTCCGAAAAAGGTCAGCAGCGGCATCATGCAGATCATCGCCAGAAGTTTCGGAATGACCAGAAATCTCCAGGGGGAAAATCCCATGGTCAGCAGCGCATTGATCTCCTCCGTTCCCTTCATGGTGGCGATCTCCGCGGCGAAGGCGGAACCCGCCCGGCCGGTCGCAATGACCGCCACCATCAGCGGTCCCAGCTCCCGGACAATCGAACAGCCGACCAGCGCCGGAAGAAAGGCATCCGCTCCGTATTTGTGCATCTGCACCGCCGACTGGTACCCCAGAATCAATCCCATCAGAAGGCAGATCAGCGAACTGATCGGAAACGCGTCCGCTCCGCAGAGATTCATATAGTACAGCGTTTCCTTCCGCCGGATCCGGGACGGATGCCGGAGGGCGGAGACAAATTCCGAAATCGTCTCTCCGGTGAACAAAATCAGATGAAGGGCGTCCCGTACCACGTCAAGGGTCGCGTCGCCGACCTGGACCAGCAGTTGATATCCGGCGCCCTTCATCGGCTGTCTCCGTTTCAGGGCGCATCCGTCTGGGAAGAGACCCGCGTGATGTGGCGTGCGCACTCGCCCCGTTCGTTCTCCCCGACCTCGTATTCCAGCATATCGCCGACATTGAGTTCATTGAAATCAATCCCTTCCAGATCCTCCCAGAAGAAAAACAGGTTCTTCGGCGAAGGTTCATTGGAAAGGAAGCCGTATCCGTTTTTCAGCTGGAGAATCCGGCTGCATTTGCGGACACCCCGCGGCGTCGGCGGAACAACGGTCTGCATCGGCCGGTCGGGATCGCTGCCGTCGTAGTGGGCGCCGCGCGGAGAATCCGGCTGGACTTCGTCATAATTCGGGACCGCGTGGGCGTATGTGTCGTCTTTTGCATTCCGGGATTCTTCTCTGGCGTAGGATGCCGGTGTCTCCCGCGAACCCGAGGGGACAAACAGAGCATTGATTTCGCTGGCATCGAACCGGGTGTCCTGTCCGTCGATGACCTTGTGCATCCAGACCGGGTAGGTTACTTCATTCATCATTTTCCCGGAGGTGGCGGTGTAGCGTTCATTTCCGTTGTCGTCGATGTATTCAAAATCCCATCCGAGGACCATGACCCGTGTTCCAAGCGCATTCAGCTTGCGGACCAGCGGAACATAGTCGCCGTCGCTGGCAATCAGGGCAACAACGTCGAACTTCTTGAAAATGTTGAGCTCCAGGGCTTCCAGGGCGAGGCAGACGTCGACGCCTTTCTCTCCGCCCCGTGTCACCGGAAGATAATGGGTCACTACGCCTTCGCGCATCAGAATATCGTCGAACATGCGTTCGTTGAGGAGAATCTGGCGGGCGTTCGCCTCCATTGCCGGAAGGCGTCCGCGGAAGTAGTGGCAGTCGACAATCTGGCAGAATTTCGATTCCACCCCCTCAAACCGTCCCGCAAGGCGCCGGATGAAGTCGTGGAGCCCGGATATGCTGAGCCGGGACCGGCGTTCATGGGCGTAGCAGTAATAATTGCTCACATGATAGAAGTAGTTGCCGTCATAAAAAATTCCGATTCGTAACAGGTGTGAGTCATACATAGGGTGTCTCCTTTTTTCCAAGATAAAAATAAAATTCAACCTGTGCGGATTCATTCCCTGCAGAAATCCGCAAAACCATTCCGACAAATATAAAAAATCACTCTCTCTGATGATTCTGATAAAATACACCCGGAAAGAAATTTTTCAATCGTTTCTTTCAAAAAATATTTGGAATGAAGAAGATAGGGATTTCCCGGACGTTGAAAAAATATTTTTTCCCCTCTGTTTTTCAATGGGGGCTTCTTTCTTTATTTTCCGGATTTTCCATGAATTTTTCCCGGAAATGTTGATTTTCCCGATTTCCGGGATATGATACGGAAAAAATACGGAGGCAACGTTATGCTGTTTTTCATTATTTTTCTGGTATGCGCGATGGCTGTGCTCTGGTTTGTTCCGGTGTTCCGGAAATCCAGGAATCGGAATCTGATTGCGCTGAAGTCATCCGGGGCGGGATGTCTCTCCCTGCTGTTGCTGCTGTTTGCCGGCGTGCTGGCGGCGCTGGTCTTCCATCTGCCGCTTTCTCTTCTTCCGGTGTTTGCCATTGCATTTTTCACGCTGCCGCTGATTGCGGCGGCGTTTTCCGCGTATCTTGCGGTGAAGGTTTCCCGGAAAAACGGACTGGAAGGAACGCCGCCTTCCGCCCGGGCAACGCTGTATTATCTTCTGCTCTGCCTGATCGGCATAACGGTCTGGTTCGGAGAGAAATGTGTGGAGATGAAAAAGATCCGGGAAACATGGTCTGTGGAAATTTCTCCGTCATTTTCCGGGGTGCGGCGCGTGACGGTCTGTCAGCGGCTTGTAAATCCGGTCTTCGAACGCTATGAGGGATCGCTCCGGGTCGCAGGAGCCGACGGAACGGTTCGGTCTCTTCCTTTTCCTCCCCGCCGCATGGATGGACGGAAAGTGGTCAATCTCTATGCCATCCGGGGATCGGGTTTGCCGGATCAGCCGCTCTTCCTGTTTGCGGATGGAGAATCCGCTTTTCTGGCGGATCCTGTCGCGATGCGTTTTCTGCAGGTGGAGCGCGGAGAAAAAACCGTTGCCGTCGGCGGAAAGGAGATTCCCTCGCATGAGATTTTCCGGAATGCGGAGTATCTCGGAGTGTTCCGCGGCGCGGAATTCTTTGATTCCTCCCGGGCTCCGGAACTCCCGCTCCGCGGAATGTACGGAGAAAAAACAACCGCCGCACCCTGACGGGTTGCGGCGGTTGTCCGGCGTTTTCCTTCCCGGAATGGGAATTTACTTCTTCGCCGGTTTCGGCGCCGCATCGCGGAGGACTTCTCCGCAGCGTTTGTTCATCTGAGTGCCGGGAGCGCCGTGTCCGGCGCCGGGGGTGGTCTGAATCTGCTTCCGGATAGTCTTCGGCAGGTTGTTGTAGACCGCGTAGACGGAAGTCGGCGGGCAGACAAAATCCACAAATCCGGTGCTGAGATATGTTTCACAGCGAATGCGTTTTGCAAAGTAGACGTTGTCGAAGTACTTTCCGGTCTCAATGACTTTGAAATCCTGTCCGGCGGGGGTGGTCCGGTTTACCAGCTGGGGCCATCCGGGCCGGCGGCCGGCGAGACGTCCGGCATGGTCGCCGAGCGCGGGGACTCCCGCGGCGCAGAGGGTCACCTGCGGATCCAGCGCGGCCGCGACAATGGATTGTCCGCCGCCCTGGCTGCCGCCCCGGACGATCAGTGTTTTCCCATCCCATTCCGGAAGGCTCTTCACATAATCCAGTGCGCGCATTACGCGGAGATACATCTCCTTGAAATAGAATGAGTCGCGATCGTCTTTGTTCTGGTGACGATAATTCTTCAGTTCTCCGTTGTTCAATTTGAGATAGAACTCTTTCGGCTGTCCGTTTTCAATGCCGTGGGCGTTGACGTCAAGACTGATCGCCCGGGTTCCGTTCCAGAAGCGGGCATTTGCGCTGCGCACTCCCGCTCCGTGGAAGGAGACTTCCGCCGGAAGCGAACCTTTTCTGGCATTGGGCGGCATGCAGAGATATCCGGAAACCGGCTTCGAACCTGCGCATTTGACCTTCACGTCATAGCAGACAACCTTCCCCTTGAATTTTTCGGGAACGGGAATTTCCTTGCGCTCCGCTTCGACGGGAACGCGGTTGAGCGCCTCCCGCTGACGTTGCCAGAACGCATCGAAATCGGCCGGTTCCGGAGCGGATTCCCGGATCGCCAGCGGATCGACCATCGCGCCGATTTCGCCGCGGAGAAACTGATTCGGTTTCGTGGGATGCTTTACCCGTTTTCCGTCTTTCCCGAGCATGTACGCCTCAATGCTGACCCAGCCGGGTTTGTCCAGCTTTGTTTCGGCGATGATGGGGGTTCCTGAATCCGCGATCTGTGTTTTGCCCCAGTCGCCGTTCTGGGAGAGGCGGTACTGGACCCGGATTCCCGGAACCGGTTTCCCATCCTTCAGAAGCTGGACGGTGAACGTGATCTTTTCGCCTCGTTTGTAGATGGCGTCGGGCTTGTCGGTTTTTACGGAAAAGGTGTAATTTTCCGTCTTTCCCCGGTTGGTTTCCGCTGTTTTGGCCGCCTGCGCGGAAAGAGATGGAATCATCCCTGTCCCGGTGAGCAGAAGAGCGGAAAGCGTCAGCGTGAAGACTGTTTGAAAACGCATATTCTCCCCTTTCTGGTTGTGTTGTACGGATGCTGCGGTGTCAAACAAACGGGAATAGTCTAGCTCCGGGTTCCGATTTTTACAAATGGAGGAACGGAAATTTTGCAAAAAAGAAAAAACATGCTACATTGCCGGAAAGATAATTTGCAGAACCATGCCGCTGGAGAGAATGCCGATGCCCGCTCAAAAATCCGAACGCAACCGGACCCTTTCCCTGTCCGGCGGGGAGAAGCAACGGCTGCGGAGTCTGTTGAGAACTCCGGACCGTCCGCTCGCCGAAGAGGAGGTTTCCGACCGCGTGTTCTGCGGGGATATGTTCACGGTTGCCGGATTTCTTCCGGAGCGTTCGGCGGACCTGCTGATTCTGGATCCTCCATACAATCTGGCCAAGGACTTCAACGGATGGAAGTTTTCCCGGGTCGCCGATGAGGAATACCGGGAGTACATCGACCGCTGTCTCCGGCTTCTTCTGCGGGTGCTGAAACCGGAGGCGTCGGTCTATCTCTGCGGGGACTGGCGCTGTTCCGCCGCACTCTATTCCGCCGCCGGAAAATATTTGAAGGTCCGGAACCGCATCTCCTGGCAGCGGGAAAAAGGACGCGGCGCGCGGAAAAACTGGAAAAACTGCACGGAGGATATCTGGTTCGCCACCCTCGGGAACGACTATTATTTCAATCCGGACGCCGTGAAGATCCGCCGGAAAGTGATCGCTCCCTACAAACTGGAGGGAAAGCCGAAGGACTGGGAGGAAACCGGCAAAGGAAATTTCCGGATGACCTGCGCTTCGAACTTCTGGGACGATATTACGATCCCCTTCTGGTCAATGCCGGAAAATACGGCCCATCCGACTCAGAAACCGGAAAAGCTGATCGCAAAGCTGATTCTTGCTTCCTGTCCGGAAAACGGTCTTGTGCTGGATCCGTTTCTCGGATCGGGGACCAGTGCGGTGGTCGCCGCAAAACTCGGCCGCCGCTACTGCGGGATCGAACTCAATGCCGAATACTGCTGCTGGGCGCTGAAACGCCTGGAGAGCGCAAAGGAATCTCCCCGGATTCAGGGGTATGCCGACGGCGTCTTCTGGGAACGGAATTCCGATCCCGGGAACTCCGGCGTCCCGGCGCGCCGCTCCCGTCCGTGAGCGGAACTCCGCGGTATTGCGGAATGTTGCATTTTCGCGTTTCAATGATATATTGATGAAAGAAGAGAGAAGTTCAACCAGGGAAGGATCTCCGCCGATGAACATCATCATTATTGAAGACGACGCCAAAACGGCCTCTTTTGTCTCCAAAGGACTTCAGCAGGCCGGCTTCAACACCGTCGTGGCTCCGGACGGAAAAGACGGTCTGTTTAAAATGCAGACCGGAGAGTTCGACGTTGCCATCATCGACATCATGCTGCCCGGAATGGACGGCTTCACTGTGATTCAGAAACTGCGCGACGCGAAAATCTCCACTCCGGTGATCGTGCTCAGCGCCAGGAACTCCGTGGAGGACAAGGTGCGCGGCCTTCAGGCGGGCGGTGACGATTATCTGGCAAAACCCTTCTCGTTCACGGAGCTGCTCGCCCGGATTCAGGCTCTGCTGCGCCGGGCCTCCAGTCAGGTCGAACCCACGACATTGACCGTTGCGGATCTGACCATTGATCTGCTCAGCCACAAGGTCCACCGGGCCGGACAGAAAATCGATATCCAGCCGCAGGAGTACATGCTGCTGGAATACCTGATGCGCAATGCGGGGCGGATCGTTTCCAAAACCATGATTATCGAACATGTCTGGGAATACAATTTCGATCCGCAGACCAACATCGTGGAGACCAGGATGTGCCGTCTGCGCGAGAAAATCGACAAGCCGTTTGAGCGGAAACTGATTCACACTGTACGCGGATTCGGCTATGTCATGGAATAAAAACGGCTTTTTCGGAACGGTCAAATTCCGTGTTGCCCTGTGGTATGCGGTTCTGTTTATTCTGTCGTCGCTGGTCTGTTTTCTGCTGACGTTCGCGTACCAGAAGCGCAGTCTGGACGGCCGTATGGACCGCATCCTCGGCAGCTGGGCCGACACGGTGCGCATGGAGTATCTCGCCGGGAGCCGCGCAAAGCGTCTCGGAAGGGAGATCCCGCTGATGCGTCTTCCCGTCTCCCATCTTGACGCCTACTACGAAAAGTTCCCGAGTCTGCGTCCGCTTGTCGCCTTTGAAAATCCCTCGCTCGGACAGGTGCATTACAATCTGATCGGCGCCTCCGGGGGAGATCTTTTCCTGCTGCGTTACGACGGAGAAAATCTCTATTCCCAGCAGATCAGCAGGGAGAGCAATATCGCCGTCCTGAAGAAAACCATTGTCGAGAGGGTGCTCAACAGCGGAAGCCAGAACGTGTTTTATTCCGTCACCGCGGCGGACGGGGAGTCGATCGCGGAATCATCGAACATCGAGCTTTTCCGTCCCGCTCTCGGGCGGATGCGCGGCGAACAGCGGTATTCGAACTTGAACACCGCCGCCGGATCCTTCCGGGTGATCTCCGAAGTGCTGTACGACGGAACCCTGGTCCGGATCGGCTGCACGCTCCGCCAGAACCGCGAGAATCTGGAGGAGTTCGCCCTGCTGTTCTGGGTGGTTACGGCGATCATTCTGCTGCCCGGCATGATCTGCGGCTGGCTGATTGCGCGCGGGTTCGTTTCCGGAATCCGGAGAGTCAGCGATGCTGCGGCGCGCATCGCGGAAGGGGATTTCTCCCAGCGTGTCGCCCTGAAAAACGACGGCGCTGAAATCGACGGTCTGGTTTCCGTCTTCAATGCAATGACCGCAAACACCGAACATCTCCTCACCGAACTGCGCGATGTGACCGACAATGTTGCCCACGATCTCCGCACTCCGCTGACCCGCATCCGCACGATTGCGGAAATCACCATCAGCGGTCCGCAGGAACTCGCCGCCTACCGGGAGGCGATCATCGACATCGCGGAGGACAGCTCCGGCATGATCGCCATGATCAATTCCATGCTGGAGATCACGCGGATCGAAAACAATTTTGAAGCGCTGAAAACGGAGTCCTTCTCTCTCAGCGCGCAGCTCCGGCAGGCGTATGAGATCTTTTCCATGCAGGCCGAGGAGAAAAATCTGGATTTCGATCTTTCCATTCCGGATCATGATGTGATGCTTTCCGCGGACAAGCTCAAACTGCAGCGAGTGATTTCCAATCTGCTGGACAACGCGATGAAATTCACGCCGGAAAAAGGACGGGTTGTTCTTTCGCTGGAGGAGGAACCCGATGCGGTTGTCATGCGCGTTTCGGATACCGGAGTCGGAATTTCCGATGCCGACAAGAAACACATCTTCGAGCGCTTTTTCCGTGCGGATGAGAGCCGCACCCGTCCGGGCAACGGCCTCGGTCTTTCCATGGTTCACGCCATTCTCCTTGCCCACGGCGCGTCGATCGAGGTTTCCGATACGGAGGGCGGCGGAACCACGTTCACGATCCGTTTCAAACGGACCTCGGCCGCCGCATAAGGGGCTTCCCCGGGGAAAGGGGGGATTATTTCCGTGTCAGGATCGCGATGACCTGCTTCTGCAGATTGTGGTGGCGCCCTTCCGGAAGATTGAAGCGTTCGCAGACCTTCTTCAGGAGCGTGACCGTGTGTTCCGCCGGCGCACTGGAAAGATCCGCGGCGGAGCGCTCCAGCGCAAGACTGATTTCGGGAATCCGGCAGATGAATTCAAAGTCGTCGCTTCCGCAGGGAATGCCGGTCAGAGAGACGTTTTCCACACCCCGGATCGACAGGCGCAGGGTCATCAGTTCCGTCGAATACCCCATGAAGTCGTACAGCTGCGCAGTGAATTTGACCGCTTCCGAAAAGAATTTCATCAGGAACGGATAGGAGATTCCATTCCCGAAGGCGAACAGGCCGGAATAATAGAAGAGCCCGGACTGGTAGAGCTGCCAGAGCCGGCTCCGGTCGGCGGAAAAATAGCGCAGGGAGACATTCGTGAAATAGGCGTTCCGGATCTCTTCCGGCTGCATGAACACCGCGTCGGGGAAGAGGATGAACGCCTCCTGAAGATGGGTCCGCAGTTCCGACAGACTGAACTTTTCCGCAATGTACTGCTCCGGGGAGACCGTGAAGGCAAGATGAAAACTCCGTCCGGGCGGATAAACTCTGCGTTTGCGGAAAAACTCCCGGGAATGCCCGATCTCCTCCTGAAAGCGCGACTGCTGCTGTTCGCCCTGGAAGGAGTGATCCTCATAGAGGATTCCGCGGATCATCCGGCCGAGCATCTCCCTCTGCGTGCGGAGGGTCCGCTGGATCAGCGCGTGGATCTCGCTCGACCGGTAGGCCGGACGGCTGGAGGCGTCCGGCGTGCGGATGTAAAACGTCCCGAGCGAAAGCTCGTTTTCGCAGGAAGAGGTGCAGACGTGCGGAAGATTCCGGAAACGCCGGATCACAAACACCACATACCGTTTCCCGTCCACCACGGGCCGTTCCAGCGTGAAATCGACCGCCGGGTCGGCAAAGCGGTTGATGAAGTTTCCGACATCGGTCGGATCGAACGAGTGCGCCTCCTCTTCCGTGAGTCCGGTGAAGAGCGCGGGCTGGCCGGAAGCGTCCTCCCCCACGCCGACGACCACATAGCCGCCTTTCGTGTTGGCCATTGCAATGCAGTGCCGGACGAACTTTGCCTTTCCCGCCCGCGAAAGCGTTTTCCAGTTCTGCGCGGCCTTGTAGTCAAGTTCATCGGATTCGATCCCGCGGCAGATGATGGATCTCCAGTCCGTATTGTTCGTTTCCATGCGTCCTCCGGCGTTGATGGCATAGTATACAGTCTTTTCCCCCTGAAATCCAGAGCCGGAACGGAAAAAGTTTCTTATTTCTCCTCCGGGAATTGTTTTTTTCTCCGGGAGCGCGTATATTAAATTCCTGTTGTTTCCCGATCAATAAAAAAGGAAGGATTGAATATGAAACTGGGAAAACTGTTTTCGGATGGTGCGGTGATTCAGCGCCGTCATCCTGTTCCGGTCTGGGGAAAAACCGATCCGAACTGCGTTGTGCAGGCGACTCTTGCCGGTGCCCGCGCATACGGGATGAGTTCTGCCGCGGGGGATTTTCTGCTGCGTCTTCCTCCGATTGACCTGGCTGGCGGTCCTCATGTTCTTGCCGTCGAAAACACCCGGACCGGGGATCGGATTGAGGTTCGGGATATCCTGATCGGCGAGGTCTGGCTGGCTTCCGGTCAGTCCAATATGGAATTCTGCATGGGAAGCTCTCCGGTGCAGCTGGAGGAGTTCCGCCGGATCAATCAGGATCCCTCCACTCTCCGTATGATTACGGTGGAAAAATCCGCCTCCACCGCGCTGCAGAGCGATTTCGAGGGGCAGTGGTGTTATTCGAACGATCAGAATGTCGCCGCATTTTCCGCTGTCGCGCTCTGGTTCGGATACCGGCTCCGGGAGAGACTCGGCGTTCCGGTCGGTCTTGTCGTGAGTTCCTGGGGCGGGACGGTCATCGAGGCATGGACAAGCCGGAATACGCTTGCCGCCGATCCGGAACAGGCATCGTTCCTTCGGGAATACGAACAGCGTCTGGCGGAGGACCCGGTCTGGAGGGATCCCGATCTCGGCGCTTCCTCTTCCCGTTTCGGCTCCTCTGTCAAAGGCGATCCGGGCAACAAGGGGGTCGCGCTCGGATGGGCGGAACCCGGCTTCGATGACTCCGCCTGGACGGATTTCCGCGTCCCCGGTTCCTGGACCGACGAGGGACTTGCCGGGAATGGCGCCGTCTGGATCCGCCGTGAATTCGACCTGCCTCCGGAATGGGCGGGAAAAGAACTGGTTCTCGAACTCGGCGGAATCGACAAACACGATGTCACCTATTTCAACGGCGTGCAGGTCGGCGCCTCCGGAAAAGGGTTCGAGGAAGGGTTCTGGTGCGCCGTTCGCCGCTATTCCGTTCCGGGAAACCTGGTCCGCCCCGGGAAAAACCTGATTGCGATCCGGGCGTTCTCCTTCCTGTTCGACGGCTCCTTCAACGGAAAACCGGAACTCTACCGCCTCTATCCGGCCGGCGGAGATCCGTCCCATGCGCTTCCGCTCGCCGCGATCTGGAAGTTCTGTGTGGAGGTCGATTTCGGAAAAGTCCGTCCCCCTGATATCCGGACCAAAGGCGGACCGAACGTCCCGAACACCTGGTCGATCCTCTTCGACGGCATGATCCGTCCGCTGATTCCGTATGCCATCCGCGGCGCGATCTGGTATCAGGGCGAGAGCAATGCCCACTCCATCGAAGGCTCCGCCCGCTACCGGAAACAGATGGAAGACCTGATCCGCGACTGGCGCTTCTTCTGGGGCCAGGGCTGCTTCCCCTTCCATTTGGTCCAGCTCGCAAACTACCGGACGGAAACCTCCTATGACGAAAAGAGCACCTGGGCGGTTCTGCGGGAGTCCCAGCGCCTCGCCTGCCGGAATCTGCCGAATGTCGATATGGCTGTGGCCATCGACTGCGGGGAAGCCGACGACATCCATCCGAAAGATAAACGCTCCGTCGGATTCCGCCTTGCCGCCGCTTCCCTCCATAATGATTACGGCTGTGAAGACGTTCTCCCCTCCGGCCCTCTTCCACGGGAAATCTCAATGGAAAAGGGCGCCATCCGCATCCGTTTCGAGTACGCACAGGGTCTCCACTTCAAAGGCAGCCCGCGCGGATTCTATCTTGCGGAAAGCACCACCGCCTCCTTCCTTCCGGCGGATTCCGTCGAAATCGACGGCCCCTCCGTGGTGGTTCGATCCGGAAAACTGGCCCATCCGGTGCACGTCCGCTATGCGTGGGCCGACAATCCGGACGGAAATCTTTTCAACGGCGCGGATCTTCCCGCATCCCCGTTCGAAGGCTGAGGAGGGAGCCATTTCCCCGTTTTCTGTTCATCTGCGCTCCGCAGGGAAAGAGTTCCTGCGGAGCGTTTCTTTTTCGGAAGACAAAAAACAAAAAAGCCGTTCCCGCATTCCGCAGGAACGGCTTTGAAAGATGGAAAAACGGCTGTTACGCCTTTTTCATCGCCTGTTCGACGGCAACCGCCACATCGACGGATGCGCCGACCATCGGGTTGTTTCCCATTCCGATCAGGCCCATCATTTCCACATGGGCGGGAACGGAGGAGGAACCGGCGAACTGGGCATCGGAGTGCATTCGGCCCATGGTGTCGGTCATTCCATAGGAGGCGGGACCCGCGGCCATGTTGTCCGGATGGAGCGTTCTGCCTGTTCCGCCGCCGGAGGCAACGGAGAAGAACGGCTTGCCGGCTTCAATGCGCTCCTTCTTGTAGGTGCCCATGACCGGATGCTGGAAACGGGTCGGATTCGTGGAGTTTCCGGTGATCGCGATGTCCACATCCTCTTTCCACATGATGGCGACGCCTTCACGGACGTCGTCCGCTCCGTAGCAGCGGACCGCGGCGCGGTCGCCTTTGGAGTAGGCTCTTTCCTTGGTCACGGTGAGTTTGCCGGTCTTGTAGTCGAATTTGGTCTCGACGTGGGTGAATCCGTTGATGCGGGAGATGATCTCCGCGGCATCCTTGCCGAGTCCGTTGAGGATCACGCGCAGAGGCTCTTTCCGGGCCTTGTTGGCGGATTTCGCAAGACCGATCGCCCCTTCCGCCGCCGCGAAGGACTCATGTCCGGCGCAGAAGGCGAAGCATTTGGTCCGGTCTTCAAGCAGCATGGAGGCAAGATTGCCGTGTCCGATGCCGACCTTGCGGTCATCCGCGACCGATCCCGGAATGCAGAAGGACTGCAGGCCCTCTCCGAGCGTCTTGGCAATTTCGGAGGCAACCGTCTGGCCGCGCTTGATCGCGACCGCCGCGCCGACCAGATATGCCCAGCAGGCGTTTTCAAAACAGATCGGCTGAATGTCCTTCACCCGCTGATAGATGTCAAGGCCCTTGTCCTTGCAGATTTTCTCCGCTTCCTCGATGGAAGCAATTCCGTTGTCGTTCAGAAACTTATTGATCTGATTGATACGGCGTTCATAGCTTTCAAACAGTGGCATGGTAACGACTCCTTATGCTTTGCGCGGGTTGATGACTTTGACAGCATCACCGAAGCGGCCGTAGGTCTTCTGGAATTTCTTGATGAAGTCCTTGACCGGCATGTTCAGAATCTCTTCCTTGCCGGAGTTGACGGCTTCCATCATCTTGCCGAGATTGACGAACTCATAGCCGATGACCTTGTTCTCCTCGTCGAGTCCGAGCCCCGTGACATACCCTTCCGCCATCTCCAGATAGCGAACGCCTTTCGCGCTGGTTCCGTACATCGTTCCGGTGATGGAACGGAGCTGCTTGAGGTCTTCCAGGCCGGCTCCGATCGGGAGTCCGCCCTCGGAGAACGCGGTCTGCGTCCGTCCGTAGACAATCTGAAGGAACAGTTCGCGCATCGCCGTGTTGATCGCATCGCAGACAAGGTCGGTATTCAGCGCTTCAAGAATGGTCTTCCCGGGAAGAATTTCCGCGGCCATCGCGGCGGAGTGTGTCATTCCGGAGCAGCCGATGGTTTCCACAAGGGCCTCCTGAATGATCCCGTCCTTGACGTTGAGGGTCAGTTTGCAGGCTCCCTGCTGGGGCGCGCACCAGCCCACACCGTGGGTGAGTCCGGAAATCTGGTTGATCTCCTTGGCGTAAGTCCATCCGCCTTCCTGCGGAATCGGTGCCGGCGGGTTCTTCGGACCCTTGGCGACGCAGCACATCTGCTCGACTTCATGAGTAAATTGCATTTTCACACTCCTTTTTATGGTTGGGACGGCATCTCTGAAGCATGGTGAAATCCTGAAACTTCCGCACAGGCCCGCGCTCCGGAAATCCCGGAAAACGTTCTGACGGCGGCAGGCCCCGCAAACGACAAGATCCTTTCGGGTTCAGATCAATGCCCCTGTTCTTTCGGAAATATACACCCGAAACCCGGAAAATACAACCGGCTTTGTCAGATTTTCCTCCGCCGGACGGGCTTATCCGAGGAATCCGCGGATGAAGTCTCCCATCTCCTCCCGGGAGACGCAGGCGTTATGCAGCACGCGGCAGTTCTTCAGATTCGCCAGCGGCGCCGGAACCGCTGTCCCGGTCACCTCCGACAGCTTCTCCAGCATCGCGAATCCGTCCTCCGGCAGCGGTCCGCCGCAGACCGCCGGAAGGACCGATGCCGCAAACTTGTACGGCGACGCCGTCGAGGCAATCACGCATGGCGTCCGGTCGCCGGTCTGCTCCGTGTACTGGCGGTATACATTGACCGCCACCGCCGTGTGGGTGTCGCACAGATAATGGTGCTCCCGGAAGAGCGCTCCGATGGTTTCCTCCGTCGCCCGGTCATCGCAGAATCCGCCGAAAAACTCCGACTGGAGACGGTGCCGCGCCTCCGGGGAAATTTCATACCGTCCCTTCTCCTTCAGCTCCTTCATCAGGCCCCGGACCGCCTCCGGATCGTTCCCGTACACATGGTACAGCATCCGCTCCAGATTCGACGAAATCAGAATGTCCATCGACGGACTGCTCGTCGTATGGAACGGCCGGTTCCGGTCATACACTCCGGTCCGGATGAAGTCCGTCAGCACGTTGTTGCGGTTGGAGGCGCAGATCAGACGGCCGATCGGAATCCCCATCCGCCGGGCGTATTCCGCCGCAAGAATGTTGCCGAAGTTTCCGGTCGGGACCACAACGTTGAAACATCCGCCCTCCGCAAGTTTTCCGCTCTTCCGCAGGTCGCAGAAGGCGGAGACATAATACACTATCTGCGGAACCAGACGGCCGAAGTTGATCGAATTCGCCGAAGAGAACTCCATGCCCGCGGAGTCCAGCCACGCTTTCATGGAATCGTCCGCAAAAATCTCCTTCACTCCATTCTGGGCGTCGTCGAAATTCCCGCGGATTGCGCAGACCGCCACGTTGTCCCCTTTCTGCGTGGTCATCTGGAGTTCCTGCATCGGACTGACTCCGTTCCGCGGATAAAAAACGATGATCCGTGTTCCTTCCACTCCCGCGAATCCGTCAAGCGCCGCCTTGCCCGTATCGCCCGACGTGGCAACCAGAATCACCATCGTCCGTCCCGGCGCCGTCTTCGATGCGGAGACCGTCAGCAGCCGGGGCAGAAGCTGGAGCGCCATATCCTTGAATGCGCAGGTCGGCCCGTGCCACAGCTCCAGAAAATGCATTCCGGGAGCCACCTCCTTCAGCGGTGCCGGATTTTCTCCGTCAAACGTTCCCGTGTACGCCCCTTCCACGCAGCGACGCAGTTCCGCTTCCGAAAAATCAGTCAGATACATCGAAAGCACTTCCACGGCGCGGTCCTTGTAGTTCATCGCCTGCATCTGTTCCAGCCTTCCGCCGGAGAGGCGGGGAAACTCCCGGGGAACAAACAGTCCTCCGTCTCCGGCGATCCCCTGCGTGATGGCCTGGGCCGATTCGATGTCCTGAAAACTTCTGGTGCTTGTATACTTCATAAATGCCTCGTCCGCTGTTGAGAGTCGTTGTTTTCCGGATCCCCCTGTCAAAGCCGTAATTTACACCCGGATCTCCCTGATTTCAAGAGATGCCTTCCGCCGGATTACATCATCCAGATGCTGTTGTGGTTTTTGGAAGCGGCGGAGGCGTAGGCGGTTCCCGCATCGCGCGGAGTGAATCCTTCCGGAAGCGGAAGCCCGAGTTCAGGGATCGGCTCTCCGCTTTTCAGAAATGCGGAAATTCTTCTCTGCAGTTCCTCCAGGCGCGCGGCGACTCCGGCAATCCGGACCTGCGGGATTTCCAGCCCGAACGGTTTGCGTTCCTGTCTCCAGAGCATTTCATAGCATCTCCCGAACGCGCGGACCGCCGCCGCGGCGTCGGAAGCGAGCCGGCCTGCGCGGCGAAGCTCCGGAAGATTCTTCTCTCTCCATCCCGCGATCGCCCTTGCGGATGCCTCTGTTTTCAGACGGAGCGCTTTTACAAAGAGCCGTCCGAGCTTCCGCAGTTCCCGATCGCCGCGGGAGAGAGGGTTCGCGTTCCGCAGTTTCGTTTCCGTCTCTTCCAGGCGGGCGGTGACCGTTTCCGGATCCGTCAGCCGGAGCAGAAATCCGAACAGCGGATCGTCATAGAAAAGCTGTTTCGAAAAACTCCAGTTCGGCGGAACGGAAAGGGAACCTCCGAGGACGCGATCCAGTGTGCCGAGGCACTCACAGCGGACCGGAGAGAGTCTTCCGACGGTCTCCGTCCATCGGTTCATCCGTTCCCGGCTCGTTTCCGGATCGTCCATGCAGAGCAGATGACGGACGACGGCGGCAGAATTTGTATGGAAAAGGGATTCCGCTCCGTCGTCGCCCCAGAGCGTTGTCATGGCCGCGCGCACGCCGTTCTTTGCGGCGGCCCGGTAAAAGACCGTTCCCGTTTCCGTCGCGGCGGAAAGGTCGCCGAAAAAACGGTTCCAGCTGTGCAGTCCGGGTGAGATCCAGAGTTCGCAGCCGGTTGTCCGCAGACGGCGGATGTTCTCCGCATGTTCCTCTTCCGAATGCGAGGTGTAGTTCCAGTAGTCCAGCGTCAGACTCCGGGGAACTTCCCGGAGTTCCTCCGCATCCGGCGGATCGTTCTGCGAATGGCCGAGAAGATAGTCGCTCCAGATCATTCCGTTCAAACCGTTCCGGGTGCAGATCTCCGCAAGATGGTTCAGATGCCGCAGATAAAGCCGCTTCGGCGGAACGGGTGCCCGGAAGTCCAGAGAGGTCCCGTGTCCGAGACCCCACGGCTCGTCCGCTCCGAGATGAATCCGTTTCGAGCGGAACGGCGCCGAGGCGGAACGGATCAGATGCTCCAGGAACTCCCGCGCATCCGGCGAGATCACATTCAGAATCCGCGGACCGTCGGAAAACGGCCGGAAACGCGGATTTTTGAAGACATGTTCCAGGTGTCCCAGTGTCTGGATGCAGGGAAACAGTTCGATTCCCATCTCTGCGCAGAAATCATCCAGTTCGCGGATCTCCTCCGGGGTGAACGCTCCCCGCCCGAACCCGAAAAAGGGCTGATCCGGCACGGGGTAGGTATCCTCCATGTAAAGCCCGAGGTGGGTCAGGCCGAGCAGGGAGAGATGCGCCGCGGTCCGCTTCAGAAACGGAACGGACGGAATCCCTCCGCGTGAACAGTCGATCATAAGCCCGCGGATCTGAAACGCGGGGAGGCGGGCGGGATGGAACACCTCTCCCGCGAGCACCGATCCCAGCATCCGGTGAAGCATTGCGCGCGAGGTGCAGCATATCCGGATTCCGCGTTCCGTCCGCAGAACGGCGTTGTCCGTCGAGAGTTCGCTGCGGACGGGGAATCCCTCTGTCGCGGAAAACAGCTCCGGGAGCGCGGCGCAGAGAAACGGATCGTTCAGACGGAGCATGCTCATTCCAGATGATAGGTGTGCAGCTTCCGGTGAAGCGTCCGCCGGCTGATGCCGAGCTTTTCGGCGGCCTTTGTCCGGTTGCCCCCGCATTCGTTGAGTGCGCGCTCGATGAGCATTTTTTCATTGCATTCGAGATCGCAGCTCGGGTGTGTCAGCACCGCTTTGGCGATGCCGGGCGTGACGCCTTCCCGGATATCGACCGGAACATTGTCCAGATCAATCATTTTCCCCCGGCAGAGGACCACCATCCGCTCGACGCAGTTGCGCAGCTCCCGGATGTTGCCGGGCCAGGTGTAGGCGCAGAGCGAGGCCATAGCCGTCTCCGTGATGCCGATATCCTTGCCGTTCTCCTTCGCGAAAAGATCAAGATAGTGCTTTACGAGCAGAGGAATGTCTTCCCTGCGTTCGCGGAGCGGAGGAATTTCCAGAGAGACCACGTCCAGTCGGTAGAACAGATCCTCCCGGAACTCCCCGCGGACGACCATCGCCTTCAGATCGCGGTTGGTCGCGGCGACCACGCGGGCGTCCGTGGTGATGGTCTCCGTCCCGCCGAGCCGCTCAAAGGAGCGGTTCTCCAGCACCCGCAGCAGTTTGACCTGGATGTGCAGAGGAATTTCGCCGATCTCATCCAGAAAGATCGTTCCCCCTTCCGCGAGTTCGAAGCGCCCTTTGCGCATTTCGACCGCGCCGGTGAACGCGCCGCGTTCGTGGCCGAAGAGTTCGCTTTCCAGCAGATTTTCCGGCAGCGCGGCGCAGTGGACCGGAACAAACCGTCCGGAGCGTCCGCTGCACTGATGGATCGCCTGGGCCACCAGCTCCTTTCCGGTTCCGCTCTCTCCCGTGATCAGCACGGTGGTCCGGGTCGGCGCAACCTGCTCGACCGTTTCGATGATGTTCTTCATCTTCGGGGAGTTGCCGATCATTCCTTTGATTCCGAATGTCGATCCGAGCCGCCGTTTGAGTTCGGTGTTCTCCTCCTTCAGCTGGAGCGATTCCAGCGCGCGGCGGAGAATGATCTCCAGCCGGTCGAAATTGACCGGTTTTGTCACAAAATCAAACGCCCCCCGTTTGACCGCGTCGACCGCGGTTTCGATCGAACCGTAGGCGGTGAAGAGAATGCAGGGCGGAGGCGGGGTCCGTTTCAGCGATTCAGCCAGCACGTCGAGTCCGCTGGGGCCCGGCTCCATGCAGATGTCGCTGAGAATCAGGTCGTAATGGTTTTTCCGGATCAGATTGATTCCGATCTCCCCGTCCTCGGCAAGCGTGACATCGTAGTCCGGTCGGAGAAATTTTCCCATGGCTTCGCGGGTTCCCCGTTCATCGTCGATGATTAAAATGGAATAGCGGCGGTTCATGATGGCTGTTCTCCTTCCCGTGCGGCGGGAAGAATCCCCGCATACGGATTGGCGGGCGGAAGAACGCGGACCCGGTTCCCGGAGGGGGGAAAGATCACGGTGAAGCAGGTTCCCCTGCCTTCCGCGCTCTCCACGGAAAGCCGGGCGCCGTGCTGCCGGATGATCCGTTCAACGATCATCAGGCCGAGTCCGTTTCCGGACGCCTTGGTTGTATAGAATGCGTGAAAGAGTTTCGACATGTTTTCCGGCGGAATTCCCTTGCCGGTGTCGATCACGCGGACTTCGATCTCCTGTTCGTCGTTCTGTTCGCAGACGATGGAAAGAGTTCCTCCCTGCGGCATGGACTGCAGCGCATTCTTGATGATGTTGAAAAACGCCTGCTTGAGCTGTCCTTCGTCCGCCGGGATCTGCGGAAGCGAATCCGCCCATCGGCACTGGACTTCCACGTTGCGGTTTTCAATCTCGTGCCGCATGAAGTTGAGCGCCTCGCCGAGCACCGTCCGCAGGTCCGTCGGACGGAAGTGGAGCTTCGCCGGACGCAGCGCCTTGAGAAACTGATTGAGAATCGCATCCAGCCGTTCCACTTCCTTTTTCGACGCATCAATGCTTTCCGCGGCCTCCTTGAGATCCACATTTCCCTTGCGGAACATCCGCTGGAGAAGCTGAAGATTGAGATAAAGGCTGTTCAGCGGATTGCCGATCTCGTGGGCGACTCCCGCCGCCAGCATCGAAATGATCCGGCTGCGTTCGCTTTCCACCTTCGACGCATTTTTTTCATAATCCTCGGTGATGTCCGAGAGAAGCATTGTGACCAGTCCGGCCTGTGCGTGCGGAACCAGATAGAAACGGATGATCCGCCGCTCCGGATAGAGCACCTCCAGTTCGCGATGTTCCGACCGGCCGGTTTCGGTGGTCAGCGCGTCCCAGTCCACCCCTTTCAGAAAGGTGGCGGCGGAGAGACGCGAGGTGTCGTCCGGAATTCCCAGAAGACGCGTCGCCGCAGGATTCCGGTATTTGATCCTGAGATTCCTGTCCAGCACCATCACACCTTCGCTGATGGAGTTGAAAATGCTTTCCAGAAATCCTTTCTCCTCCGCCAGTTCCCCGATGCTCCGGACGAGTTCGTGAAGGTCTGTATAGTCCAGTTCGCCGGACGCGATTCCGTTGTCTGTCATCCTGTCCCACCTTTCCCGTTGCATGATTTTGTGTCAATATGGCACAGAAATCGGAAAAATCAATCAGAAAAACAGAGAAAGCGTTTGAGATTTCATCAAAACGGAGGTACAGTACCGGAGATTCCGGAAAGTCCGGGGAAAGGAGTGCGCCATGAAACATCGCCGCGGAGAAAGCGGGCAGGCCGTTGCCGAGTTCGTGATCAGTCTGATCGCGATTCTCTTCGTGTTCCTCGGGGTTCTGGCGATCTCGGTTCTTTCCATGGAAAACGTGACCTGCCTGGTCGATGCCCGGAGCGAGGCGGATGTGGCCTCGGCGCTCGGAAGCTCCATCGGCGGAGCCTCTCCGGAGCAGATCCTCGAATGGGACTACGGAGCCGATGAAATTCCCTTCACGGCGGATGATGAACCTGTCTCGGGGATGAGCTCCGAAAACTTCGCCCGGAATTTTGATACGGGAGAAGATCTCGTGGAGGATGCGGGAGTCTTCCGCATGACCCTCGCGGATCTTGCATCCGCCGGATACGCCGACGGACGCGCGGGGGAGACCACGTTCCTCTCCGCCGCCAACCTGAACGGATATACGCATACGGAGACGGATCCGCTTTCCAAACGCGGACTCCCGGAACTGCAGAGCCTGCTCCGCCGGATCGTCGGCGGTGGAAAGTTCGTGCTGAAGGATACGGTCTTCATCCCGGCGAAGGTGGACTGATGAACGAACAGATCCGGAAGAAAATCATGACCCTCTCCGAGGCCGCGGAATGGCGCGCGGGGCTCCGGAACAACGGACGGAAACTTGCGCTCACCAACGGCTGTTTCGATCTTCTCCACCGGGGCCATGCGGAGTATCTGATCGCCGCGCGGGAGTCGGCGGACGCCCTGATCGTGCTGCTGAATTCGGATGCGTCGATCCGCCGCCTGAAAGGGCCGGGACGCCCCGTCTGCGGAGAGGCCGACCGCGCGTTCCTGCTCGCCTGTCTTGCTTTTGTCGACGCCGTCGTGGTGTTCGATTCCGAACGCTGCGACCGCGAAATTGCAGCCGTCGCTCCCGATGTCTATGTGAAGGGCGGCGACTATACCGTGGAAAAACTCGATCCCGGCGAACGCGCCGCCCTGTTCGCATGCGGCGCGGAAATCCGTTTCATCCCGTTTGTTCCCGGCTACTCCACCACCGGCCTGATTGAAAAAAGCCGGAAATCCTAACGAAAGGGAAAATCCATGAGTTCCACCTGTTCCGGGAACTGCTCCAGCTGTTCCTCCACCTGCAATTCGGAAGAGAAACTTCAGAACCGTCTTTCGGTGATCAAAAACAAACTTCTTGTGCTGTCGGGGAAGGGCGGCGTCGGGAAAAGCACCGTGGCCGCGGCGCTGGCGCTGACGCTCGCCCGCAAAGGCGCAAAGGTCGCACTGCTCGACGTCGATTTTCACGGACCTTCGCAGCCGACGCTGTTCAGCCTCCAGACCGCGACGGTCGAAGGAAACGAGAACGGAATGTTCCCCGTCGAGGCCGACGGAATCAAAATCTTCTCCATCGGACTGGTCATGGAGGATGCCGACCGCGCCATCATCTGGCGCGGTCCCGCGAAGATCGGCGTGCTCAAGCAGCTTCTGGAGGATGTCCAGTGGGGGCCGCTTGACTATCTGGTGCTCGACTTCCCGCCGGGAACGGGCGACGAGGCGCTCTCCGCCTGCCAGATGATTACCGGAAACAAGCGCGCGGTGATTGTGACCACTCCGCAGGAAGTGTCGCTTGCCGACTGCCGCAAATGCGTTGACTTCTGCAAACAAGTGGAGGTTCCGGTTGCCGGAGTGATCGAAAATATGAGCGGATTTGTCTGTCCCGACTGCGGCAGCCGTCACGAGATCTTCTCCAGCGGCGGCGGAAAGAAACTCGCCGAACTTGCAGATGCGCCGCTGCTTGCCCAGCTTCCGCTGGATCCGGCGTTCCTGAAGCAGTGCGACAGCGGCGATGTGGCCGGAGCGCTTTCCTCCTCCCCCGCAATCGCCGGAGAGATGGACAAGGCCGTCTCGCTGATTCTTTCCGAAGGCTGAGAAGAGAGGGCGCCGATGCCGACGGAACCGCTGCTTGAACTGGATTCGATCGTCAAATCGTTCGGAGGGACCGCTGTCCTTTCCGGTGTTTCGCTGACGGTCGGGTCCGGCGAGATCCTCGGTCTGGTGGGGGAGAACGGGGCGGGAAAATCGACTCTGGTCAAATGCCTGCTCGGAATCCACCGTCCCGATTCGGGAACGATCCGTTTTCTCGGACAGACGCTGCGTCCCGGGGAAAAGGAGATCGCCGGCATTCCGCAGGAGTTCAATCTTGTCAATGATCTGACCGTGGCGGAGAATATCTTTCTCGGACGCGAGCCGGTCCGTTTCGGTCTGCTCGACCGAAAGGCGATGAACGAGGGGGCGCGCGTCCAGCTCGCCCGTCTGGGTGTGGAGCTGGATCCCGCTCGGAGGATCGCTTCGCTCGGGGTTGCCGAGAAGCAGATGGTGGAAATCGCAAAGGCTCTCTCGGTCAAATGCCGTCTGCTGATTATGGACGAGCCGACGACTGTGCTGAATCAGAACGAGGCGGCGATCCTGTTCCGGATCATGCGGGAGCTGCGCGCGGCAGGGACGTCGGTGATTTTCATTTCTCACCGTCTGGAGGAGATCCGGGCGGTCTGCGACCGGGTCGCGGTGCTGCGGGACGGCGTGCTGGTCAGCTGCGATCCCGCCGCGGAACTGAGCGCCCACGAAATCGCCCGCCGCATGGTCGGACGCGAACTGACAAGAATGTTTCCCCCGAAGGAGATGCCGGATTCCGAAGCCGTTCTTTCCGTGGAGCATCTCTCGTCCGGACGGGAGGTGCGGGATGTCTCCTTCACGCTCGGGAAAGGGATCACCGGTCTGGCCGGTCTGGCCGGCGCCGGACGCACGGAGCTGGCGGAAGCCGTCTGTGCGATCCGCCGTTCCCGCGGCACGATCCGTCTGAACGGGGTTCCTCTCCGCCTGAAGAATCCTTCCGAGGCGATTGTCCGGGGAATCGTCTATCTTTCCGAGGACCGGCAGGGAAGCGGAATTCTGACCGAATTCCCGGTGGATGCCAATACGACCCTCTCCAGTCTGGCGCGCTACTGCCGGGCCGGATTCATCCGCGGGGAGGAGGTCCTCCGGACAACGGAATCCTATATTGAAAAATTCCGCATCCGGACGCCCTCGCCGACGGCGCAGCTCAAGTTTCTGAGCGGGGGAAATCAGCAGAAGGTGGCTCTTGCAAAGTGCCTTGACACCCGTCCGAAGGTGTTTATTTTTGATGAACCGACCCGCGGCGTTGATATCGGCGCCCGCAGTGATATTTACACATTCATCCGTGAACTTGCGCAGAACGGCGTGGCCTGTCTGCTGATCTCCTCCGATCTGGAGGAGGTGATCGGCATGTGCGAAAAGGTTTTCGTCATGCGCGCCGGCCGGCTCGCCGGATGCCTTGAGCGCGAACACGTTACAGAAGAGGAGATCATGTATCTTGCAACCGGAGTCCAGTAAATTTTCAAGCACGGTGGTTCGTCTGTTGAAAAGCACGGGAGGGCCGTACGCCGCTCTGGCGGTTCTGCTGCTGCTCTGCTGCCTTTCCAACGAGCATTTCCGCAATGTCCAGAATCTGATCAACATCACGCGGCAGGTCTCCTACAGCGGCATCATCGCGCTGGGCATGACGTTTGTGATCGCGGGCGCGGGGATTGACCTTTCGGTCGGTTCCCTTCTGGCGCTGTCCGGCGCGCTTTCCATCATGAGCATGAATGCGTTTCCCGGTTCGGAGACGGCGGCGGTGGCTCTGGCGGCTCTTGTCGCTGTGGCGGTCGGAGCGCTCGGAGGAACCGCGAACGGACTGCTTGTCTCGCTCGGGAAAATCCCTCCGTTCATCGCAACGCTCGGCACGATGGTGATTTTCCGTTCGCTGACGCTCTATTTCGCCGATTCCGGACTCGTGTCGACGGAGAACGAGGCGTTCCGCTCATTCGGAGGAGCCGCGTTCGCCCGGATTCCGCTTCCGGTCTGGATCATGCTGATCCTGACGGTCCTGCTCTCCATTTTTCTGAAGAGAATGCGGCTCGGCCGTCACATCTGCGCGGTCGGATCGAATGAGCGCGTGGCGCGCTATTCCGGAATCCGTACCGGAGCGGTGAAGTATGCGACGTACCTGATCGCGGGAACGACGGCGGGGATCAGCGCGCTTCTGTTCGGAAGCCGTCTGAACGCGGTCAGCTCGACCAGCGCCGGTCTCTCCTACGAGCTGGACGCGATTGCCGCCGTGATTATCGGAGGCAGTTCGATGAACGGCGGAAAGGCGTCGGTCTGGGGGACTCTCGCGGGGGCTCTGATTCTCGGAATCGTCTCCAACGTGCTCGACATGTGGGGAATCTCCGTGACCCTTCAGGGAACGGTCAAGGGACTGGTTATCATCATCGCCGTGATGATTCAACGCAAAACGGCGGCATAACAATTTTTCACTGACAGGAAAGGAAACAGACTATGAAACGATGGAAACTTGCACCGGGGATTCTCCTCTGTGCCGCGGCAATGCTTCTCGGCAGTTCCTGCGGCGAGTCGGATGCCGGGAAAAACACGGTCCGGATCGGGGTTTCGATTCCCGCCGCGGACCACGGATGGACCGGCGGAATCGTCTGGTGGGCCGAGCAGGCGAAAAAAGAGTGGGAGGCAAAGGACCCGAACGTCCGGGTGCTGATTTCGACCGCGAAGGATGCCGCGGAACAGGTTGACAAGATCGAAAATCTGCTGGTTCAGAACGTGGATGCTCTGGTCGTGCTTCCCCATGAGCCGGGGCCGCTGACGGGAATCTGCTCCAGCGCCGCAAAACAGGGAAAATATCTGGTGGTCGTTGACCGCGGACTCACCAAAGACGTTCAGAACGTGACGGTCGCCGGGGATAACGCCGGATTCGGAAAAGCCGCCGCGGATGCGATCGTCAAACATCTGAACGGAAAGGGCGGCATCCTGGTTATGGAGGGCATTCCCTGTCCGGTCAATTCCGACCGGGTCAACGCATTCCGCGCGGAGATCGCAAAGCATCCCGGCATGAAGATCCTGGAGTCGCAGTCCGCCTACTGGGATACGGAAAAAGGACTCAAGCTCATGGAGAACTATCTCCAGAAATATCCGAAGATCGACGCGGTGTGGGTCGGTGACGACGACGTGCTGGTCGGTGCCCTGAAAGCCTGGCAGGAGGCCAACCGCAAAGACATCAAACTGATCGTCGGCGGCGGTGGCGGAAAACAGATCGTGAAAAGGATTCTCGACGGTGATCCGGTCGTCCCGCTGACCGTGACCTATCCTCCGCGGATGATCGCGGTGGGAGTCGACCATGCGGTCGCCGGGGCCCGCCGGCAGCCTCTGACAACGGAAAAGCGGGTTGTCATTCCTTCGGAAATCGTGGACAAGTCCAACGCCGCGAAGTATTATTTTCCCGATTCCGCCTACTGATCCTCTGCCGGTTTCCGGCTGTTTCCGGGAGGATGCACCCTCCCGGAACACCCCCTTTCCGATCCTCCTCCCGGCACAAAGGGAGAAAAATCGCTTTTTTTTTGATTTTTGAGTTTACTTCTTGCAGATCCTGCGCTACATTACCCATTTGTAGATTCGTTCTATTTCATTTGAGGAAGGGAAGATGGCGCAGAGTTTTGAGTCAAATCTGATTCAGAGAGGATCGAAGGAGGCGTTCAAGCGGGCGAAGAGCATCCTGAAAAACGGAGAACTTCTCTGCTGCCACGAGAGCCTTCCGGGCGTTCTGCGGGCGGTGTTTCGCGATCACAAGGGGATCGTCTCCCGTGTGGAGGTCCACGGTTTTCCGGACGGTCCCTTTTCCGCGGTCTGTTCCTGTGAACGGAATCCGGGCGCGTTCTGCTGCCATGCGATCGCCGCCTGTCTGCACCATGCGAAATATACGATCAAGCCGCAGGAGCGGAGCGAGGCGGATCATCCCGCCCGCTATGCCGGACTCAAATTTTCCGGTCTTCCCGAACTTCTGAAACAGGTTCTCGCGCCCCCGGAGGCGCTGGTGATCATCAACGCGGAATCCGATTTTCCCCACATGCCGAGCAAATGGGAGCGGACGCTGTTTACCGTCACGCTCCACTGGAACAACCGGGACTATGCGGGGAATCTGAACAATCTGCGGCAGCTGCATTTCGGCAAGAATCTGGCGGTCTCCCTTCAGCTCAGTCTGTTTCCCCAGCAGGACCGCCAGGTGATCCGCTATCTGGCGATCAACGCGCAGCAGGACGGAACCAAACTTTCCCTCGACGCGGAGCAGACGGCGGAATTCTTCCACTGCCTGATTGATTTCCAGCGGTTTTTCCGGATGAAGGAAAAGGTGGTGATCCACAAGGATCATGCGGAGCCGGCACTGCTGATCGAGGATGCGGAGGGCGGATGTATTCTGCGGTCGGCGATTATCGTCAAAGGGGTTCCTCTGCCGCTGAAGGATGTCAAGGTGGTGGCGGGCCGCGCCGGGTGCTGGATCGGGATGCTCGGAGAGTACTGGTGGATCTGCGCACAGGCCGATGTGCTCTGGATCCGGAACTTCCTCCGGACAACTGTCCAGCCGTGCGACCGGAAATCGGCGGCGATTCTTGCAAAGTCCGACTGGCTCCCCGTCAAGGTGATCGAAACGGGGAATGTCCAGGTGAACCAGCGCCGCTTCAAGCCGTTTTTCGACGGAGGCATGCGCGTCGACGGATGCCTGGAGATCGAGGTCCTGTTCGATTACGGAGGACAGCTCTGCAAGGGCGATCAGCAGCGTCTCGCGGAAAAGGACGGCGTCTACTGGCGCCGCGATTCCGAAGGCGAAAAAGCTGTCGTTGACGAACTGGTCAATTTCGGTTTTGAACTGGTGAAAGGGGGCGAAAGCGGCGATTCGGAAACCCGTCTGCTTCTCCGCGACCGCGAGGCAATCGGACAGTTCGTGGACGATCTGATTCCGCTCTGGATGGGAAGCCGGCGCCGGTTCGCGCTCTCCTCTCCGCTTGCAATGCTTTGCGGGGATGCTTCCGCGCTCCGCATTTCGACGGAGATTGTCGCGGAGCGCGAGGAAGGATTCGATCTGAAGGTCACGCTTTCCGCCGCCGGAGTGCCGGTCCGCTGGAGAGATCTGGTGAAGGCGTCGGTGCGCAACGAGCTGTTTCTGTCGTCCGGCGGCGCGCTTCTGATCAAGATTCCGCCGCAGATGCGCCGCCTCGCCGCCGCGGTGGCCGATATCGCTCATCCGGTGCCGGGACAGGAGGCGCGCCGGGAGGATCTCGCGGAGGTGCTTCGCCTGATCCGTCCCGCCGCATACCACTGGGCGAAAATGGCGGATGGAATTCCGGGAGCGGTGCCGACGGCATTCCTGCGCCTCAAACTTGATTACGACACCGCATTGACGGAGAGCGCCTCCGGCGAATCTCTGATCCCCGCCGGACTCTTCCGGGGCGAACTGCGCAACTATCAGATGCAGGGGGTCCGCTGGCTTTCCGCCATGGGAAAACAGGGATGCAATCTGGTGCTCGCCGACGAGATGGGACTTGGAAAAACCATTCAGACTCTTGCTCTGCTGGCGTCGGATGTGGTGGAGAATCTTCCCGCGCTGATCATCTGTCCGACCAGTCTGATCGAAAACTGGGCGCGCGAAAGCGCCCGCTTCACGCCGGAGCTGAAAGTCCTCGAAATTTCCGGAAACGACCGGAGGAATCTCTGGGAAAAAGCCGCTGCGCACGATCTCTGCATTACTTCCTACAGTCTGATCCGGCGCGACATGGAGCTCTTCCGCGGCATCCGTTTCCGCTATGTGATTCTGGACGAGGCGCAGCATATCAAAAATCCGGCAACGGCAAATGCGCAGGCCTGTAAAATGGTGGAATCGGTTCACCGTCTGGTGCTGACCGGAACGCCGCTGGAGAATTCGCCCGAGGATCTGTGGTCGATCTTCGATTTCCTGCATCACGGGCTTCTCGGATCGCAGACCTCCTTCCGCAGCCGCTATGTGGTGAATCCGTCGCCGGAGATCCTGAACGAGCTGGCGGAACGGATTGCTCCGTTCATGCTCCGCCGCAAAAAGTCGGATGTCAACAGGGAGCTGCCGCCGAAGCAGGAACAGATCCTCTACTGCGAAATGGGCGCCGCGCAGCGTGCATTCTATGAGAAATTCCGTCTGCGCGGACGGGAAGTGATGGAAAAACTCCGCACGGGTGCTTCAAAAGATTCCCGCTTCGAGATGCTCAGCGCCCTGCTGCGTCTGCGGCAGATCTGCTGCGATCCGGCGCTTCTGCCCCCGGAGCTGAATCCCGATGTGAAAGAGTCGGCAAAGATGGAGCTGCTCAAGGAACTGCTGCTGGAATCGGTGGACAGCGGACACAAGGTGCTGCTGTTCAGTCAGTTCACCTCGCTGCTGAAGCTGATCCGCGACTGGATGGACCGCCAGTCGCTGAAATACGAGTACCTGGACGGCTCCACCGGAGACCGCATGGCGCATGTGGACCGTTTCAACGAGTCGCCGGATATTCCGGTGTTCCTGCTGAGCCTGAAAGCCGGAGGGGTCGGATTGAACCTGACATCCGCCGACACCGTCATCATTTACGATCCCTGGTGGAACCCCGCCGCCGAGGCGCAGGCGGAGGACCGTTCCCACAGAATCGGGCAGACCCGCGCCGTGACCTGCATCAAACTGATCGTCGAAAATTCCATCGAGGAAAAAGTCCTGGAACTCCAGAAGATCAAAAACGATCTCTTCGAGAACCTTGTCGAGTCCCCGACCGAAGCGATGCGCTCCATCTCCATGGAGGATCTCGAATTCCTCCTGAACTGATCCTCTCCCTCCCGAAAAAGGGAAAAACAAGATCTTTGAAAAAAATATTAGCTTAAACTAATTTCTTCTCTTGACAAATCGTTTCGACGCGCTATATTACCTCCAGAAACAAAACAAGTCCCTGCTGATTTTCAACACGGCTTCCCTTGACCACCCTGAACGCGCGGGGTGGTGCCGGAATTGAAAATTAGCTTAGACTAATTAAACAGCCCGGATACGGGTCAATTGAGGAGAAGAAAAACATGTTCAGGAGAAAGAGCTTTACTTTGATAGAGCTTCTGGTTGTAATTGCGATCATTGCGATTCTTGCGGGGATGCTTCTTCCCGCGCTGGGTTCGGCGCGGAACAAAGGAGTCGCGGTTTCCTGTATGTCGCGTCTGAAGCAGATCGGGACGGCGCTTGCGATGTATGCCGCCGATTTTGAGTATGTCTGCCCCGCCCGGGAATATCTGATGGGCGGAGCCGGGAAGTACTGGTGCGGCATGGGGCTTGACAAGGAAGACGGGAAAGATGTGATCGACTTTACACAGGACGGATATCTTGCCAATTACCTGAAGAAAGCCGGAGTGGATGCGACGGTGATGCAGGAGCGGTCGACCAATGTTTTCATCTGTCCGGACGCCTCGGTTGAAGGCATGCTGGGAACACAGACGGTGGATCACGCGAACGGAGGCGGCTATGGAATCAATTCGGTGGTTCACCGGACTCCCATGATGTTCGGGACAATGCTTTCCTCCGGAGAGTATGCCCCGGCGCGGCCGGGAAAGATCAAACGTCCGTCGAGCGTTGCCAGTGTCGGGGATTCCGCAACCTTCTCAGCTTCCGCCGGTCTGGCGGTCAACAACCTCATCAGCTGCAACAAGACGCACTTCCGCCATCAGAAGCGGGCGAACATTCTCTGGGTTGACGGCCATGCGTCGGCACAGACGGGATACTATCACGCCAGTTCCAATACGATGGGGACGGCCAATTTTTCCGTGGATCATGGAATCGGATGTCTGAATTCCAGCGCCGATCATGACGGAGATTCCGGACTCGATCTTTACGGGGTCCGGGAATAACAGGGAGAACTGCAATGAAGAAAAAAGGATGGATGATTCTGTGTTTGATTCTTGGAATTGGCGGAGTTTTCTGGGTGAACGGCGGATCGGACGTCCACCCGGAGCGGATTCAGCGGGAGATTCCCGCTCCCCCGGCGCAGGAAAAGGAGCTGCGGTCGCTGCTGGACACCCTGCTTGCTCTGTACAATAAGAACGGAGCGGATGCCCTTGTCCGTCTTTTCCCCTTTTCCGAGACCGAGCGGAAACTGCAGATGGCCGAGACCGGGATTGATCCTGTGGAACACTCGCTGGCTGCTCTCCGGCGACACGGAAGGAATCTTTCACTTAACGACATCCGCTGCTTTTCCGTAACGGATTCCAGGAATCTTTTCTTTGTCACCGGACGCACCGGCAACGGACAGACTCTGAAAATCGGATTGAACAAGTTCCGTTCCGGCTATGGAGTGATCGGTATAACGGAACTCTGAAACGATCTCCTCCCGGTTCCGGATTTCCGGGAGGATTATTTCAGTTTCCAGCTGAAGTTTTCGCGGATCAGCAGTTCCGTTCCGGTGATGAACGGGGCGGCGGGGATGTTCCGCACATGCATGCCGGACATGAGTGCGTTGCGTTCGCCGAGCATGGCGGGATGCCCGTTATCTTTGGAGAAGTCCCACCAGATTGCCGTCGGTCCCTGGCTGTACTGGTTTTCCACGCCGCCGAGGACATTGATGCGGTCTGTGATCAGAACCGTGGAACCGCCTCTGTTTTTGTTTTTTCCGTATGTTCCGACGATCCGGTCAAGGCGGAAGGCATGGTCGCCGGGAACCGGAGTATCGGTAAGAGTCAGAACATTGCCGGATGTGTCGGCGTCGCCGGAATTGAAGACGTAGCTCAGCTTGGTCTTTTTCCCTCCCGCCGCGGGAAGCGGATCCATCGGGCAGGAAAGATATTTGACCGCCGTTTGAAAACGGTTCTCATGCGCCCCGTTGCCTCCCATTCCCTGAACGACAAACTCCTCCCATGTCACACAGCCCTCCGTGGCGCTTCCCTGCTTCCGCGGCGGAAAATATTCTCCGTTTTCATATTGAGCAAGCGCCAGACCGATCTGTTTGAGATTGCTGAGGCATGCCACCGACCGCGCCTTTGTCCGCGCTCTGTTCAGCGCCGGAAGAAGCATGCCGGCAAGGATCGCGATGATCGCAATTACAACGAGGAGCTCTATAAGGGTGAAGGCCTGTTTCGTTTTCATTCTCAAATCCTTTTTTTTGACGGAAACCGTTCCCCGGTTCCGCTGTTGTTGAGTTTGAATCTCCGGAGCGTTGACCGCGCATCCGGATCTGATTTCATTTCATGTTCCGCTGTCCCCCCGGAGAGAGCATGTTATCCGCCGGGCGATTCCGGAGGGAAGAAAAGAATCGGATAGTTGAGCGGTGCGACTTCATCTCCGGCGCCCGGAGCAAGACGGATCCAGCCTTCCCGGCCGTCGCGTTCCGTATCGCTGTCGTTGACCAGGAAGTTGAAGCGGAATCCCTTCTCCGCCAGCGTTTTTGACAGACCGAATTCCTTTCTCGGAATGCGGAAAACATAGGTTGTGACATTTCCTTTCCGGTCCGCCCGGATGTCCAGAGTCCGTACTGCCTGTTCTGCGGAGAAGCCGGAGGGGGCGTTCCAGATCCATTTTTCCGTTTTCCCGGAGGCGGTCAGCGCACCGCCGGCGACCCAGGTTCCGCGATCCGGAAGTTCCAGGAAGAACTGGACGGAATCTCCTTTCCAGATCTGCGAAGCGCTGCCCGACGGACGATGAACATCATCCCGTACAACCGCGGTCAGGTGGAGAAATTTCCCGTCCAACCCGAAGGAGAGCGCGGCGGAGAGGTCCTGTTCCCCCTGCCAGATGGAACGGCCCGGAACTTTGTCGTAGAGAGAGACCACCTGATGGCGGTGTTTCAGAAGGAAATCCGGCTTCCTCAGGTTCATTTTCCCGGAAAGAGCTTTTGCCGGATAGACCGGGAGTCCGAGTTCAGCCGTGGCACCGTCGGAGCTTTCCGCCGCGATGCCGAGGCGGAACGGGCGGAAGTTGTTTTCTCCGGTTTTCCCGACTCGGAACGCGATCTGCGCGGAACTTTCCCCTTTCGGACCGGCGTTCAGGGTGCACTCTGTTCCGGAAAGCGGCTTGAATTCCACTGGAGCGTTCAGGCGCAGTTTCATGCGCAGAGGGGTGTCCAACGGATTGTTCATGCGGACTCTCACCCGGACCGTCCGTCCTTCCGCCGCCGGATCGGAGGTCTCCGCCCGGAGGACTGGAACAAAGCTGAGAGTCGAAGCATTGTGGAGCAGAAGTGTTTCCGGAGTGGCCGAACTCTGATGAAGGAAGCGTCCGTTGTGCAGCGCGAGCGGGCGGCGGTTGCCCATGATGTCGGCGATTTCCATCGACGCGGCGTCCGTGACGCCGGCAAACAGCGTTCCGGAAAATGCGGCTTCGACCGGTTCCCGCCATGCCGCCGCGGCAAGTTCGCGCTCTTTCCCGTTCCGGAAAAGGTAGAGGTATTCTCCCTGCGCCGGATGCAGCTCCTTCAGGAAGGTCATCTCCCGGTACATCCTGGCGAGGGCGGCGTAGGCCGGATAGACGGCTTTCGGATAGAAATCATTGGTCATCATGCCGTAGTTGTGTTCCGCGTCGGTGGCGCTGAAGCCGTCGTTGCGCAGATCGTACCAGGTGTATCCGATCGCGTCGCGCGCCCAGGAGAAGATCAGTTTCTTGAAAAGGGTTTCCGCCTGTGCATGATCCTGTCCGCCGAGCGAGTGCATCGCGGTCTCGTTGGCGTACCAGGGAATGCGGCTGCAACCGGTTTCCCGCCGCTGGGGAAGAAAGATTTCGTCGATGATTTTCCGGTAGTAGCGGAAATCGCCGTGCTGATGAAACGCATGAAGATCAAGAGTATTGCGTCCCTGTTCGAGAAAGGTCCGCTGATAGCGGATCTGCGCATCGCTGCCGAGCCCGGCGAATCCGCCGTTCATGACCCTGGCCGAGGGAGACGCTTCCCGGACGGCCCGGAAGGTCGCCGCATGAAGACGGAGATAGTCCTCCACACCGAAATTTGCAAAGTGGGGCAGGTCCGGTTCGTTCCAGACCTCCCAGTAGCGGATCTGATCCCTGTAGCGCGCGACGGTCTTCCGGACGTAGAAGGTCCACGCATCAAGATCCGGCATGGAGCGTCCGTTGTTCAGCGGATCGGGTTTGCCGTTGCGGAGCCGGGCGTCGGCCGCCTTGCCCCATCCCGCGCAGAGACCGAACCCGCCCTGCAGCTCCATGCCGCTGTTCCGGTAACGGGTGACCAGTTCGTCGAACATGGCATAATTCCAGACATCTTTCTTCGGCTGGATCTCTCCCCATCCGACGGAGTTGCGGATGATCTTTGCTCCCGCCAGCGCCGCCGCCAGAACCTCCAGTTCCCGGTCGCGGCGTCCCCATCGTTCCGTGTGCGTGCAGATCCCGAACAGGAATCCGTCTTTTTTCCGGAAATCCGGAAACGGCGTCGGTCCGGCCGGAATCATCCGCGCAAAACAGCGCTGATCCCGGAAGATCTCTCCGGATCCCGGCTCGTGAAATGCGCTCCGGATGAAGAAGATTCCATCCCGCGGATACCGCTCCACCGGGAGGGAAATGCTTCTGGTCTGCCGCGGAGAAAACTCCAGAAGGCGGGAAAAGGAATCCACCGGCCCGAAGAAATCGCAGATCTCAAATTCCGCCTGAAGACGGAGTTTTTCCCGCGTCCGGTTTTCCAGATGGAGAACAGCTTTCTGCTCTCCGCCCGGAAGGATCAGATGCAGCGGATGGCCGGTTTCCACGCGCATGGCAACCGAGGATTCCGGCGTTTTGCGTTCCCAGGTCTCCAGCGCATGAAGACGGATGCCGGTCCGGTCGGACCGGGTGCGGATGCGCAGGAGGGAAAGCTGAAGCGGCGGAGTCAGGTTTCCCGTCTCCCAGACGACGCTGCTGCGCCCCGCGCCGACCTGCCGCGCAGGAAGTGTGACGGATTTCCGGTTTCCGTCAAACAAGGTCAGGAAAAGTTCCGCGGAACCGGATTCCAGCGTACAGTCGATCCGGATGCTTTCCGGCTGTGCGACCGGATGCAGCGGGAACATCCGCTCGTTCAGAAAGACGTTGCCCGCTTTTTCACAGAAAATCCGATGGTCTTTCATCCGTGCGCCGCCCCAGGAGTTCCAGCGTTCCGCCGCATCGTCGAAGGTCCAGCGGCGGGTCAGGGAGGGAATGGTCGGCCGGGCCTCCGGAATGCGGCAGCTCATCTCCCGGAAGTAGACCGGTCCGGAAGATCCCTGCTCAAATCCGGCGGCAAAACCGATCAGACGGACTGGAAAGCGGATTTTTCCGGTCTTTTCCCTGCCCCAGCTGTCGGTGAATTTGTCCGGCGAAAGGGTTGCGCGGACCGTTTTCCAGCCGGGGGTCTTGTCATGCGCGGGGACGATCCACTGAAAACATTCGTTTTTGGCATCGAACATCCGGAATCCGAAGCTCTTCAGCTGGCCGCTTCCGTCGGAATGGTACTCCAGACGGAGTTCCAGTGCCCGGAACTCCTGAAACTGCGGCGCCTTCCGGAGATTGAGTTCCGCATAATTCTTTTTCCCGGAATCCCAGGTCAGACGGGTTGCGGGCCGCCCGTCCGGTCCCTGCGGGAAAAAACGCAGCTCCTGGCGAAGATTCGCCCCGTTATGGACATAACACCGTCCGCTTGTGAATGCGTCGATGTTCACGTTCTCCGCCGCTCCCGCCGTCAGGAGAAACTGCAGAGAGAAAAAAAACAGAAATTGTCGTCGCTTCATCCGTTCCGCCTTTCCTGTATTACAATAAAAAATTCGTTGTATGCATAGTTTTTTATCCGTTCAATCCAGAGAAAGCTGCTCTGCAATGCAGTTCCGGAGGGCATCCGGATCCAGAAGATTCCGCTCGGAAATGAGGGAAAACGCCCGTTCTCCGGTGATCTGACCGAACAGAAGAGGGAGAACAACCGGTTCGCGCAGTCTGTGGAGGACCTCGCTCCAGAGTGTCTCCAGCAGGGGTTCTCTCCGGTCCTCGAATACCGTTTGAGCCGCCCATTCCGCAACATCCCGGAGGCGTTCACCGCAGGATTCCTTCAGAAGGTCCGCATACGGGGAAAGTCCGAGACCCTCCTGCATCTGAAGGATCTGAAGCTCCGGATCGGCGAGAAATTCGAACCAGCGGCGCTCCGCTTCGGAAACCTCCTCATAACCGGCAAGGACGGCGACCGAGAGAAAGTAGGGCAGTCTCCGCCGTTTCACCGCACTCCGCGGACGGGAGAACCGGTAGGTTTCATTCTGGAAGATCCCGCGTTCCGTCCAGCGGTGCGAAAACACCTCCGCCGTCCGGATTCTTCTTTCCAGCAGGAAGCGGATCTGATCGCTGTTTTTTTCGCATGCGGGTTCCATCAGCTGATGACGCCCGATGGTCTCCAGCGATGTCAGAAACAGGCGCAGTTCCGGGGAGAGTCCGTTTTCATCCGGAATCAGCATTTCCGCCCGGTCAAGCCCGCAGCAGTCGCGCAGCAGATCCAGATTCTGAACCGGAATCGCGTGTGCCCCGTAGCAGTGACTGAGCCAGTCGAGATAGGCGGGAAAATCCTCCGGCGGAGGGCCGTCGGTTCCCCGCGCATCGTAGATCTGTGCCATGACCTGCAGCTGGAAGGGAAGAGCAATGCTCCAGTCCACCGCATGAAGCCCCGGAAGAAGACGGTTCTGCAGATCGGCAAGTCTTTCCGCGGGAAGAAGTTCGGAAAGAGGAACGCAGGGGTGCGGCCCTTTCCGGTAATCCCCCGGACGGATCACCACCGTATTCCGTCGCCCCGGAACGACATCTTCCGGCGGACGGTCTGACGGCAGGAAGCGTGTACTCACCCGGATTCCCGGCGACCGCTCTTCAAACAGAGCAACGGCACGGAGCCAGAACGCTCTCTGCCGGGGGTTGTCCTCGCAGATCAGGAGGGTCAGCGGTGAGACCGGTTCGGCTTCCTCCGCCTTCTTCTCCGCCTGTGCGACAGACGCTCCCTTGTACGGTTCAATGACAATCACGCCCCGTTTTTTCAGTTCCGTCATCCCGATGTGGACCAGGCTCTGGGACAGATTGAAACGGGAGGCCAGCTCCCGCTGTCCCGGAAGGCGGTCTGTAAAGCCGGGCGCCCTGTCCCGGATCAGCTGTTCCACCGTGGATGTAAAGGTCATGATTTTGGTGATGTTCGACATTCCGAATCCTCCCGTCGGCATATATTATAGCACATGATTAATCAGTTGTCAAGGGTTGATTAATATAAAAACAAGCAATTTTAAAAATTTTTATTAATCAGTTGTTAATCAGTTTTTTCCGATGGGGCTCTTCCTCCGGTGCGACGGAATCGCCGCAGTCCGGATGACCGCATTTGCTATTTTTCCGCAGCGGTGCTAAATTTCTCCCGAATGGAAAACGCCATGCTGCTGAATCTGTTTTCCGGCTGGTTTTTTCGTACCCGAAACGCAAACTTTTCAAACGGAGGGATGAAACATGAACGTAAAAATGATGCTTGGTCTGATGGCCGCCGCAATGATCTCCCTGTCCGGGGCTTCAGCGGAGAAGGCGTCCGCCGCGCCGGGGGAAATCCTGATCGCCTACTACTCCTGGAGCGGCAATACCCGTTTCGCGGCGGAACAGATTCAGAAATTCACCGGGGGAACACTGTTTGAAATCAAACCCGCAAAGGCATATCCGAAAGAGTACCGGGCGTGCGTCGATCAGGCAAGAAAGGAGTGTCCTTCCGGATTCCGGCCGGCCCTTGCGGCGAATGTTCCCGATATGGCAAAATACAAAGTTGTGTTTGTCGGCTCTCCGAACTGGTGCAGCACGATCGCTCCGCCGGTCCGCTCCTTCCTCTCCGCATACGATTTCAGCGGGAAGACCGTGATCCCCTTTGTGACCCATGGAAGCGGCGGAATGGCAAACTGCGAAACCGATCTGCGGAAAGCGTGTCCGAAAGCCTCCTTCGGAAAGGGCGGCGCTTTTCCCGGTTCCGGGATTCGAAATGCCGGAGCCGCCCTGGAACAGTGGGTTCGGGAAGTGATTGCTGTTCAGAAGTGATCTGCGGAGGAATCATCTGCATCCCGTCCGCCGCGGGAATGAAGCGGCGGGACGGGAGGAGCCGGAAGGTCCGGGAAAATCATCGTTTCGGGAGAAAGTCGGGATGGCCTCCGCAGCCGTCGGAAAACCAGTCGAAATGACGGCGTTTTCCGTCTATTTCCCAGTCGGAGGGGGTCGTGCTGCGGAGCCAGTCCAGCGGTGTCGCGCTTGAGCATCCTTTCGAGGCCAGGGCAAACAGCGGTTTCAGCGCCGCCGCTTCCGCTTCTGAAAGAATGCCCGGACGGATTGAGGCGAAGAACGGCGATCCGCTGCCCGCGAGCAGTTCCGCCCACTGACGGTTCAGTTCCCAGGGAATGGTCCGTCCCATGATGCCGACACAGTCTGCGTCGACGGCGAAAAAGGTCCGGTGCTGGCAGAGACGGAATGCAAGGGTGTTGATTCCCATTTTCCGGGTTCTGTCCCAGGTCCTTCCGCTGGTGTCGTCGCCGATTCGGGAAAGGTGCATGAGTCCTGCGCCGAGGTGTCCGATCGTGTTGCAGCCCAGAATCAGGCTCTTTCCCGCGGCTTCGAGAATTGCCCGGTAGAGACCGGTCACGATTTCCGCGGAGGTGCGGGTCCGGTCCGCGAACGACCAGTCGCCGCCCGCGGGCCACGGCCGCATCTGGAATCCCCAGCCGCCGAACATGTCAGACGTGGAAAAGTCGTGCTTGATCAGTTCAAATCCCCAGCCGGCGATCCGGCGGATGTCGTTTTTCACAATTTCCAGAACGTCGGGGACGGAAGGATCCAGAAACCGTTTGCCCGACTGGTTCTTTTCCGCCAGAAGACATCCTTCCGGAATCGCGGGATCCAGATTCCAGAGCGGACGGAACCAGAGCCCCGGCCGCACACCGCGGTCCCGCATTTCCGCCGCAAGACGCGGCATGTCCGGGAAACGTTCATTTCCCCGGTCCCATGGTCCGGAGTTGCCCGGTTTCCGGAGAAGGGGTTCCCAGCCGTCGTCCAGAACCATGAACGGACGGTTTTCGAGGCCTTCGCAGAACGATGCGATGCAGTCGCAGTCGTCGAGAACCTCCTGGTGGGAGGTGTTTCCGTAGGCGTAGTACCAGTTGTTTCCTCCGTAGACCGGGTCGGGCGGAAGGAGCGGATCGGAACACATTTCCGCACAGAATTTCCGGGCGGCGTCAAAGGCGGAAATCCCCTCATATTCCGTCGAGACAACGGTTGCCGCGTGGAGCGTCCGGTTCCGCAGCAGGACTCCTTTTGTTCCGTTCCGGAGATCCAGCCAGAGCGCGACGCCCGACGGCGTTTCGTTCCAGAGGGCAAAGGCGCCCGGGCGCACACGGACCCCGAATCCGGTGGTCCGGTCCCCGTTCTGCATCAGAAAATACCATGGCATCATCCGGGAGGGATCGTGAGACCGCCACTGCAAGTCCCCGTAGCTCCGTTCCCAGGAATCGCCGAGAAAAAGTGCGTCCGCCGGGAGCTCCCTGTTCCACCGGAGATAGAGGAAGGTGACCGGTGTCCGGTCTGCGGCAAGTTCGATGTTCAATCCGCTGCTCCCGGGTGTGAGATTCAGGGAAATGTCCTGAAAGCTCATCGTTTCCGCCGGAGAAAATGGATACTCCCCTGTTTCCGTAATCAGAGTGCCGCTGTCTGGAAGGTTTCGTAGAAATGACATGGAGAAGACCTTTTTTCTGATCGTTTGAATGCCGTCTGCCGGTCCGGCGGAAGCGTTTCCCGATCCGCCGCGAATTCCGTTGCAACAGAAAGTACCGTACTTCGATTTTTTCCGTTTTCAAGTTCTTTTTCCTCCTCCCTTCCTCCGGATCTGAAGCTCCGGAAAAAAGTTTTCATTTTTTTCGCAAAAGGGGGGGTGATATCTGGGATATTCTGGGATATAATTTAAAATAAAGCGCGCAGAAATGAAACAGAAAATCGGAAAATGATGGAGAGTTTTTCATGTTGAAGCAATATTTTCTGCTGTTCCTTTGCATGACAGAGATCCTTGTGTGCGGAGGAACGACATTGCTGGAAAGCGATTTCAGCAGAGGCGGACGGACGGTCCGGGAGGATCGGCGCGGAGAGGGGCACGGATATTTTCTGGGCGCTCTTCCGCCGGACTGGAGAGAGAATTTTGTCTCCTGGACCCGATCCGCCGTGGAAACGGAGAGCGTGAAAGATCCGGACGGGAATTTCCTGAGATTCAAGGTGCGGAAGATCGCATCGGGCGCTCCGCAGTTTTATCTTCCGCTTCCTGAACTGCTTCCCGGCAGAAGGTATCGGATCCGCGCCGTTGTGCGCAACACGTCGGAGAGCGATGTCCGGCTGCTCCTGCGGATGGTCCCGCAGCCGTATACAACGCTGTGCTCGTGGAGGATCGGTGTTTCGCCGCAGTGGAAGACGATGTCATGGATTGTCTCTCCGGAGAAAAAATCCCCGGTTCCGCTGGGGCTGTTCCTGATCCTTGACGGCGAAGGGAATACGGATTTCCGCAAAATCTCCGTCGAAGAACTCGCTCCGGATGAACGCGGGCATGCGGTGCTCCTCGACATGAACTTCACGGAAAAGGTCCGCGACGGCTCGAAGCGCGGTGCCGGGACCTTCCGCGGTGTTCTTCCCGAACCGTGGAATCAGGATTTTGTCCATTTCATGAAGGGAGAAGCCTCTTCGAAGGTGGTGAATCTGGGGCCTGAACATTTTCTCCGTTTTGAAATTCAGAAGGGGGCTCCGCAGTTCCGCGCACCGCTTTCAAACGTGGAGGCGGGAAAGAGCTACCGGCTGACGGCGTATGTCCGCAATCTGACCGGCGGACCGGTGACAATGAGTCTGCGCATAGTTCCTTTGCCGTACACGGTTCTGGCATCGGGGGCCCTGCTCCCCGGAGAGGGATGGTCACGGCAGAGCATCGAACTGAAAGTGCCGGAGAACAAACCGGATCTCCCGGTCGCCCTGATGATGAATTTTGAGGAGAACGGTGTTTTCGACATCGTCGACCTGAAGCTGGAGGAGTGCGAGGAACAGAAACAGCCGATCCGTCGGCCGCCGCTTTCCAGCCGGAACTTTTTCCGCAATACGCGTTTCCCGCTCGGACTGCAGAGCGGATGGACCCGTCACCGCGTCTGTTACTCCGGGAGGATTGCGCCGGATCCCTCCGTCAAGGGGCCGTCCGGCTGTGCTTCGCTGAAGCTCGAATCTCTTCCGGGAAAACGGCTCGGGCTTTGCAGCGAACCGTTCAACGTGGCGGATCCGGGCGTGAAGAACGCGGTTTCGTTCGACTGCCGCGGAAGCGGACGCTATGCTGCGGAAATTTGGACGGAGAACCGGAAGCTGGCATCCGTCAGTCTGACTCCATCCGACCGCTGGAAGAGAGTGGTTGTTCCGTTCACCCCTCCTGCGGATGCCCGGGCGTTCACGTTCCGGCTGGTCGGGACGGGAATTCTCCATGTCGACTCCTTCCGCGCCGCGCCGGAAAACCGGAAGGGATATGAAACCGATGGAGAGTGCGAAGTTTCCCTTGCCGTTCCGGAATCGGCGGTTTCGGGTTCGCGCATCCAGTTCGCCGGGGAGGCGCCGGTTGTGCTCTATCACGTTTCGGGAAAAGCGGACGGCGTGACCCTGAAAGCCCGGGTCGCGAATCTGTACGGCGAATGCCGGGATCTTCCGGTTTCCGCGGTCTCCGGAACGAATCGGAGCGGCCGCTTGAACTATCTGGTTTTTCCGGAGAGGCCGTTGGGTCAGTTCCGCGTCGAAGTGCAGGCGTTCCGCGGAACAGAAGCGGTCTCGCCGGTCAACGAAATCGTGGTCACGCGGCTGGAGAAACCGCTTTACTGGGGCAAGGATGCGCCCGATTCGCCGTTCGGAATCCATGTTCTGGCAAATGATGATTCGCTGAAGGCGGTGAAGGCTGCCGGAGTCAACTGGGTGCGTCTGCACGATGCCGGCGGCGATTTCACCGGCTGGTTCTGGCTTGAACCCGAAAAAGGAAAGTGGGTGTTCCGGGATGACGAGATCAGACGCTATCGCGATCACCATCTCCGGCTCTTCGGACAGCTCGGCACCGCGCCGAAATGGGCAAGTTTTCTTTCCCGGGTCAATACCGGACGGACGGAGATCGCATATCATGACCGCTATTTCCGTCCTCTGGAAATGAAGGAGTTTGAACGCTATGTCTCGACGGTCGCCGCCCGCTACAAAGGCGTGATCGACGACTGGTTCGTCTGGAACGAACCGTGGATCGTCGCCTGGTGGGCGGTCGATTTCAACCGGAAATCCCGCGAGAACAACGGCTATATCACCAGCCGTCATCCGGAGGCGGATTTCGCCGCAATGATGAAAAGCGCCTGTGCCGCGGCGAAAAAAGTCAATCCGGCCGCGAAGATCTCCGGCTTCAACACCACGGCCGGAGTCCGGGGGGAGAAGTGGACAAAAGGCGTGTATGACGCAGGCGGACTTGCTTTTTGCGACACTGTCGATTTCCATTTCTACACGCCGCGCGTCACCGGATATCCCGGAGATGCGTGCGAGATCGCGTATGACGAGGCTCTCGGCCTCCTCGTCCGCCGGAACGCTCTGAACGGAAAACCGGTCTACATGTCGGAGGGGCAGGGCGCGAGCGGAGGAAGCGTCAGCGGCGACAAATCCCTCCGGTACGCCGGAATGTACAAACACACCGTTCCGTGGGAAAACCGGGAGGATTTCTCCGCCATCGCGGACCGGAATGTCCGTTATCTGCTTTCCATGCTCGGCTGCGGCGTGCGGAGAATCTTTCTGTATTCCGCGCACTGCTACATGGATTTTGCCAGCGCTCCGAATTTCCTCGTCCTGTTCTGCGCGGACGGTTCTCCGCATCCGATGCTTGCCGCGCACTCTGCGATGGCGCGCCGTCTGGAAGGGATGAAATTCGTGCGCAGGACGGCCCTCCGGAAAGATCTGTGGGCCTATCTGTTTTCCGACGGGAAACGCTCTGTCGCTGTGGTCTCGGGCCGCTATACGGCGAAAAAGACAACGGTCGACTGTTCCCTGAAGGGGGCGAAGGGAAGCGATCTGTATGGGAATCCTCTGACGTTCCCGACGGAGTTCAACGGAACCGTTTTTTATGTGGAAAGCCCGTCCGCACCCGATGCGCTCGGGCGGTCGCTGACGGCGGCCGGACAGTCCGAATGAGTGAATTTCTCCGGAGCGGATTTCCCTCCGGAGCCCATTAAAATAAAACAGAAGGAGAGATAAAATGAAGAGAAAAACAACGGACCATCGGCAGAAGAGATCGGTTCTCTTTTCCGGAGCCGGGAGGCGGTCTGCATTTACCCTTATAGAGCTCCTCGTCGTCATTGCGGTCATTGCGATCCTTGCGGGGCTTCTTCTTCCTGCGCTGAACAGCGCGCGGGAGAAGGCGCGTCAGATTTCGTGTACGGCCAATATGAAGCAGATCGGGCTTGCAACGATCAATTACATTGACAATCATCAGGGATATTTTCCCTGCGCTTCCGAGGGATCGGGGTCCGTGCAGATTTCGTGGGATGATCTCCTCGGAGCGGGAAAATATGACGGACGGGATTTTTCCTGGGCGGATGCGGAAGCGTCAAGCTGTCCGGCGGGGAAACGTTCAAAAATCTATCTTTGTCCGTCGCACCGGTCGATCAGTGAACGAATGCGGTCGTACTCCATTGTCAGCGCAACCTACGGCAATCCGGGGGATCAGCCCGCGGGGAGTCCCGCCCGGGTTCGCGGAATCTCCTATTTCGAGTGGTCTCTGCTGGCGAGCAAGGTGACGCAGCCGTCCGGAACATTCATGTATGCCGAGTTCCCGAACGATGTCAACTATCTCGGAAACGGTTCCTGCAGCAATGTTTCCACCGTGGAGCAGCAGATGGATCCCGGCGTTTATCCGCGCTCCCACCGGGGACGGTTCAACTATCTGTTTGTTGACGGACATGTGACGTCGTTCCGGCCGATGGAGACGATCAGCAAGGTCGCCGGCGCACCCAGCTGGCCGGAAGGAATGTGGACCTGGAAAGCGGGAGATTGAAAAACAGCGGTTCTGCAAGTATAATACCGCAGAGAGAAGACAGGAGTCTGATGGAACGATGAGGATTCGATATGAAACCCAGTCGGGGCAGGTCGCCGCGGAAATCGAAAAGGGAATCCGCACGGGCGTTTTCCCTCCCGGTTCCCGCCTGCCCAGCATCCGGGAGCTTGCAAAAGCGTTTCAGGTGAGCACGCAGGTGATCAAATCGGCCTTCAAACTCCTGACGGAGAAACGTCTGCTGGCGTCCCGTTCCCGGACGGGGGTGTTTGTCAATACCGACGGCGTCCTGCCGGGAATGAAAAAACTCATTCTGCTGAACGAGACTCAGGGACCCTATGACCTGAACTATCTGGGCCGGGTGTTCGGTTTGTCCGAGGGGCTGATGATCCAGCAGGGATTCCATGTGCAGATGCGCTCCATTCCGAACGGTCCGCTTCTTCCCGCGGCGTTCCGCTATGAACTGCATCAGATTGACATGGAACATCCGGACGGTCTGGTCATCAATGCCAGCACGGTTCCGGCGGAGGAGATCATGCAGATCCGGAAGCGCGACTATCCGGTTCTGTTCCTGGGCGATTTCGTGCACGGAGACATTCCCGGTCTGCCATACGATCTGATTCGGGAACGGACCGAGGAGCGCGGTGCGGCCTACATCGAAACCGTCCGGGAAATCGGATGCCGGAAAATCTGTGTTCTCGGAAGCCGCCCCGGAATCGACTATCTCCGCCGTCTGCTGGAGGGAATCCGGACGCGGGCGGAAAAATATGGCATCGAAGTGCTGGTTTCCGACGATTATCCGCATGAGCATGAGGACAGGGAAATCGTGCAGAGCTGGAAACGTCTGATCCGGGAAATCCTCGAAGAGTTCCGTCCCGAAGCTCTGATCGCCGACGGTTTCGGACATCTGGAACCCCTCCTGACCGCTTTAAGGGAACTCGGCTTCTCCCCCGGACGGGACATTCAGATTCTGGGCGACAGCGACTGCATTCCGGGAATCATAATGATCCGTTCCGATTACAGCGAATTTGTCCGTTCCGCCGCCGCCGTCATCCGCCGGATGATCGAAGAGCCGGGATACCACTGCGGAATCCTGGAAATCGCAGGGAAAATCCGCCGCATTCCCTTCCGCCTGGAGGCCGTCTGACCGGTTCCCCTCCCGGGCGGAGAAAAACTTTTTTCGGAAAAATCACGCCTCCCCCTCTTGACAAATCCTGCGTTTTGCAGTATACTTATTCGTATAAACAACCCCCGGGGTTTTCATGACGCAGAAAGAGATTGCACGGACGCTGAACATTACGCAGGCGGCGGTTTCGATGGCGCTGAAGGGATCGGAACGGATCTCTCCGGCGCTGCGCGAATCCGTTCGGAAACTGGCGGAAGATGCCGGGTATCAGCCGAATCTTGCGGGCCAGATGCTCCGCGGAGGACGGACCAGTCTGATCGGCGCCGTGTTTCCGAGGCTGACCAATCCGTTCTATGCGGAGCTGTTTCAGGAGATTCAGAACCAGCTGCGCCCCCGCGGCTACCTGCTCTATTTTGCGCCCGCCGAAACGCGGGAGGAATTGAGAAGAACGGTTGCAATCCTGCGGCAGATGCGGGTTGCGGGGGTCATCGGTCTGGCGAACGGAGGACAGGAACTGCTTCCGCTCAGAGACGACGGGATTGCGCTGGTGCTCTACGGGGGAGACGGAAAACTGGATCTTGGGGTCAGTCAGATTCTTCCGGACCGTTACCATGCGGCGCTGCGTCTGATGGAATTCCTGATCGCCCGCGGACGGCGCCGCATCGCTTTTCTGGGGGCCGCTCTGGAGGAGGAGCCGCGTTTCCGTGCGTATGGCGATGCTCTCCGTGCGGCCGGGCTTCCGCTTCTGCCGATTCGGTTGACTTCCTCTCCCGGGGATCCCATGAAGGCCGGATTCCATGCGGCCGAGGACTGGCTCAGGCTCCATCCGGAGACGGATGCGGTTTTCGCTCATAACGATGAACTGGCTCTCGGCGCCAAGCGCGCGATTGCGTTTGCCGGGTATTCCATTCCGGAACATATTGCTCTGGCGGGATTCGACAATATCTCCACGGGAGCGTATCTCACTCCTTCGCTTACAACGGTCGATCAGCCCCGCAGAAGAATCACCAATGCGCTGATCGCCGAACTGGTCGCCTCCCTGGAGAATCCGGAGCATCATGCGTTTGTTCCGATCCCCTGCCGTCTGGTGGTCCGGGAGTCGACGTGATTTTTTTTGAAAAACGCTTATACGAATAAATAAAAAGGAGGTGCATGGAAATGGCAGAGGAAATTGATCGGAGGCATCGCTGGAGGAAGCTGTCTCCGGACAACGGGCACTATTTTTTCGGGTATTACGACCGCAATCCGTGGGATGGGGAGATCCGGCGGCATCTTGTTCTGAGGATTCCGCAGATGGAGCGTCTGCCGGAACGCGGGGAGACGGCGGAAATCGGAGTGCTGGACCTTGCGGGAAACTATGAACCGCTGACGGAGACGCGGGCATGGTGTCATCAGCAGGGGAGCATGGAGCTGTTTCTGAAGCACCGGCCGGACTGTTTCATCTACAACGATTACGAGGAGAAGGAAAACCGGATGGTCGCGCGGATTTTCCAGATCGGCAGAGGGGTGGTCGGACGGTATGAGCTTCCGGTGTATGCGATGTCGCCGGACGGGAAGTGGGCGGTGTCGCTGAATTTCTCCCGGATTCCGCGCCGCGGATACAGCTATGCGGACGCGGTGCTCAGCGAGGATCTGCATCCCGCGGATCCGGACGCGGACGGAATTTTCCGCATGAATCTCGAAACGGGAGAAACCACGCTGATTGTGAGTTACCGGACGATGATGGAGCGCCATCCGTACGCATACGGTCTTCCGGGGCAGCACATCTGGCTGAATCATGCGATTGTCAACTGCGATTCGACGCGAGTGCTCTGGCTGTTCCGTCAGTGCGCGGAATCCTGCAAACGGAAGGAGATCCGCTGGAAGACGTTCCTGTACACCAGTTCTCTGGAGGGCGGCGATGCGGAGTGCGTGCTTTCCGAATGCCAGTGGCAGAAATTCATCTCTCATCAGATCTGGGGACGGACTCCGCGCGAGATTCTGGTCGATGCGGACTGGACCGGTTCCGGACACGGCGCGGTGGTGTTCGACGAAAGCCGCCGTCCGTTTCTTGCCCGGGAGCTTTCGGAAAGCCACGGCGGCATGGCGCACATGGTCTTTTCCCCGGATGGGAAATGGATCCTCGCCGACAGCTATCCCGACACCGATTCCCGCCAGAAACTGATCCGGATCGACGCGCAAACCGGAGAATGGGAACTGCTCGGCACGTTTCATCATGAGCCGGTTCCGACGGTGGAAACCCGCTGCGATCTCCATCCGCGCTGGAGTCCGGACGGCCGCTTCGTCACCGTGGATTCGACCCATGACGGGAAACGCGGTGTCTATCTTCTGGAACTGTGAAATCAATCTGTCTCATAACAAAGGAGAAAAAGGAATGAAAAAGAGAACAAGAAACTTTACCCTGATAGAACTGCTTGTTACGATTGCAATCATCGCGATTCTTGCGGCGATCCTTCTGCCCGCTCTGAATGCCGCAAGAGAGAAGGCGCGCGCGATCACCTGTATGAATATTCTGAATTCCTTCGGGAAATTTGTGATTTTCTATCAGGACGATTATGACGGATGGTGTCCGGGCGTGAATACGCTGGGAGATTTGTCGACACTCCGGTGGGTTTATCAGCTCCGTCCGTATGCGAAACTGACTCCGGAGGTCGGCGACTACTGGCCGAGCAGCCTGATTTGCCCGAATGCATCTCTCGCCCGGTCTGTTACGTCGCCTTCCTGGCCCGGCTGTTTCCAGGTGATGAACTCGTATGGAATGAATCGTGAGGGCCTGCCCAGTTTCTCCGAACACAGCAGCGGAATGTATCGGGGAATTCGGAGTACGCAGGTGAACCACCCCTCCTCCAAGCTGCTCTTCACGGATGGCACCGACTGGATGGTCTGCTATGAACGGGCAAACAAAGCAAACTACTATGACGTTTACGGAGAGATCTATTCCTCCTCCATCAACAATATGCCGGCATACCGGCATTCAGGACGGCTGAGCGGTGTGTTCCATGACGGTCACGCCGCATCGCTCTCCTTCCGGGATCTCTGGGACGGGGCAAACTCCGCAACCAGTCGCATCTATAAGGAAAAGTGGGATTTGAAACAGAAGTGAATCAGGAGATCAGAGACGATGACCGTGTTTTTAAAAACAATCTTTATCACCCTTCTATTTCTTCCATTCGCTTCAACTGCGGATTTCGGGAAAAGTGTGCAGATTTCCCCCGACGGGGGATTCTCTCTGGACGGACGCTACCGCTTTTCCATGCTCCGGTATACTCCTGCGTGGAATCCGATCGGCCAGTCGCGTGTGAAACCGGATGCCGGGTATCCGAAACACTCGAAGAAGGAGTTTTCCTTGAAAGGGGAATTCGACCTTTTCCGGATCACGGAAACCATTCAGGCGGAGGCGGAGGACAATTTCCGCTGGGAAGTCCGTCTGGACGCCCGGAAGGAACCTGTCCCGTGTAAAATGGTATTTCTGGGGGTCGATCTGCCTCTGAATAAGAAAATTGAACTGAAGGTCGATGGGAAAACGGTTTCCATGCCGCCGGCTTTCCGGAAAAAGAATGTCTTCGGCGGAAAGGCGCGGAAGGTCGAAGTCCGGGATCCCCACGGCTGTTTTGCAGTTTCCGGAAAATTCTATCTGTTCTGCACAGGAAAATTCGTCCGCGGCGAAACGGAGTATTATCAGCTGCGCTTTCTGCCCGAAAAACGGCATCCGGAAACGGTGAAAAACTGGAATCTCGCGCTGGATTTCCGGTATGATTTCTCCCGGCTTGATGTGAAGTCCGTTCCGCTGGATCTTTCCGGGATTTTCAACCGGAGCTTCCGCGACGACGGCAAATTCCCCGGCTGGACCGGGCAGGGGGCGGAAATGGATCTCCGTTCCCTGAAAACCGGGAAGCACAATTTTTACAATGTCCGGATCGACACGGTGAATCCGGATCGGAACGGAGGAAAATCGTGTCTGGTGCTCGGACAGGGGCTCGGACCGGAGTCCGCCGCAGTGGAGATCTCCCGTTTCCCGCAGGGAATGCGCTATCTCTATCTGCTTCACGCTTCCGCATGGACTCCCGTGGGAGGAGCGCCGGTCGGCTTTCTCCGGATCCGGTATGAGGACGGCCGGTCGGAAAAATTGACCGTTGCCGCCGGGCGCGACTGCGGAAACTGGTACAATCCGCTGTCCGGACAGAATGCGCATCTTGTATGGAACGGAAGAGTGCCTTCCGCGGAGATCGGGTTGTATCTTTCCGCATTTCCGCTGAAGGGGAAGCCGGTGCATCTGGAGTTTGTCAGGGGGGGCGGAGATGTGGTCTGGATGATCGCCGGAGCCGCTTTCGCGGACGGGCGGGCTCGTTTTCCGCTGCAGGATGAGTTTATCGTCCGGAAGGGGCCGGAGTGGCTGCCGATCCGGTTCGGCGGGACGACGGCGAAGGATTCTCCGCTGGATTTTTCCGTCTTCCGCGAGATGCCCGCGGGAAAATACGGTCATATTATTGCCGATCGGAACGGTCATTTCGTGTTTGAGAAGGCTCCGGAGAAGCGGATCCGTCTGCTGGGGCCGAATCTTGTCGGGAGTGCCAATTACCCGAACCGCGCGGAGGTCGAACAGTTCCTCCGGAATGCGGAACGGCTCGGCTACATTACGGTCCGGCTCCACCATTTCGAGGAGGGACTGTTGGACCGCAAGGCCGCCGACAGTCTCACCATTGATCCGAAGAAGCTGGATCAGTTCCATTTCCTGATTGCCCGGCTGAAGGAGCGCGGATTCTATGTCTGCATCGACCTTTACGCCAGCCGGAAACTGAAGGACGGCGACCGGATCCCGGAATTCGACCGGACCGGCGAATACAGCATGAAAAATCTGATCCCGATCAGTCCGGCCGCGATGCGGAACTGGAAGGCGTTCGCCCGGAAGGTTCTGTGCGCGAAAAATCCCTATACCGGCCTCTCCCTCGCCGGGGATCCGGTTCTCTACTCCCTGAATCTGGTGAACGAGAATCCGCTGATCGGCGTCTGGGACAGCGTCCGGACCTCGTTCGGCGCCCGCAGAATCTATCTGCGGAAGTTTGAGGAGTATCTGCGTGAAAATTCTCTTTCCGCCGATGAAAAAAGGATCACACGGAACGGTCTTTTCATCGAATTTCTCAATTCTCTTCAGGAGCAGTGCATCCGGGAGCAGATGCGATTCCTGAAGGAGGAGGTCGGACTCAAGGCGCTCGTGACCGATCTGAACAACTACATGGTGTTTCCCATTGCCGGGCTTCGTTCCGGTCTGGATCATGTGGACAATCATCAGTACTGGGATCATCCGCGGTTTCCGCAGAAGCGCTGGGGGATCCCGTTTGTGTTTCACAACCGTTCGTCGATCGGCGCTGAAGCCGCGGCGCCGCGGGAGCTGATGGCAACTCGCGTGTTCGGAAAACCGTTCACCGTGACGGAGTTCAATTTCTGCGTGCCGAACATCTGGCGCGCGGAGTGTCCGGCCCTCTTCGGAGGATATGCCGGATTGCAGGACTGGGACGGTCTCTACCGCTTTGCCTGGTCTCACGGAATCACCGGCATGAGAAATCCCGATCGCGCACTGAATCATTTTGACATCGTCAACAATATTCAGGCGCAGATGGCGGAACGGATCCTCTACATGCTCTTTGTCCGGGGCGACGTCAAAACCGCGGATCCCGCGTATGCGTTTGAACTCAAACCGGAACAGATCCGTTCGCTGAAGGGCAACAGCCGCGCCGGAACGTATCCGATGGATTTCCAGAGACTCGGCCTCTTCGGACGGATCGGTTCCCTGACGGAGCAGAGGAACATTCCCGGCGTGAAAAAGGTCGATCCGCTCCGGAAAAACTGGGAGAAGAACCTTTCACAGGAAGCGCGGTCCGCTCTGGGATCCCTGCGCAAACGCGGCGAAATCACCTCCTCCACAAAAGAGATCACGCTGAACCGGAATGAAAAATCCATGCGGATCGTGACTCCACGGAGCGAAGTGCTGACCGGATCGGGAACTCAGAGCGGATCGGTTATCGTGTCGGCGAAGCTCAGCGGGTTTCAGACCGTCGCCCTGATGTCGCTGGACGGGAAATCTCTGACGGACAGCCGGAAAATCCTGCTCGTCCAGCTGACCGATCTTGCCAACGACGGACTGCGCTTCGAGGACAAAAGCCGGCGGATTCTGCTCAGCTGGGGAGGTCTTCCCCAGATGCTGGAACGCGGTTCTGCGGAGATGGTCCTCTCCCTGCCGCACAACATGCGGATTGTCCCGCTGGAACTGGACGGGACTCCGGCGGACCGGGAGATCCCGGCGGAATACCGCGACGGAAAACTCCGGTTCCGCATGGCAACCGATTTTCTGCCCGGCGGAACGCTCTCCTCTCTGCTGACCCGGGAATAATAGGAATGCGCCGCCGGACGGCGGAAGTCACTGCTTCGGCGGCATGACACTGTCGCGGCGGCGCAGATAATAGTCCACCGAAATGTCGGAAAGGTTGTGTTCCCCGTTCAGCTGTTTTTCTATCAGATCCACTGCCGCGGCGGCCAGACGGTCCATTCGCTGGCCGATCGTTGTATGCGGGGGATCCATGTGTTCGGAAATCCCCCTGTTTTCATAGGAGATCAGAGAAATATCCTCCGGAATTCCGCGGTGGAACAGTTTCAGCGCATGTGTAACCGGAAGGCCGATGGATTCCCCCACTGCAAAAATCGCGGTGACTCCCGCATCCAGCAGCATGCGAACGGCATCCGGCACACGGGTGATGGAGATTGCGTTGGCAATTTTCCCCGTACCCCCATGTTCCCGAAGAAAGCGCTGAAAGGCCTCAACCCGGAGAGGGAAGGCTTTGGACTGGGACGGATCGCTTGCAAAAGTCACCATCCCGATTTTCCGGTGTCCGAACTCGAACAGGTGTTTCAGCGCCAGTTCCGTCCCCCTGGTTTCATCGGACCTCACCTGATAGATGCCGTCCAGATGATATCCGATGGTGTTGATGCATACCAGCGGCGCCGCCCGGTTCCGGCTCCAGATCTTTTCCAGTCCGCTGGTGTAAACAATGGAAATTGCTCCCGCAAAGGCACATTCATCCAGACAGGGCAGACTGAACAGCGGAATCAGAATCGCCCGGAATTTCCGATGTGCCAGCTCAGACTGGAGCGCATCCAGAATCATGCCGTCATAGCCGAAAAACGTGTTCCCGCTTGTGATTAAGGCGATATTGCGTCCTTCCGAGCCGTGATAACCGAGTTCCCGTGCAAGATTCAGAACCTGTGCCCGCACCTGCGGATTGACCCGGGCGGAGCCGCTGAATACGCGGGAAACGGTCGCAGGGGAAACCTGCGCCGCTTTCGCAATGGATCGGACGGTTGCTTTCATGGGGGCGGATTCTCCTTTTGAGGGTAGTATAGCATGTGTTTCATTTGTTTCAAATTGTATCGCAAATGTTTCATGAAAAAACTCTGCCGGGGATTGATTTTCCGGAATGAATTTGCTATAATTATAATGAAATAAGAAATCGAAAACGGAAAATGGAAAACCGGGAGGAGAAAGTGGATCGGAACAAAAGAAATTTCACCCTTATAGAACTCCTGGTCGTTATTGCCATCCTTGCCATCCTTTCCGGGATGCTTCTTCCGGCACTGAAGAAGGCGCGCGATGCGGCGAAGGAGGCACAGTGCACCAGCAATCTGAAACAGCTCGGCACGGCGACGACGATGTACTGCTCGGATTCGGACGACCAGCTCCCGGAGGTGAGCAACAATACCGGAAGGCTGCTTCGGAATTATCTTGCCCGCTATCTGGGGATTCCGGATTCGGAGAAGAGCATGCGGGGAATGATGTTCTGTCCGGCGCATGATGAGATTGCTCCGACCAATGAGAATACAAAGTTTTTTTCCTCGTATCAGGTGACGATGGTCTGGAATGCCCGGTGCGACGGGCATGCATGGGAGTGGACGCCGGATTCCTCGGTGTATTATGGCGGACGGATGACAAAGCTCTCGTCGGGAGTCGCTCTGATGTCCAGCCGGCAGCCCAAATATTCCTCCTGGAACAACTCGGTTCTGACTCCGGATCCGATTACGAATACTCTCGTCGAGGGAAGTGACGGATTGAAAGAGCTCTTCATCCATGGGCGGAAGGCTCCGTTCCTTTTTGTTTCCGGTTCCGTCTCCTCCCGCCGGGGGCCGTTCACGCTCAAATGGATTTCCGTGGACGGACGGGCGATTCAAACGTTCAATCTGGACCTGCTCCGCTGAAAATAAACGGACGTGTATCCGGACTTCCAAAACATGAGGACATGAGATGAGACAATCATTGAAATTCGGCTTCGTTTTTCTGCTTCTGGCGGCGGGAACTCTTTCCGCCGCGGAGAAAAATCTGCTTCCGGAGGACGGAAGAGCGTATGGACGATCCAATGTCGCGTTCCGGGACGGCTGCTTCGTATATGATGTCAAACCGGGAAAATGGACCAGTCTTGCGGTGAAACTCCCTCTGAAGAAAGGCGTCTATACCTGTTCTCTGGAGTACCGGAGCGAAGGCGCGGGCGGGAACACTCAGCTGAACCTCGTTCTCCAGGTGGACAAACCCGCAGAGAAGTTCCGGAGAGACTATGAGACAAAGGAATTTTCCGGAACCTGGCGTACTCTTTCCGGGTATCTGGTCATGCCGGCGGACGGGACGGCAAAAGTTTCCGTCTATGCACAAAGCCCGTCTCCCGCGGAAATTCAGGTGCGGAAGCTCCGGCTGACGGCGCTCCCGGAGAACGATCTTGCCGTCCTGAAGCTCAAAACGGAGGAGAATCTCGCACTGCAATGGAGAATGCAGTGGAAGTTCCGCAATCAGCCCTCCTGCCTGAGTCTGGTTCCGTGCGAGGATCATATCGAAGGCGGACTCGCATTGAACTCCGCGCCGCAGAAGGGTGGCTGTGTCACGCTGGAGAGCATTCCGCTGCCGGTCCTGGAAAATACGGACTATGAATGTTCCATCTGGATGAAGGCGGATGCGGAAAAGCCGGTTTCCGTTTCGGTCGACGGATGGGTCTCCGGAGAGAAACACTGGTACAAACTCCAGAAATTCCGGGTGACGGACGAATGGAGGGAATATTCCTTCCCGTTCAGGACTCCGGAACTTTCCCGGTATCGCGGAATGGTTCGGATCAAGGTGAATCCTCTGGCGGATTACACATCGCTGCAGATCAAGGATGCAATGTTGAAAATGAAAGAAAGGACCCATAAGAAATGAGACCGTGTCTTCCTCTGCTGTTCCTCTGTGGAGCTCTGTTTGCGGAAAATCTTCTGCCCGATGCCAGTTTTGAACTTGGCGGGAGCGATTATTCCAAACGCCGTTTCGTTTGGGATATTTCCGATGTGCGGCAGTATCGGTATCAGGCGCCGGTCACGGATCCGGAACATCCCGTCCACGGGAAGGTGTCATTGCGCTTCGATAATCCGTTCGGAGTGCCGACAGGACTGCGGACGCCGGACTTTCTTCTTCAGGATGGGACACCGTACACATTTTCCTTCTATGCGAAAAGCAGCAAACCGGTCAAAGTGCGCGCAACGCTCTTTTCCGTCATTCCGGATGACGACAACTTTTACAAAAGTCTCTGGGACAACCGGAATTTCCGGTATTTCACGCTGACACCGGAATGGAAACGGTATTCCATTTCATTCACGCCGAAAAAGAAGTTCCGCTGGTATCTGGCGGATCTTCTGTGGGGGGGAAATTCCGATGCGACAGTCTGGCTGGATGCGCTCATGATTTCTCCCGGGAAAGCCGTTCCGCCGTTCGCACCGAAATGTCCGGTGGAATTCACGCTGGATTCCTCGAACCACTGCCGCATTGACGGGGACGGGCCGCTTTCCTGTGTCCTGAGCGCGGTCAATTACGGAAAACAGAACGCTGAGACGGAAATCCGTCTGTGCGAGTATGACGATTACCGGGGAAAGAAACTGGGGGAACAAAGCCTGAAACTGACGGTCCCCGCCGGACAGATCGTCCGCAAATCGCTGACGGTGGATCAGAAGAAGTATGGAATCTATTCCCTGCGCGGAGAGGCGCGCGTCGGCGGGAAAACAGAGATGATCTGGCCGTATCTCTATGCCGTGACCGAGAAATACGTCGGAGGCAGTGTGAATCCCGAAAAGGATTTTCTTCTGGGGTGTGAGGAAGGATTCGGATTCGACTGTCCCGACATCAACGGAGGCCGGCTGCTGTTTCATCTGAAAGAGGCGGACCTTGCAGAGTATGAGCGGCTGGTCCGCAATCGCGGAGTCCGTCTCCATCGCCTCGGAAATGGAACACTGCGCGCATTCCGCTGGGATGCCGTTCAGCCGGAGGATGGAAAATTTGATTTCCGGATGTCGGACTGGATCGTCAACAAAGTGCTGAAAGAGAAAAATTTCGTGCTGGGCGTTCTCGGAAACAATTTCCTGGAGCGCAATCTCCCGCGATGGGTGATCGAACGGGGACAGCGTCTGGAAAAAACGAAAGTCGCCGGAGCCGTCGCGGTTCTTCCCGATCTTGGAGACTGGCGGCGCTATGTGGCGGAAACAGTCCGCCATTTCAAGGGAAGAGTCCACTGCTGGGAGATCCTGAACGAGGCAAATTTGACCACCCCGCCGGAAGAGTATGTGAAATACTTGAAGATCGCATTCGAGGAGTGCCGGAAAATTGATCCGTCGATCAAAGTCGTTGCTCCGAATGTCACCGGGGATCACGGCGGCGTTATGGCGGACTTTCTGGAACGCTTCGGCAGGGCGGGCGGATTCCAGTATACGGATATTGTCTCCTTCCATCCGTATTCCTCCCGCGAGGAGGATTCTCCGAGTCCGTCGCGGACCGCGATCGCTTCCATCCGCGCGGCGATGGAAAAATACCGCGGAAATCTTCCGCTCTGGAACACGGAACTCTACTATCTGTATGACAACCCTTCGCATTCGCTGGATGCCGGAAAAGGACGGGCCTGTCATTTCATCCGCCGGATGCTGCTGGATCTCGGCGAGGGAATCCGTCAGGAGACCCTTTTACCGGACAGCTTCTTCTTCCGGCAGGACCGCAATCCGAAATACGGATATGCGGCCAGCCGTGTTGTGCGGCGGTTGATTCCGTCGGAACACTATATCGCCGGAAACGCATTCGCCCGCTTCATGGAGGGAAGTGTCCCGGTCCGGCGGATGGAAACGCCGCGCGGCGTTACGATGTATGTCTATCGGAAAAAAGACGGGAAACCGGTCGCTTCTCTCTGGAACTACTCGAAAAAACAGCAGTTCGACATCGTGTTCGATCATCCGGAAACCATGGAGTTCTTTGATCTGTTCGGCAATCCGCTTCAGCCGGGGAAACCGTTCCGGATTCCGGCCGATCCGGTCTATATCATGGGAACGGGGAGTGTCGATGCTCTGGTCCGGTCGCTGAAGAACAGCCGGATCACGGCGGAGACCGGATTCGAAATCACCCGCGCCGGATATTCCGTCAAGGACGGAAACGTTGTGCTGGCTCTGGAATTCCGCAGCGCTCTGCCGGAAAAACAGAATCTGCGCGTGCGGCTTCTTTCCGCTCCGGAGGCGAAGGCCGCGGCGCCCGGATCTTCCGCGCTCACCCTCGACGCGGGAAAAACAGCGGTGATTCTTCTGCCGCTCACGGTGAAGGAGGAAACCCGCCTCAAGGGGGGAACCGTCAACGTGATGGTGTACGACGGGAAAACCTCGCGGACATTTTCTCTGCCCGTGGTGCCGGTCAGTCTCCTTCGGGGGAACGGCCGCGCGTCTCTGAATTCGCCGGACCGCCTGACCTTCGGTTCTTCGGAGGCGTATGATCCCCGCCGCTCCTCCGTGGAATTCTCCGCCTCCGGGGATGCGGAGTGTTTCCGCCTGACCTTCCATGTCCGGGATGCAAAGCGCGGATCGTATTCCGAATCGGAACCGTGGAACATGGACTGTCTGGAACTCTTCTTCGACCGGAATCCGCTGGTCAACATGGAACGGCGGGAGTATACGAAGGATGTGTTCCGCCTGTTTCTCTGTCCGGCGGCCGGAGGGAAAAAACCCTTCCTGAAAGGACAGGGGACCGTAAACGTGAACGATCTCCGCTGGAAGATTCAGGATGCCGCGGACGGATACACGGCGGAACTCTCCATCCCGTGGAAGGTTCTGAAACTCTCCCCCGGTTCCCCGGTCCGGTTTGACGTTGCTCTGGACAATGGTGAAGGCGGAAAGCGGATCTCCCAGCTGACCTGGAGCGGTTCCGCCCGGAATCATCTGTTCCGCAACGGGTTCGGAATCTGGATTCCCTGATTTCCCGGACCCCGGGAGAACATCCCGGAGTCCGTTCTCCGGCACTTACCAGCACCAGAAGAAGTCGTTGGTGTATTTGGATTCGTTGAACTCATAGGGGAAAAGCAGATCGGCGTTTTTCCCTTCGAATTCAAAGCGGACCGGATTCTTGTGGATGCCTCCCGCTCCGCCGCTGTTGTAGATCCGGATTGCGATACGGTTTTTCCCCTTCTTCAGGACGGTGCCGGCATCCAGTTTCCAGAGCCGGGCGCCGCGTCCGCCGAGATATGCGTTGTAGATTCCGACGGCTTCCGGCATTTTCCGCCCGTTGATGAACAGCGAGGTCTGATGTTCGGTCCGCTTGAAGGTGGAAATGTCGCGGATTCCGTTGACGTGCAGATAGATCGTTCCGGCCGGGACCGTGGAAAGATCCAGTTCGGTGAAATACCATCCATAGCCGTCATAGGCGGAATACGGGTCGGATTCCAGATACGGATTCTTTTCCGTGACACCCTGATCCTCCCAGATCATGCCGGTCCGGATCGGACGGGGTGTTCTGCCGCCGGATTTCCCGTCGGCAAAGCCGTTTTTCTCTCCTTGTCCGTCCGGGTCGGTAAGGAATGTCCAGGCTGTATGGGTCAGATCCCATTCCGGCGCGGCAAAGGAGATCTCCGACGAATTCGCCACATTCAGATTCCGGAAGATAACCGACCAGATCCGATACACCTTCCGGAGTTCATCCCCGTATTTGACCGAATCCGGCGACATCGCACAGAGAATGGTCTTTCTGCCGTTCCGGACAACTTCCGCCATGCTGCCGTTCGGACTGCGGAAGTCGCCTTTTGCCGGATGGAACTCAAATTTTTCCGTCTGCGGATTCTCGAAAAGATAGAAATCCGATGCGGAAAGTCCACGGAACGCTTCTCCGGCGTTTTCCGGGAAATCCGTTCCGGGAAGAATCCCTTTCATCAGCTGGAACTGATAGAATCCTCCCTTCCAGAAGTGTGGATAGGTCTCCTTTGTCAGATACTGTCTGCCGGCCGCGACCCCGTCCGGAAGGTATTCCGATCCGGGAAGACGGACGATGATCCGGCTT
>CASFTV010000007.1 GCA_949297765.1 uncultured bacterium | reverse complement strand
GTTGCAATTGGCGAATTTTTTCAGGGCCCGTGTCGGGCTGCCGGCAATATCGCCTTGAAGGCGTGGAGCATACCACCGGCTAAGCCGGTGGTTTTGATTGTTCCAGATGTCGTAAGGAATCATTTTCGGATAAACGGAGCAGGACGGCGCGACATAGCGTTTCCGGTGTTTACACAACCAGCAAGCGGAAGTACTTCTTTCAATGCAATAACCCCCGTCAAGAGTACCGATTTTCATTGCAGATAATGGCCGTGCCATTGAATACCTCCTTCCACGCTTCAAAATCTGTCTTTGTTTCTTTGGCTTTCTGCCTTTATCAAGAATCTCATCTGCACTTACATTAACACCGTTTTCCGGCGTTGTCAAGGGGGATTCCCGGTTGGCAGTGATCGATGGGAACGGACTCTCGCAATCCTGCAATGTTTTTTCGGAAAGGGGGCGTCGATGAGCCAGTCGTCCGGATGTGTTGGGTGCTGTTAAACAATGGCATCTTCCGGAAGATTGTCGGGATCCAATTCCAGGATTTCAACATCGCCAAGAATTTTTTGCAGGTGGTGTGCGAGAGCCTCTTGCGGATCTCCTGCCCAGTTCGGATGGTTAAACTGGAGGATCACAGATTCAACTCTTGCGAGGATTTCGACTGGTGCGGATGTCTTTAAGGTCTCCTCCAATTCAAAAACATATCCTTTGAATTTGAATTTCATCATATTTCCCCTTTCAGAACCAAAACGATAAAGTTGAAATATTCCGGATTTTCTTTTGCAAGCATAACCGGTTCCCTCAGACTTCTTTTCATCTCCATTGCAGAATTTCTGTGATGGAACAATTCTCGTTGAAACCATATCTTTCTGCAGTACGGATCGAACCCCTCTCCTTCCGCATCTTTGTCTGCGGGTTTGCAACATTCAGAAGAATAAAACCGGGCAGAGATGTGGCACTGCTTGAAAACAATGCTATATTGTATTATCCAAAACAGAAAAAGTCAAGATCGTTTCAGAACAGGAGGCAGATTCATGAAAATTGTCGGCAGAAAAGAACTCGGTTCGGGAAAATGGCTCGCCCTGGAGCAGCTGGAGTACCGGGACGGAGAACGGACCCGGTTCTGGGAAACGGTATCCCGGAAACGCTGTGCCGGAGCTGTTGTCATGATTGCGGAGCTGCTTCCATCGCATCGTCTTCTTCTGATCCGCCAGTACCGCCCGCCGGCCGATGCGCTTCTGCTGGAGTTCCCCGCGGGACTCATCGACGAAGGGGAATCACCGGAAGCCGCCGCCGTCCGGGAACTGCGCGAAGAGACCGGATACGAGGGAACGGTCCGCGCGGTCCTGCCTCCCGCCTACAACTCTCCCGGACTCACCGGAGAGTTTGTCTATCCCGTCCTCATGGAGGTGCAGGAGGAGCATCAGGGAGCGCTGACCACCGATTTCGACGATTCCGAACACATTGAAACCGTTCCTGTTCCCCGGTCGGAACTGCCGGAGTTTGTCCGCCGTTCCGCCGCGGAAGGTGTGAGGATCGACGCCAAAGTCATGGCCTATTCCCTCGGCATGAACCCGGATTGAACACGATGGATTTTCCGATCCGCAAAATCATCCATATCGACATGGACGCATTCTACGCCTCCGTCGAGATCCGCGACAATCCCCGTCTGCGCGGCAAACCGGTGATCGTCGGCGGAATGCCGGGAACGCGCGGCGTCGTCTGCACGGCTTCCTATGAGGCTCGGAAGTTCGGCGTCCATTCCGCGATGTCGGCGGATCTTGCGAAACGGCTCTGTCCGCAGGGAATCTTCCTGAAGCCGCGCCGCGCCGCCTATCAGGAGGCTTCGGAGCTGATGCACCGGGTCTTTCACGAATACACCGACAAGGTGGAGCCGCTCTCCCTCGACGAAGCGTATCTCGACGTGACCGAAAACAAGAAATCCATCCCCTACGCCAGCACGATCGCGCGAGAGATCAAGCGCAAGATCCGTCTGGCGACCGGCGGACTGACCGCGTCCGCCGGCGTCTCCTTCAACAAATTCCTGGCAAAGACCGCCTCCGATCTCCGAAAGCCCGACGGTCTGACCGTTGTCCGGCCGCAGGATGCGGAAGCCCTGCTGGATTCCCTCCCGATCGAAAAATTCCACGGCGTCGGCCGGGCTACCGCGGATGCCATGCGCAAACTCGGCATCCGCTGCGGAGCCGATCTCCGGAAAAAATCAAAACTCGAACTTGCGCTCGCCTTCGGTTCGGTCGGAACGTTCTACTACGACATCGTCCGCGGGATTGATCCGCGGGAGGTCTGCCCCGACCGGGAACGGAAATCGCTCGGAACCGAGGAGACCTTCGAGGAGGATGTGGACGACATGGCGGTGATCGTTCCTGTCCTGAAGCGTCAGAGCGCCGAGGTCGGCCGCGATATGCGCGAACAGAATCTTTACGCCCGGACGGTCTCCCTGAAAATCAAATTTTTCGATTTCCGCACTATCACCCGCAGCCGCACCCTGACCGACTATTTCAACGACGATGCCACCATCATCCGGACCGTTCTGGAACTGCTCGGTAAAACGGAGGCGGGCAGGGTGAAGCTGCGTCTGCTCGGCGTGACCGTCTCTTCCTTCTACGGCGAGCAGGGAACCGGAGAGATGTATCAGCCGGAATTTGAATTCATGGCCGATCTCCCCTTCCGCAAATGGTGATGTCCTGTCTTTCCGTCAGGGCATCCACTCCACAATTCCTGCCGCGGGATTCGCCTTCCGCCAGGCGACAAACTCCGGGAAGGAGCGGATCCCGTCTTCAAGCACGGCGCGGCAGTATTCGATTCCCATGATCTTCTCCGATTCAGGGGTCTCGTCTTTCAGACGGAGGATTGTGAGCTTCTGTTCCGGCGTCATGAGTTCGCAGATGCGCGAAGCCACTTTTTCAAAGTAGCCGTCGTACCGGGAGCCGCGCTGAATATGGATCATGTCCACCGTCCAGATTTCGCCATCGGAATCGGCGATTTTCGCATGCCACTCGAAGCAGTTCTCCTCGGTGGCGGCCCGGTTGAAGAACTCGACCTGCTGAACACCGAGATGCCCTGCAATCTGCTCCACGGCACGGAAACTGTCGGAGACCCGGAGCGGATTCGAATAAATATGAAAATCAATATCCCGGTGTTTCAGGAGCAGTCCTGTTTTCAGGGATCCGACCAGATTGATTTCGGCTCCGATCGACTCCCAGGCCGCAATGATTCCGTTTCCCCGGACCACCTCCCAGGCTTTCTCCTGATTCGATGCGGCAAGCTGCAGCAGTTCTTCCATACTCATTTCCTCCTGTTTGTTGTCATGGCAATGCCGATGTTGTTTTATTTCCCGTCTCTTCTTTCCGGAGCCACGCATCCAGTTCCTGCGGAGTGAGGAAGATCCGTGTCGGAACGCCGCATCCGGAAAGTGCGGCGAGCACGCGGGGAAACATTCTCTTCCGGTAGTTCCAGACATACCGGAGAAATCCCGGATCCAGCCGCTCCCGGCAGCCGTCGCTCATGTCCGGACGCGTCCGCTGACGGAACTCCAGGTTGCGTCTGACGATCCGTGTCAGACAAACCCGGCGCGAAAAATTCAGAACAATGACAAAATCCGCAAATTTCAGCCGCTCTTTGAGCGTGCGCAGATAATTCCCGTCGATGATCCACTCGCTCTGTTCCAGCAGTCCCGCAAGTTCGGAATCAAATGCCTCCCGGGATTTTTCCACCCATCCCGGAAGCCACCAGAGACGGTCCAGATGATGAACCGGAAGGCCGAGAATCTTTCCCAGCCGGAGGGCAAGCACTGTTTTGCCCGCGCCGCCGCAGCCGAGGATCAGAATCCGCTTTTTCCCGTTCAGCTCCTTCATTTCCGCAGCTCCTCTCCGAGTAGACGGAAAAAGATTTCCTGCGCATATTTTTCTTCCCATGGAGTATGTCCGCATCGTTCCAGAAGGTGAAATACGCACTCTTTTCCGTTCTTTTCGAAGATCGGCCGGATTCCGTCCGCCGGATGCGGATCGTAATCGCCGTGAAAGATCGAGATCGGGACGTTCAGCATCCGGAAGCAGTGTTCCACCGTGCCGTCCTCCCGCATTTTCTCCGCTTCCGGCCAGACGCGGAAAAACATTTCACCGTCGCATTGGCCCGCCTCTTCCGGAATTCCTTCTGCGCGCTGAAAGCAGTCCGCCTCCGCACACAGATTTCCGAGAGCGTTCAGGATTTTGTCCCGTTCCGCCTTTTCCGCGGATTCCAGTTCCCGTGTCAGTTCATGGAAGTGCCTGCGGCCGGATTCGGAAAGCCGGGAGAGCCGGAGCGCATCGACATTCTCCTGTTTCCGCAGGGGAGGGCAGCCGATCAGAATCAGGCGCCGGATCTGTTCCGGCATCCGCTGCGCGGCAAAGGCGGCAAGCCACGCTCCCCAGGAGTGACCGATCAGCACGAGCGGTTGTTCCAGCCGGGAGTCCCGGATCTGCGAACAGAGCTCCTCCGTCAGCTCCCGGACGGAATACTCTGACTGCAGCGGCTCCGCGACGCTTTCTCCGCAGAAATGAAGAATCCCTTCCGCCAGCGGTGCGGCGCTTCCGATTCCTCCGGGTCCGCCGTGGACGACGGCGATCCGGAAGGGGGCGCTTCCGTGGAAGCGGATCACAGGACTGCCTCGTAGATCCGGGAGCGTTCCCCGTTGAAATGGATGCCGTCCCCGAGATAGCGGAATCCGTACTTTTCGTAATATCCGACATGGTCGGTGGCAAGATAGAGACGAAGATATCCAAGCCGGCAGCACTCCTGTTTCAGATATTCGATCAGCAGCGCTCCATACGCATTTCCCCGGAATTCGTCTTCTATAAAAAGGGCGCAGAGCCACGGCCAGAGATCCATGCGGCTGATGAAATCGTTGGAGATCAGGCCTGCGCCGCCGACGGTTTTCCCCTCTTCTCCGAGGAGAAGATACCACTGCGGCAGAGGAGACTTCGTCGTGAGGCTTGCAGTCATGCAGTCCCGGTACAGTTCGCGCATCCCCCAGTGGCGGGAGAAAAAATCAAGAAACCGTTCCAGTTCATCCGGATTCCGTCTCAGAGAAACGATGTTCATGGTATGGAGTCCTCCTTGTTGGGGTCCGTTCAAAGGAAAACAATAGTCTCTTCGCCGGAAAAAGCAAATACAGGAAAAGAGGTTTCTCCGGATTTTTGCCGATTTTTCCTTTTCCGCCGTCTTTTCTGCGGCCGAATCAGGAGAATGTGTCTCAAAATAGTTTTCCAAATACAAGGGAACAGTCATCTTTTTACAGATCTTTCATGAGTTCACTTTGAAAAAAAAGAATTTACAGACTTTTTTTGTTATTTTATTGTTTTTTTGCCTTGACAGATGCAAAACAGTGACGTATATTAACTCAAAATCAAAATAAATTGGTGCTGTAAGTCGCATAATATATATTATACCATTCTATTTTGAGTCTGCTTCCCTCAATTTTCCCTCCTTCATTTGTATTTGACTTTTTTTAGCCTTTCGGAATATCTTCCTTTTTTATTGAAATGAATTCAATTCAAAACAAACAGATTTTGCTTGTTTTGAAAAGAAGAATTCCAATTTTTCACTGTCACATAATATATATTATACGACGTTTTGAAAATTCCCTCATATTGAAGCTGTATTTGGGATGGCACTAAGTCGCAATTTCACGGATTTTGTGCTTTCCCGGTCTTTTTCAAAATTATACTTTGATTGCAGAGATGCGGAAGATCCTGTTGAAAACATTCATAAAATACCCTCTGTCGAAAACGGATTTTCCCATCTTCTGCAATCAAGGTTTTTCCAAAAGGCGGGAATCAGGAAGTCCGTTACAAGATATCCAGTGAATGAAAACAGTTGAACCCTGAACAACAAATAGAAGGAGAAGGAATGACAGAACAAAAAGAAATTTTTGCCGATGGGATCGGACAGATTCATCTTGTCGGCGGAATGGTGCGTTATGATTTCATGACGTATCAGCCCACCGAGGATGGCAAAGCTCCGGAAGTGCGGGCTTCCGTCCGGATCATCATGCCGCCGCAGGGTTTTCTGACCGCGTTCAACTCCATGCAGCAGTTGATCGACAAGCTTCTGGAGGCCGGAGTCCTGCAGAAAACGCAAACCGCCAAACAGAAGGATCGGAAGAAAGAATGAATTTTTCTCATCCGGCACCCGTGAATGGCAATTCGGATTACAGCGTGGTTTCCGATGGAAATCTCTGGAGTCCGTTTTCTGTTCATGCCGCGCCGGACGTGCAGTGGGATTCGATTTCTTTTGAGGAAGTCATTCCTGAACAGACGGAGGTCGTGACCATTCGCGCGGAGGAATCCGCATTTGTGGTCACTTCCGCGGAAAAACTCCGGAAGCTCTGCATCAGCATTCAGGGGATTTTCCGGAAAATCGCGGAGACGATCCGGTGTATTTTCGCCTGCGCCGTGCGTCATTTCCTCGTGGAACGGCGGATCTTCATCTGTTCGTATCAGATTTGAAGTATGAGAACAAACAAATTTGCCGGAAGAATACAGGGAAAAGCAGCAGGATTCTCCTGCTGCGTCCGCGTGTTCGGACGGTGATTCAACACACCATACAGGAGAAAAACTTATGGCAAACTATTTCGTAGGGACGGAAGCAGAATTTGAAGCCTTCCGTAACACCGCCGAAGGGAAAACCGGGACGTGGACGCGGTATGCCAATCTGGAGGCGGCTCTTGCAGCCACTCCTGACGCGGGAAGCACGATTCTCGTCCAGTCAAATACCTATGGAACCGGAGAGTCCCCGGAGGCTTCTCTGACACTTTCCGTTGACAACCTGACGGTGAAGGCGTACGGTGAGAACGTCGATTTTGCTTCCGGTCTTAAAATCACTGGAGACGGTGTCACTGTTTCCGGTTTCAACTTCACCGGAGCGAACGTCACAAGCAGCACCTTTGTTATCGAAGTGAGCAGCGTGAGCAATGTCACCATCGCGGATAACACCTTCGATACCAAGTCCAAATTCACCAATGATGTGATCCGGGCGAACAATGTTTCCGGTCTTGTCATTCGCGACAATGAGATCCTGAGCGGTCTCCATCACGGAATGAATATCAACAACTGTTCGGATGTCTCCATTGTCAACAATGAGATTTCCGGCGTTGCACGCAGCGGCATCCAGTTCGCCAACGATATGGATGGCGAATTCAATATCTCCGGCAACACGATCACTCTTGTCAAGAAGGAAGGCGATCGCGTGGATGCCGACGATGCCGCCATCGTGATTTCCGGGGAATGGTTCGGCAATAACGCCAACGCAAATCTGGTCATGACCGGGAATACCATCTCGGTTTCCGGAAGCGGCGTCAGCGGAAAAGACGGAAAAGACTACGGAATCAGCGGAATCTATTTCGGCGATACGAACACGATTCTGCCCTCCATGGCCGGTGTCACGGACAACACCGTTTCCGCTTCCAGCGGTGCGAACGGTATCAAATATGACGGCGACAAGACCGTCGATGTCCCCGGAATTTCGGTTTCCGCCGACAGCAGCAGCTCCCTTGTCCTTCTCCCGGAAGGCAACCAGGATGCCGGCGTGATCTTCAACGGCGGCGAAATCGAAGGAAACGGTGCAAATGCCGGAAAAGTCCTGATCGACGCAGCCATTTTCTCTGCTCGCGCAACGGGCGATGTCGTCACCATTGACGGTGTTGAATACACGGTCGGAACCAATCTGTTCGGTTCCTATGCCGGCGCACAGGCAAACCTCACCGACGTGAGAACTCTCGTTTTCAACGGCGATGTGACCGAGGATCTTGAATACAACGGCGCCACCCGTCTGACGATCGTCGGCAACGGCGCTTTCTCCGGCGCTCTCTCCGGAAGCGGACTGATTTCCATCAGCGGTTTCGCGTTTGAATCCGTGCAGGATCTCAGCTCTTTTGCCGCCGGTTCCATCTTCAGCGCCTGTACGCTGAACGGAGGAAATCTGGGCAGCGCGACCATTGAGAAGAGCATTCTCAACGGTGCGCTTTCCATCGCGGACGGTAAAATTTCCGGCTGCACCGGAAGCGCATCTCTGACAGTCACCGATGCCGCGGCCGTGATTGAAAACAGCACCTTCAGCTCGGTTGTCCTCGATGCGGATGTCAATTTCAGCGGAAACACGGTGGATACTCTTGTGTACACCGGAGCCTCTGCGGTTTCCCTGATGCAGAACAATACGGTGAACACGATCATCGCTCCGGCTCTGAGCAAGGCGGATGCCGAACAGCTGAAGGAACTGAATCCTTCCGCCACGATTTATTCGCAGGAGAATGTTGTTGCGAATACGGCGATTGTCGGATTCAATCAGCTTTCTGTGGCGGGATACTTTGTCGACGGCGGAAAGATCTATCAGGTCGGTGTGACGGCGTTTGATGCTCTCGAAGACCTCAACGGAAAAGCCGCCGGACTCAAAACGGTTACGGTCAACGTCGATGTCGCCGATGGCGCGACGCTTTACGGCGATACCACGGAAGCCACCGTCTACACCTTCAACAAGAACAGCTCTCTGAGCGGAATTACGATCGAAGGAAAAGTCACGATCGCCGGAAATATGACGGTCACCAATCTCTCCTTCGGCGTGGACGGCGCTCTTGTCGTTGCGAAGGATTCCGTGATTACGCTGGGCGGAACCATTACCGTCGATACGCTTGATGCTCTGGATCTTACCGCTTCGAATGCGAAGATTCAGTTCCTGGACGGCACCCGCGTGATCGGCCTGACCGATGCCACCTGGTTTGAAAACAACAAGGCCAGCATCAATCAGGTCAACGGCAGCATCTATATCGACTGCGCGGTCCCGAGCGGTTTCGACGCTCTGAAATTCGTCCAGGTGAACGAAGTTGCCGGAACGGAAATCAACAGCAACAAGGATCTTGCGCCGATCAAGCTGGCGGCAACCTACGCGGATGCTGTGACGATGAATCTGACCTCCTCCACGGCGAGCGAGGGCGACCTGATTCTCGGCGATGCCTCCTTCAACGGCGGCCTTGCGATCAACGCAACCGGACTTGCCCGTTTCGACGGAACCGTGACCACCACCACGCTGGATCTCGTCAACAACGGCGGATGGATCCGCGGCCAAGGCGAGAACGATCCGGCAAAATTCGTTGCCTCCGGTGCGGTCTCCATCACCACCAGCAACAAGCTCAGCATTGATCTTGCCGCGGATGGACAGACTGTTGCACTGGTGAACAATTCCGGTGCGACCCTCGACGGAAAAATTTCCGCCGGATCCATCGACTTCACAAACAACGGAACGATCACCTCTCTGGTTCTGGTCGGCGATGTCACGTTCAATGCGACGAAGCTCGGCTCCACCTTTGAGAACATCACGATCGGCGAAGATGGAAAAGCCGCAACGGCGATTGTCCTCCCGGGCGCGAATTTCGCCACCACCGAGGATTCCTATATCAATGGAACGATCACTCTGTTCAACGACGCTCTCGGCCTGAAGATCGGCAAAGGCGTTTACGCTCAGACGATCACGCTGAACGGCGCCAATGTCTCTGCGGCGATCGAAGAGGGTACTCTTGTGTTCGAAGACGGCGTGGCCGCAAAGGATGTCACCCTCCAGTATACCGTCAATCTGATGAACGGTGCGACCTTCCAGGGAATGAGCGTCGGAACGACCAAGATCGCTGAAGAAGCTCTCAAGGTTGCTCTTTCCATCACCTCCGATGGAAGCGCGAAAGTGACGAGAGATATTGTCAACGCCAACGGCGGAATTGCAATTTCCGGCGATCTCATCAGCACTGGTGCGGTCACCGCTTCCGAGGCTGTCGCTGTCACCGGTTCCATTAAGGCAACCGGCATCATGGCCGGCAAGACCGTTGCGATTTCCGGCGATGCTTCCGTGAGCGGAAAAATCTCCGCGAAAGACAGCGTCAGCATTGATGGCGATGCTGTTCTTGGCGAAGTTGAAATCACGAAGGATGAGGCAGCCAATGGCGTGCTGAACATCGGCGGAGCCGGAAGCCTTGATCTTTCGAAGGTCACGTTTGACTCGAACTTTGACTCGACTGCAATCAATGCGGAAAATGTGGAAACCACAGCTACCGGGGATGTCAGAATCACAGACATCAACGTGAAGAACATCTCCAAGGCGAACAGCATCACCGCCGCGTCGATTCAGACAAACGGTAAGATCGAAGCCGGTTCCATCAATGCACTGGATAAATCCGGAGTTTCGGTGGATGCCGGAGTCGGCACAATCAAGCTGGACGGTGATCTGGTGAATGCGACCTCCGTCAGCGCGGGCAGCATCAAGATTGGCGGCGCTGTTACCGGCGCAGGCGCGGACATCACCGCGACGAAGGATGCTGCAACCTATGCGGACGGCAATATCGAAATCAAAGGAGCGCTCGGCGCGAACGATGCGGCTGTCGGAACGGTTACGGCCGACGGATTCATCAAACTCGAAGGCGATGTCTATGCCGGCGATATGACCGCGAACGGCGGAAAGATTGAGTTCTACGGCACAACCTTTGTCGCGGAAGATGTGAAGGCGAAAGCGTTCTACGGATCCGATGTCACCGACAGCACCGTCACGATCAAATCCGGTGCGTTTGAGTACATCGATCTCAAGAATGCAACCCTTTCCTTCTCCGAGGCCCTGACCATTACCGGAATGACGGAAAACGGCGATTCGATCAACGTGAAGAGCCTGAAAGGCAAAGTCGGCGCGATCAGCGTGGTCGGCAATCTCCGCGTTCAGGAAGGCGCCATTCAGGCGGAAAGCATCGACGCCGCGAACATCTATTCCGCCGGTCTTGCAATCACGGTTGATGGTGCGATCACCCTGGTGTCCGGCGACGCGTCCGGCAATATCCAGAGCGCATCCGTTTCCGCGATGGAAATCAACAACGCCTATCGGATTGAGGCAACCAACGGAAGCATCACGGTCGGCGAGCTCGGCGGCGCTCTGGAAGGCACCGTTCCCTATCTCAAGAACGGTGGAAAACTGACCGCGGCCAGCGCGATTTCCGCAACCGAAGATATTCTTGCGGGCGAAATCGACGGCGCCACCAGAATCACGGCCGGCGGACGTGTCGAGGTCGGCTCCTGGCTCGACGGCGCGGACGGCGCATTCACCGGCGGAACAATCAAGGGAACAAAAGACGGTATTTCCGCCGCCGCCCTGAGAGCCGGAAACATCGGAACTGCCGACAGCGCAGTCGGATTCGTGAATGTCACCGGCGATGATGGCGCCGATTTCAACGATGGCGCAAATCCCGCCTTCGCCGCTCTGTACAGCACCGGCGATGTCTATGCCAAACAGATCTCCGCATCCGGAACGGATTCCTCCATCTACATCGCCGGCAATGTTACCATCACCGAGCCGACAGTGGATGGCGGAATCACCGCTACCGGCATGGTGTATGTCGGCGGCAATGTGACGAATGCCGGCACCATCACGGCGCATGACATTGTCATCAAGGGAACGCTGGAAAGCGCGAAATCCATTGTCGTCACCGGCGGAAAGATCGATATCCAGAAGCTCGGCTCGGTTGTGAACCCGAACGGCGATGCGATCAATGCGGAACTCGCGTCCGAAGATTCCAATCTCGGATTCACCGCGGATTCCGTGGTCGACGGCAACATCCGCTTCGGCAAAGCCGCGGACACTCTGGATCTCGGCAACCTGAAGTCCTTCTCCGGAACGATCTACATGGGCGGCGTCTCCTCCGCGGATGCGTACGACACCATCAAGGTCGGCTCCAGCGTCTTTGCGGAAGGAACCGGCATTGCTCTGAACAAGGTCGCGGGTGCTTCCAACGTCAATCTGGCGATTGAGGGCGGCAGCCTTGATCTCGGCAACGGCTCGATCGTGACAAGCGGCGATGCGGCCAATTTGAAACTGGATCTTGCCACACTCTCCAACGGAACGCTGTCCGGAGCAAATGGCGATCTGGCTCTCGAACTCGGCAACACCACGCTGGAAAAGATCACGATCGGCGAAAACGTTTCGATCGACGTGCAGGCCGGTGCGACCGCGGTCCTGAAAGACTCCGTGATTACGGAAGCAAATGCTCCGGAACTCACGATCGCGAAGGACGCCACGCTCGCTGTTGAAATGGCGAAGGCCGACGATGCATTCTATGTCTCCAAGGATGCTGAAAACAAATATGTTGCGGAAGGTACCCTGGAACTGAGAAAGGGCGTAATCACGCTGAAAGAGGCCGGCGCAATCGGAAACATCGTTCTGAACGGTGGAGACACCAAGCTGGTTCTGGACGGCGGCGCTTATACGCTCGCCAACGAGGCGCTTGCTCTGACGGCCGGAACCATGGAGGTCAACACTGGTGCCAGCCTGACGGTCGAGGAAGGAAAACTGCTCTCGGTTGATTCCGCTCGGCTGGACGTCTCCAACGGTGCGCTTGCCATTGAACAGGGCGGAACGCTTGCTCTTGCCGGATCGGCCATCCTGATGGCGTCCAATGCGACAACGGCGACCGACGCAACCGTCAAACTGAGCGGCTCGGCCAAGATCTCCACCGGAACGCTTGTGATGAATGGCGGTACGCTCGAAATCGAAAATGCTTCCAGCTATCTCTCCAATTTTGCATTCAACAAGTCCGGAGAGAACAACGTTCAGGTGAATCTGACGGATTCGTCCGTCACGGTCAAGAAAGATCAGGATCTTGCGAACACCGCGTTCTCCGGAAACGGTGTTGCGAAGATGGTTCTCGAAACATCGAACTACGATGCCTACACCAAAAAGGAAACGGTGGAACTCGGCGCCATCTCCATCGATGGAATCGACGTTTCCCTGATGCAGGATGTGAAGGAAATGAACCCGGTGGAAACGCTGGTTCTGAGCGTGAAAGGAGCGCTGGCTCTGAGCGGAAACTTCTCCGTTACGGCGGATGAGCTGAATCTCGCGGCGGGCGGTTCTGTGACGGTCACTGTCACGGCGGACACCACGATGGACAAGGCGATGTTCAATGTCGGCTCCTACACCGACTTCACCAGCAGCGCCATCACGATCAACGCATCGGCGGAAGAGGGCTTCAGCGCAAATCTGAAGTATGTCCTTGCCAGCGGCGATCATACGGATCTGTTCAAGATCGGCAGCGGATTCGAGGGATACAGCATCAATTACAAGGATGGGTATACGATCCTGGCTTCCAATGTCACCCCGGCCGTCTCCGTGACGCTCGGCGAGCAGACGGTTGCCGAGGACGGCAGCTACGTCTACGCCGGAACCGTGACGATGGACGGACCTTCCGAGATCACCAAGGCCTACTGCACGATCAACGGTGTCGAGACGGCTCTGGATGTGGTCGACGGCTCGTTCTCCGTGGTTCTGGATCCGACCGCCGCTCAGTTCGGCGAATTCACCGTGACGGTGGAAGCGTCCAACGAGCTCGGCAATGTCGGAATCGGCAGCGCGACCGGCGCAGTCGCCGACATGACCGCTCCGACGATCTCGATCTCCGGACTCGCGCAGAGCGAAGACGGATATGTCTTCACCGGAAAACTGCTCCTTGCCGATAACGTCGCGGTGACCGGATATGTGTTCCAGTACTACCTCGGCGATGCGGCCTCCGCGCAGACGGTGCAGATCGCAGAGGACGGCTCGTTCTCGATTACGCTCGACGCCAGCGCGCCGAACTACTCGCTGAACTTCGTCGGTCAGGCTTCGGACGCGGCGGGCAACAGCACCGAACTCGTTCAGGATCCTGTCGCGGTCAAAGACGTTACCGCTCCGGTTCTCGGCGACACCTTCGAAGCTGTCGTCTCCCGGAACCAGGTGACCTTCAACTGGGATGCCGCAACGGACAACGTCGCAGTGACCGGTTACAGACTCACGCTCAACGGAAACGTTTACGATCTCGGAGCAGATGCTGTCAGCTACATGTTTGCGAACCTCGCATCCGGCAGCTATCAGTACAGCCTCGAAGCGCTTGACGCGGCTCAGAACATCAGCGACGTCAAGACCGGAACGTTCCGCATTGATACGGTCAAGAGCGACATCGACGGCAACGGCATTGCGGATCTTCTCTTCCACAACGAGGAGACCGGCGCGGTCGTCGCCTGGATGGACGGCGAGGATGCCAACAGCACCTCTCTCGGCAACGTCGACAGCACCTGGAACATGATCGGCACCGGCGACTTCAACGGCGACGGAAAAGCCGATATCCTCTGGCAGAAGGACGAAGGCAATATGGTCATCTGGAACGACGGCAACGATCAGAAGGTCGTTGACGCCGGATTTGCTCCCTCGAACGAGTGGCAGATCGTCGGAATCGGCGACTTCTCCGGTGACGGAAACGCCGACATCCTCTGGAGAAACATCGGCAGCGACAACGGCTGCATCGGTTTCTGGGGCGACGGCGCGGACGAGAAGTGGCAGTGGAACGGCATCGTCGGCGATGAGTGGGCGATTGCCGGAGTCGGCGACTTCAACGGCGACGGAAAGTCCGACATCCTCTGGCACGACCAGCTCAACGGCGGCGTCGGCTACTGGGGCGAAGGCAAAGATCAGAACTGGGTCCTCACCGGCGCGGTCAACGCGAACGAGTGGCAGATCCTCGGAGTCGGCGACTTCGACGGCAACGGCACCGATGACATCCTCTGGCAGAACCAGATCGATGGAACCGTCGGTATGTGGGGATCGGGTTCCGATCAGAACTGGCAGACCCTCGCGGTGGTCGACAAGAACGAGTGGACCTTCGCCGGTGTCGCCGATCTCAACGGAAACGGCATGGACGACATGATCTGGCGCAACAACTTCAATAACGATGTTGTCGCCTGGAGCGATGGAGTTCCCGCCGGCCAGTTCATCGGCAATGCGGACAAGACCTGGAAGACCGCTCAGCTCGCCTGATGCTTCTCTTCCCGATCTTTAACAAACGAAACTGAAAACCCTTCAACCCGGTTGCGGTGTATCCTGCGGAAGCGGATGCGCCGCAACCGGTTCTTCCATCAAGGTGAAACGGCATGATTCCGGATGATCTGAAACCGGTTTTTGACCAGCTTCTGGTCATGACGGAAAAGGAGTTGAAACAGAAATACAAACGGACTGTACTCGGCTTTTTCTGGTCGTTCCTGATGCCTCTGGCTCAGACGGTGGTTTTTTTTATCGTATTCAGTATGATTATGCGTTTTGATATGAAGAATTATGTGCTTTATCTGCTCAGCGGAATGTTTTTATGGCAGAGTTTCAGCAATATGGCGGTTCAGGGGGCGTTCTGCTTTCTCGGGAATGCGTCGCTGATCAAGAAGACCTCCTGCCGGCGTTACACGCTTGGCGGAGCGGTGGTGCTGGCGGAACTGGTGCATCTGCTCTGTGTCGTGCCGCTGCTGGTCGGTGTGATGGTATTTTATCATGTCTATCCGGGCTGGAACCTGCTGCTGACGCCGTTCCTGCTTGCGCTGCTCGGCCTGTATGGCACGGGAATTGTTCTGGTCAATGGAACATTGAATCTGTTTTTTCGTGATCTGGAAAGAATACTTGTAATCCTGCTTCAGTTGTGGTTTTTCCTGACGCCGGTGTTTTATCCGCCTTCGGCGGTTCCCGGGAATATGGAATTCCTGTTGAAATGGAATCCGTTCTACTGGCTGCTGCATGCGTGGCGCGGGGTCTTTTATGAACCGGAGGCGGTGTGGGAGTCGATGGGAATGGCGCTGGTCTGGGGATGTGTGTTCCTCGGAGCGGGAATGGCGGTTTATCGGATGGGATATAAAAAATTTGCGGAGGAGATATGAGTGTCGCAATCCGCCTGGAAAATGTGACCAAGTCGTTTGCGTTCCGTTCCAGAAAGAGCGGTTTGAAGCATCTGCTGCTTCATCCGTCGGAGTGGCGGAAAAGGGAACGCGGGGACCGGATCAATCCGGTGCTCCGGGGGGTGAATCTGCAGATCGAACAGGGGGAATCCGTCGGAATTACCGGTCGGAACGGGTCGGGAAAGAGTTCTCTGCTGGGCATCATCGGGGGGGTGCTTTTTCCGGATTCGGGAAAAGTTCTGGTCCATGGAAAGGTCGGAATGATGCTGGAACTCGGCGCAGGATTCGCATCGGAATTGTCCGGTCGGGAAAACATCCTGGTCAACGGTGTCATGCAGGGCGCCCGAAGACGGGAAATCCTGCGTAAAATGGATGAAATCATCGCGTTTTCCGGTCTGGAACGGTTCATTGATTCGCCGATTTTCACCTACTCCAGCGGAATGCTTGCCCGGCTCGGGTTCGCGGTGATGACGCATCTTTCTCTGGATATTCTGCTGGTCGACGAGGTCCTTGCCGTCGGCGACGGCGATTTCCATGCGCGGTGCCTTGACCGCATCCGGGCTCTTCAGAACAATGGGGTGACTCTGATTCTTGTCAGCCACAACAGAACGGAAATTGAGACGTTTTGCGACCGCGTCTGTCTCCTGGAAAACGGCGTCGCCGTTCTCCAGATGTGCGGGAAAAACGGAAAAACAAACACGGAAATAGGAATTGATGGAAACTAAAGTTGTTCTACAGTCGTTCATGCTTCCCCGCCGCGGGATGTATCAGCCCTCCGAGAGTTATTTTCATACCAGCGGAAGTTATGATGCCTCTTCCGGCGAGATTCGTCTGAAAAAACAGGAGTGGCTGGTCTCGGACGCATGGTTCAACGTGTTCGACGCCGATTTCTGGAGGCAGAACACTTGCGTGAAAGAATTCGGATTCCGCTTCCGGATGCTCGGAAAATGCCGTCTGACCATGTGGTACAGCACCGATCCGGACAATCACAAGCAGAGAATGTTTTTCCGACGTGATTTTGAATCGGAGCCGGAACGCGTGGAGCTGATTACCGCCTTTCATTCCTGTCCTCTTTCCGAAGTGCGCGGAATGATTACATTCGAACTCCTGTCTTCAAGGCGCGGGACAGTTTTCAGCGGAGCGGAATTCTTTACCGGAATCTGTCCGCCCCGGAAGCCGGAGATCGGCATGGTCGTCTGCACATTCAAGCGGGAGAAGTTCCTGATGCCGAATCTGGAGCAGTGGAAGAAGGAACTTTTTCAGGACCCGTTCTGGCACGGGCGGTTCCGCCTGTTTCTGGTGGACAATGCCGGAACGCTTCCGGAGAGCGTTGCTTCGGAGAGGATTCATCTGTTCCGCAATCCGAATTCCGGCGGGGCGGGCGGTTTCTCCCGCGGAATGATGGAAGCGGAAAAGTCGGCCTGTTCCCATCTCCTGCTGATGGATGACGATCTCGTCCTGCACACGGATCTTCTGAAACGTGCATGGCGGATCGCGGCGTTTCTGAATGACAAATGCTGTCTTTCGGCGGCCATGATCAACCTGGATTCGCAGATGTGCATCCTGCATGAGTGGGGCGGAATTCTGATGGCGGATGCCCCCGGCGCCGGAATGAACCGTCCGCTCGGATTCCGGAAGGACATTACAAAATTCCAGAGCGTGTTTCAGGAGAAATGCAGCGGATTCTGTTACGGTGCCTGGTGGTGGTTCCTGTTCCCCGCGGAGGCGCTGCGGAAGGAGAAAATCGGTCTGGCGTATCCGTTTTTTGTCAAAGGGGACGATATTGATTTCAGTCTCCGTCTGGCGGCCCGGGGATACCGGATCCTTTTCCCTGCCGGATTCGCGGTCTGGCACGAACCGTTTTTCAACAAACTTTCTCCGTTCCATGAGTATCTGGCCCAGCGGAACCAGCTGATCCTGAGCGCGCTGCACAGGATCAGCTATGCGCCGGGAAGGGTCCTGATGAAACGGATGGCGGAACTGATTTTCTCCTACCATTATGAGACCGCCGAACTGACACTCGCCGGAATCGAAGATTTTCTCCGGGGGCCGGAAGGGATCGCTGCCGGAGATCCGGATTCTCCGCTCGCCTGCCGGACTCGGATTCAGCAGGAGAAGCCGCGTCCGCTGGCGGGGGAAATCCTGACCGTAAACCGGCCGCTCCTGCGAAACGAGAAGAAACTGCACCGCTTCTTCCGTCTTCTGACGCTGAACGGACTGCTTCTTCCCGCCTGCCGTGAAGAGGTGGCGATCCATCTGGCGTGGAATGCCGGAGTCTGGAGCCGGGATACCTATCGCTGCCGGAAAGCAACGTATGTGCGTTCCTCCGTCGGCGAGTGTTACACGCTTGAACGCGACCGCATCCGGATTTTCCGCCTGTTCCTCCGGACGATGAAAACTCTTCTGATTCTGCGCTTCCGGCGGGAACGTGCCGCCCGGGCCTGGCGCGGATCGCATGAGCGTTTCGTGCAGGAGGAGTTCTGGAAAAAATATTTGAAACTGGAGTCGCCGGAAAGGAGTTCGCAATGAGTCTGTGCCCTTACCTTCATGGTTTCCCGTTCGGGTTCATTGAAGAGAACTGGGCCGAATTCCGGAAAAAATGTTTCATGGAGGCCGCCGGCGATCGTTATCGGAAGCTGCTGGCCGGGTTGGACGGGCTTTCCGTTGCCACGGTCACCATGTATCTGGATCGCCTGACTCTTCTTCCGTATCAGCCGTGGCGCTACAATGCCTGCTGCGATTATGAGGCTCTTCTGCAGGTGTTCATGACCGACTGGGACCGGACGGAGCTTTCCCGGATTCGCCAGTTCGATTACGCGGCTCATCGCAGAGAGTTCGGAATTCCGGATCACATGAAACCGGTCATTCCCGTCAACTGCTATCACAACGGCCTGACACTTCTGAATTCCCGCGCGCTGGACTATCTGAAGGAAAAGGATTTTATCGACGGCGGCGGATTCATGGGAGAGAGCGGATTTATTTTCAGCGCATATTCTCCCCGGAAGGTGTATTGTTTCGAGCCTCTGCCGGAGCAGGCGGAGCAGATTCGGAAAAATTTCAGCCTTGCACCGCACCCGGAACTTCTGGAAGTCATTCCCTGCGGACTCGGGGAAGAGGACGGAAATGCGCTGCTCAGTGCGGGAGCGGCCGGTTCCACTCTCAACGGAAATCTGGCGGATACCTCATCCGGAATTCCTGTCGGGCTCTGCTGCATTGATTCCTTTGCGTCCTCCCGCGGGCTGAGGATCGGTTTGATCAAGCTGGATATTGAGGGATTTGAACTGGAGGCTGTCCGGGGAGCGGAGATGACCATCCAGCGGGACCGTCCGATTCTCCTGATTTCCATCTATCACACGGTGAAGGATTTCTTCGGCGTGAAGGCGTTTCTGGAGGAGCTCGTCCCGGATTATCGTTTTTCGATCCGTCATCTTGATGCGAACGAGATGCTTCTGGAATACATGCTGATCGGAGTCCCCGGAGAGCTTGCCTGATGAAACGATTTCCTGTCGTGCTCGTGACAACCGGAGAACCGTGCGCTTCCCGCCTGATTCATTCTCTCCTGCGCTGGAATGCGGATTCGGTGAATGTGATTCTCGTCTGCAACGGGTGTGCGGAGGAGCGTCTCCGGGAGTTTGGGGCACTTCTGAGACCGGAGGACCGGATGGTGATCCTTCCGGAAAACCGCGGCGGGGCGGGCGGTTTCCGCGCCGGAATGCAGGCCGCGCTGGAAAGCTGTCCGCCGGATTCTTTCCTCTGGCTCCTGGACGACGATGCGGAAATCGACGCCGATACTCTGCCGAATCTTTTCAAGCGGATTCGGGAACTGGAAACGCAGGGGATCAAATGGGGTGCGGTCGGTTCTCTGATCCGGAGCCGGGAGGATCCCGGTTCGGTTGCCGAGGCCGGCGCGTCGTTCAGTTTTTTTCGCGGAGCATTCCGTGCGAATTTCCGGGGACGGCGGATGGAGGAGATTGTTCCCGGTGTGCTGGAATGTGAATACTGTCCTGCGGCCTCGCTGATGACGACGCTTGCGCGCGTCCGGGAGATCGGGCTGTTTGCCGACGTCTTCCTCCATTTTGACGATGTGGAGTGGTGCTGGCGCCTGAGGCATGCCGGATGGCGTGTGTTCTGCGCTACGGATTCCGTGATCCTGCATCCGACCAACCGTTCCAAGCCCGCCACCTGGGTCCGCTATTATGATGCGGCCAATCTGGTCTGGTTCTGCCGGAAGGTTCGTCCGTGGGTTCTTCCGTGGATCCTGTTCCTGCAGCTGTTCCGCGGAGGATATTTTTCTCTGCACGGGATGCACAGAACCGCGCGTCTTTACCGGATGGGAATCCGGGACGGGCTCCGGGGGGAAAAACGGAAAGTTCCCGGAGAACTCGAAGCGGAGGGGTTTGTCGATCCGCCCGCCGATTTCTGGAAGGGAGACAGAATCGCGCTCTCCGTTACGGGAAAACATGCGGAAAAAGGACGGGAACTCCTTGGGCGGTCGCGGGTTGTATATTTGAAAGGAGCCTGCTGGAGACGCTGTCTGACAGGACTTCGCGTGCAGCTCCTGTCGCTGTTTTCGCCGGGCAGATCCTTCATTATGGACGACGCTTTCCGGACAAAGCTGATTCTTCCCGTCTGGGGGAAAAAAACCGATTATTACAACGCGGAACTGGATAAACTGGTGCGGAAATGATCGGCTGGAACGGGAATATCAAAAACAAGGGAGCGGATGTCACAATGAAACGGAATGAAACACCCCGTTCTTCTGAAACGGAACGACCGTCTTTTTCCCTGATCGCCGGAACGCTCGGCAGGGTCCGGGAGCTGGAGACTCTGCTGGAGTCGCTTGCCGTGCAGGAAAACGTGGACTTTGAAGTCCTTGTCGTCGATCAGAATCCGGACTGCCGGCTTGCCTTCCTGGAGGAACGGTATGGGGAGAGGATGCGTCTGCGGGTTTTCCGGCGTCCGGCCTCCGGGATTTCTGCCGCCCGCAATTTCGGACTGCATCATGCCCGCGGTGAATTCTGCGCATTTCCGGATGACGACTGCGTCTATCCTGCCGGAATTCTTGCGGAAGTTCAGAAAAAATTCCGGGAGACGGGGGCGGATGGTCTTTCGCTCCGCGTGACGGACTGCGTAGGTCATTGTTCCGCCGGAGGGTTCATGAGCCGTTCGGAGCGGGAGGTTTCCCGCTCCAATGTCTGGCGCTGCGCCGTTTCCCCGGGACTGTTCTTCCGCCGGAGCGTGCTCATGCAATGCGGCGGATTCGATGAATCTCTCGGAGTCGGCGCTCCCGGAGAATGTTTTTCCGCCGAGGATTCCGAACTGGTTCTCCGTCTGCTCCGGGAAGGCCGGAAAATCCGTTATCTAGCCCGTCCGGTCATCTTGCATCCTCTTCCGTCCTGGACCGGGAATGTGCAGAGGGCGTTCCGGTACGGCGTCGGAATGGGACGTGTCCTGGCCGATTACGACTATTCTGTCCCGCAGGTTTTCCGGTATGCGCTCTGGCAGTATCTGCGCTGCATTCAGCGTCTGCTGTGCGGGCGTTTCCGTCAGGCACGCTGGCATTGGAATATGGCGATGGGCCGGCTTTCCGGTTTTTTCCGCCGTTCCGCCGGCCGCCTCTGAATTTCTGCACCTGCCGGGAAAGAGTGAAAAAAACGCGGGAGGAAAATGACGGAACATTCTCTTCCCGCGACGGACGGTTTCTCCGGAAACTTCCCGGATTCCCGTGGAAATTACGATGCCTTCGGCTCCGGATTTCCCGCCGGCGTGTTTGCGGAGGCCGATTCCGCAACTTTGCCGAGATAATCCGGCAGATCGAGTCCGGCCATATTCGCCACGTCGTGGAGCGGCGGAAGACTCTTGATCATGCCGCTGAGAAAATTGGACGTGGCGGTTTTCCCGTCTTTGGCGTTTCCGCCGTCCCAGACGGTGACCTTGTCGATCTTGATGTTCCGGATCGCTTCGGCCTGGAGCTGGACAAGCTGTTCCAGTTTTTCGATGATGAGCATCTTTGCCGCGGCGTCCGCATCGTTTCCGCAGGCGGAGACGATCTGGTTGAAACCTTCGCCCTTGGCTTTCAGGATCTCGAAGTTTCCTTTTGCTTCGGCTTCGAGTTTCAGGAAGATTGCGTCGGCTTCTCCCTTCGCTTCGCGGCGGAGTTTTTCGGCTTCGGCTTCGGCTCGGATCACCGTCTGTTCCTTTTCGATTTCGGTCTTGACGATGTCTTCCGCCTTCTGGCGTTCCATTTCCATTTTCGCACGGGCGACCTGGGCGATCGTTTCCGCCTCGTAGTCGGCCTGTTTGATCTTGGCTTCGGCGACGCGTTTCGCCACTTCGGCGATCTTGTAGGCCTCGGCCTCCTGTTCGATTCGGTTCGCATTCGATTTGGCGATTTCGATCGCCGAAACGTTTTCTCCTTCGATCGCGGTTGCGTCGGCCTGTTTGATGGCGATACGGCGGTCGCGGTCGGCATTGGCTTCTCCGGTCTGTGCTTCGGCATCGGCGAGTTTCACGGCGATGCGCCGTTCCTTGTCGGCGTTGGCTTCTCCGGTCTGCGCTTCGGTATCGGCGAGTTTCACGGCAATGCGCCGTTCCTTGTCGGCGTTGGCTTCTCCGGTCTGCGCTTCGGCTTCCGCGAGGGAGACGGCGATACGCTGGGCCTTCCGGGCTTCCGCTTCTCCGATTCCTCCCTTGCGCTCTTCTTCCGCAACATCGACGCGGGCTTTGTTGATGGCTTCGGCGGCGGCGCGTTTTCCGATGGCGTCGATGTATCCGCTTTCGTCGGTGATGTCCGTGATGTTCACGTTGAGGAGCTGAAGGCCGATCTTGTTGAGTTCCTCAGCCACGTTCTGTTCAATGTTGCGCAGGAAGGTTTCGCGGTCGGAGTTGATCTGTTCGATCGTCATGGAGGCGATGACCAGACGCAGCTGACCGAAAATGATGTCCTTTGCCAGATCCGCGATCTCCTCCTGCGAGATTCCGAGCAGGCGGTTGGCCGCATTGCCCATCAGGGAGTTGTCCGTGCTCACGCCCACGGTGAACACCGACGGCACGTTGATGCGGATATTCTGTTTGCACAGCGCACTCGACAGATTCACTTCAATCTGCATCGGGCGCAGCGAGAGGAATCCATAATCCTGGAAGACCGGCCAGATGAACGCTGCACCGCCGTGAATGCACCGTGCGGCCTTGTCTCCGCGGGTCTTTCCGAAAATCACAAGCACCTGATCCGACGGGCATTTCTTGTATCGTGCCGCAATCCCGATCAGAATGATGAAGAGGATGAACAGCAGAAAGATCGTGATGATGATTCCGCCGGCCAGCAGTCCTCCCGACGCTGCTCCTAAAATCCAGTTCATACTTTTTATCTCCTTTGTCTCTTGTTGAGGGATGCTAACATATAACACGGCTCTCTCTGTTTTTCAAGGGAAATCCGCAATTAAATTTCGGATATCTTGCCTTCCGGAACGGCTTTTCCGGACCGGAAAGTTGATTTTCCCGGAAAATGTGGCAGATTACAGAAAAAACAGCACCGGATTTCCGGAGAAGGGAACTGCGACAATGAAAACGAACAGACTCGAAACGGAGCGTCTGTTCCTCCGGGAAATGAATGAAAACGATTTTCCCGCACTCTGCGCGATGCTCCGGGACCCTCTGGTCATGGCGGCATGGGAGCGGACGTTCCCGGACGCGGAAATCCGGGCATGGATCGCCCGCAATGAAGAGCGCTGCCGGACCTTCGGTTACGGCTACTGGCTTGCTCTGGAAAAATCCACCGGAACCCCGGTCGGGCAGATCGGCCTGCTGCCGGAGACGATTGACGGCCGGAATCTCCTTGGTGTCGGCTGGATTCTGATCCGGAAGTTCTGGGGAAACGGATATGCTCTCGAAGGGGCGAAGGCGTGTCTCGACTATGCGTTCGGCACGCTGAATGCGGAATCGGTCATCGCCGACATCCGTCCGATGAACCTCCGGTCCATCCGCGTTGCGGAGCGTCTCGGCATGCGTCTTTCGGGCCGCTTCGACAAACAGGTGGACGGAAAAATCATGCCGCATCTGCTCTACACGATCCGTTCTCCCCGGAATGCCGCCGGATTTCCGGATTCCTCTCTCCCCTGAAAAAAAAGCCGGACCGCGGGATTTCTCCGCAGTCCGGCGGTGTCGAAGTCCGGTTTTGACGGTGTTATGCCTTCGAGTGGTAGTTCAGGATCGGTTTGAATCCGCTTTTCCGGAATGCCTCTTCGGTGATGCGGACCGTTTCGAGTCCTTCCTCCAGTTTGATGGGGGAGGGGATTCCTTTGGTGACCTCGTCATAGAGGTAGGTCCAGAGGACGGTCTGGGAGATTTTCGGACACTCGTATTCCGCGTTCACGAAATAGAGCGTTTCATCGAAGTTGCCGTAGCGCTTCGGCGGATTTTCCGGATGCGGTTTCAGATCCTTCAGTTCGACGGAGGGATCAATATAGCGAGCCTTGATCTTGCCGTCGCTGTAGACGATCGTTCCGCGCGAGCCGATGATCTCCATTTCGCGACCGGGCATCGTGTTGGCCCCGGTGACTTCAATATCGGCAAGACGGCCGTTTTCCGCTTTGAGGAGGATTTTGAACAGGTCGTCACCGTCGCCGATGGAGACCACGCGGCGGACGTCGGCCCAGAGATCGACCACCGGAGAATCCAGAAGACGGAGCGCCTGGTCGATCAGATGCGGTCCCCAGTTGGAAAGCAGTCCGCCGTAGAATTCGGTCATGGTCATCCAGTCGTTGCGGCGGCAGAATCCGACGCTGCGGTAGAGCTTGATGTACTGCACTTCTCCGATCAGACCCGAATTCATCAGCTCGCGGACTTTGATGAAGGCCGGTTCAAACCGCCGGTTGTGACGGAGAAACAGCTTGTGCGGATGTTTCTTCGCCACCGCAAGGAGATGTTCCATCTCCGCGACGCTGGTCGCGACCGGCTTCTCCACGACGGCGATCTTGCCCGCCTCCAGAATCTGAATCGCCATCGGGACATGGTCCGGATGACGGACCCCGATGGTCACCATGTCCAGTCCGGGATGCTTCAGCATCTCTTCCAGCGACGGATATTTCGCCACATTTTTCAGCTGTTCGGGAACATCTTTCACCAGCCGCTCCGGATCGTGGTCCGCACAGGCGACAAGTTCGAACTTGTCCGGCATCCCCCCGATCTCCTCCGCGTGATTCCCGCCAATTCTTCCGACTCCGACAATTCCGACTTTTAATTTTTCCATGATTCCCGTCTCTCCTTATTGAATTTTATGAATTTCCGAAGTGTCGAGCGCGCGCAGCGGATTTTCGGTTGTGATCCGTTCGGGCGCGTCGGGCTGCGGCGTTACGCGGTCCGGGAGAACGCCGTCCGCCGGGGCCGCCCACCGAATCGCGTTGGCGAGAACCTTCTGCACATTCGGATCGTGATAGATCGGATAGCTTTCGTGACCGGGAGAGAAATAGAAGATCTTTCCGTAATCCCTCTGGAACGCCACGCCGCTGCGGAAGACGTTGCCGCCCTCGTACCAGGACATGAAAACGATTTTCCCGTCGTCGGGAATATCGAAGCGTTCCCCGTACATTTCGGAATGGGGAATGACAAAGGTTTCCGGAATTCCCCGGGCGATCGGATGCGTCGGATCGACCACCCAGAGCCGTTCCTTCTCTCCGACTTCGCGCCAGTGCAGACGGCACGCAGTTCCCATCATCCGGCGGAAGATCTTCGACATGTGTCCGGAGTGCAGAACGATCAGACCCATTCCGTGCAGAACTCGGAACTGGATGCGGTCCACCAGAGCATCCTCCACCTTCCCGTGGGCGCAGTGTCCCCACCAGAGCAGCACATCGGTATCGTTGAGCAGAGCGTCGGGAAGCCCCTGTTCCGGCATGTCGAGCGTGGCCGTGCGGATTTCCAGATCCTCTGCCTGAAGCGCTTCCTGAAGGACCGCATGGATCCCTTTCGGATAAATCTTCCGGATGTAGTCTCCGAGCTTTCCCTCGCTCTGTTCGTGAACGAACTCATTCCAGATGGTGACTTTGATTTTTCTCATTGCAGCAGTTCCTTCCTGTCATTCAGCGGATATAATTCTTCCGCAGGAACTCCGCGCTCCTGCGGAAGGAATCGAACGGATCGGGACAGTTCCCGTCATGCTCCACCACATAGTATTTCACCCCGCACTGTTCGGCGGCGGCGAAGAGATTCTTCCAGTCCAGATTTCCGTCGCCGATCGGCCGCATGACGATCTCGTTCGGCGGCTCGATGCCGTAATCCTTGATATGGAGAACATCGGTCCGGCCGGGGAACCGGAGGATCCAGCGTTCGGGATTCCCTCCGCCGCGCTGCACCCAGAAGGTGTCGAGTTCCGCCTGAATGTCCGGCGCGTTCGCGTAGATGATGTCGAGCATCCGCTTCCCGTTGAACTGCTGGAACTCATGACTGTGGTTGTGGTAGGAAAGGGTGACTCCGTATTTGCGGAGAACCCGCGCGGAGCTGTTGATCTTCTCCGCCAGATGGATTACCTCCTCCTCCGACGCCGGAAACGTGTACGGCGGAAACGGAACAGCGCAATGCGGGCATTCGAGTTCCCGGAGACGTTCGCCGACCGCATCCGGCGCTTCCAGAATCCGGTCCGCCGGATCGTGACTGGAACACGTATAGAGTCTATTCTCCTTCAGCATCGCGGAAAGCTCCGCATTCGGCATAGGAGCAATTGAGCTGGAAAGCTGAACCGCCTCATATCCCATTTTTCTGATTTCCCGCAGTGTGCTGCGGACCTCTTCCGGTGTTTTGATGAATTCGCGGAAGCTGAAAAGCTGCGCTCCCAGTTGCGACTGTTTCATGTTTCCTGATCCTTTTTTTTGTTTTTTTTCGCCCCGAAACATTTCGGAACTGAGGAAAATATACTCCCCGAACAGGATTTTCAAATATAGGAAGCAAACAACTTTTTATACAAAACGAACATCCGGTTCCGGTTCCGGAACCTTACTTGACCGCATTGAACGCTGCGCACACCGCTTTGGTGAAGTAGGAGAGATCCTCATCCTTCGGCGCATAGGGCGAAGAGGAAATGCGCAGCTTGATGATTTTTGACCCGAACGGGAAGACCGCAAGATCGGAGGTCCGGAAATCTCCTGCGATTTTGATCCGGAATGAGGCACAGCGTCCGCGGATGTTCGGCGGCTCGTTCAGAGCCTTCTCCTCCAGAGGAAGCACCTCCGAAACCTGAGTGCTCTTCCGGGGAAGACTGACGATGGCGCGGCGGATGGTCCGGAAATGGTCCAGCGCCTCTTCCGCGGAGATGACCCGTCCGGCGCCGCTCAGGGAATAGATATAGACATCCGCGCAGTTCCCGTCCGGATCGGAATAGCGGACAACTGTTCCGATCAGCGGATTGAAATTTTTCACCACTTCCGTTTTTTGGAATCGTCCGATCCGCGGAGGCAGGGTCACGCCGGTTTCCTCATCCACATAGCTTTCCCGGGCGCTCCGGCGTTCGTAGAGCGTTTCCCCCCGTTCTCCGGCGGCGCGGAGAAGCAGCGGGGAAAGCAGAACGGCGAACAGAACGGTCAACGCACGGAATTTCATCGGCTCTTACTCTCCGAGTTTCTCTTTCCAGTATGCGAGCTGGGAGGCCACCTGTTCATATCCGGTTCCTCCGTAGGATTTGCGCAGCGTCACCGCGGAGACTGGGGAAAAGAGTTTCAGCATGGATTCATCCGCTTCCGGAATGACGTTCCGCATCTCCCCGGCGGAAAGAGCATTCATCTCCTTTCCGTGCTCCGCGCAGTAGCGGACCAGCGCGCCGACTTTGTGATGCGCATGGCGGAAGGGGACTCCCTTGCGAACCAGCGCCTCCGCCAGATCGGTCGCCATCAGCCCCGGATCGGAGGCCGCTTCCAGCATCCGGTCGGGATTGGTCTTCATCGTGGCGATCATCGCCGGATAGACGGAAAGAATTCCTTTCGCTGTATCAATGGAATCGAACAGCGGTTCCTTGTCCTCCTGAAGATCGCGGTTGTAGGTCATCGGCAGCCCTTTGCAGATGGTCAGCATGGCGGTCAGATTGCCGTACATGCGGCCGGTTTTCCCCCGCGAGATCTCCGCGATGTCCGGATTCTTCTTCTGCGGCATCAGACTGGAACCGGTGCAGAACGCATCGGACAGCTCCACAAAGCGGAATTCCTGCGACATCCACAGAATGATGTCTTCCGAAAGACGGGAAATGTGCATGGAGAAAATCGCCAGTGCCGCGAGCAGTTCGCAGGCGAAATCGCGATCCGCCACGGAGTCCATGCTGTTCCGCGTGCAGGCGGGGAAATCCAGCGCCTTGCGGACGAATTCCCGGTCGATCGGAAGGGTTGATCCGGCGAGCGCCCCGGATCCGAGCGGCATCACATTCAGACGGGTCCGGCAGTCGGTCAGCCGTCCGATGTCGCGGTCGAACTGCTCCACATACGCCAGAAGATGATGCGCGAACAGCACCGGCTGCGCGTGCTGAAGATGGGTGAAGCCGGGGAGAATCGTGCGTTTATTGGTTTCCGCCTGGCCGAGAAGCGCACGCTGGAGATGCCGGATTCCGTCGATGATTTCAAGAATCTCGTCGCGCAGATAGAGCCGGGTGTCGAGCGCCACCTGATCGTTCCGGCTGCGGGCGCTGTGAACGCGCGCCCCCTCGTCCCCGAGAAGGCGGATCAGTTCGGTTTCGACGTGCATGTGGATATCTTCCAGCGCAACGTCGTACCGGATCTTTCCCTGTTCGATCATCTCCCGGACCTTGTCCAGATGCGCGATGATCTCCTCCGCGGACTTCTGCGGAATGATGCCGGTGGCTCCGAGCATGGCTGCATGGGCTTTGCTCCCCGCGATGTCGTGCCGGTAGAGTCGTTTGTCAAACGAGATTGATTCTGTAAAATCCTGAACGCTTTTCGCCGCGTTCTCGGAAAATCTTCCGCCCCATAAAGCCATGATCGGTCTCCTTCCGCCTGTGTTGTTGATTTTATCAGGGAGCAATATAGCACAGGATTGCAGAAAAACAACGTGGATTTCCCGACGAATCTCCGTCCGGCATCAGATCCGGAAGACGGAGCCGATTTTCCTCCCGAGGATCACGCCTGCCGCCGCCAGAGTCGATGCGAGGAACACCATCGTCCAGACTCCGAACGCACATGCCGTGAAGGGGCCGGATCCGAGAATCTGCGAAAGATCGAAAATCGCCCGCGTGATCGGGAAATAGTCCGCCTTCTGCGCGAGAATCAGCGAGTCCGAAACTTCCAGCATCGAGAAGCTGAATGCGAACAGCGCTCCCACCAGCAGATTTGCCGCGATCAGCGGAAGAGTGATCTTCCGGAGCGTGCGGACGGGTCCGGCTCCGAAGGTCCGGGCGGCTTCCTCCAGTTCCTGCGGCGTCTGTTCGAGTCCCGCGCTCACCGAACGGAGCACATACGGCAGGCGCCGGACCGCATATGCGATGGAGAGCAGCCACAGAGGATTGTCCTGCGGATTGAAGATCTCCGCCGCCCAGCGGTACTCCACCGACATTCCCAGATAGCCGAACGCCACCACGATTCCCGGCACGGCCAGCGGCAGCATGCCCAGTGCGTCGAGAATCCATGCGAACGGCAGTTTCCACCGCTGGACGATCAGCGCGATCAGCAGTCCCGCCGCCAGCGCCGCCAGCATCGCCAGCGACGAGTAACGCAGACTGTTCAGAATGCTCGGCACCACCAGTTTGTTTGTCAGTGCGTTTTCAAAATTCAGCAGCGACCAGTGCTCCGGAAGAAGCGTCCCGTACCAGTTCAGCGAGAACGCGGTCAGCACCAGCGCGATATGGGGCAGCGCCGCCAGCAGTGTCACCGGGATAAAGAAGAGATGCGGCAGGAATCCGCGGATTCCGGAGAGCTGCGCCGGCGCTCCCTGCACCGATCCTTTCACCGACGTTCCCGCCGCCGTCCGGAGAATTCCTTTCGCCAGCAGATACATCAGCGAGGAGAGAATCAGCATCACCGTCACGAGTGCATACGGTTCCGGATTGGTTTCCAGCTCGGTCAGTCCGTTGAGAATCTGGACCGGCGTCACGCGGTTGTAGCCGAACATCAGCGGCGTTCCGAGCTCCGTGAAGCTCCAGATCAGAACGATGCTTCCTCCCGCGAGAATTCCCGGCTTCAGCAGCGGCAGCGTGATCCGGAAAAATCTCCGGAAGAATCCCGCGCCGATGTTCCGCGCCGCCTCCCGCATCGCCGGATCAATATTCCCCAGCGACGACACCAGATTCAAATAAAGAATCGGATACAGGTGAAGCGCTTCGATCAGGCAGATCGACCAGAACCGTCCCTCTCCGCCCAGAAAATCAATCCGGTCACATCCCCAGGAGACCAGAATCGTGTTCAGCACTCCGTAGTGCCCGAGAATCTGCTGGAATCCGAGCGCCCCGACAAAGGGCGGCAGGATCATCGGGATCATCGCCGCAAGATTGGTGATCCCTTTTCCCGGAAAATCGTAGGCGTCGTACAAAAACGCCATCGGAAGCGCAATCAGAAACACAAGAAATGTCGTGACCGCCGCAATCTTGAAGGAGTTCAGCAGTCCCTCCAGATAGATGAAGTTGGAAAAGACTTCCCGGATCAGCGCCGGGTTCAGCCCTTCCGCCACGACCGTGTAGATCGGAAGCAGAAGAAACAGAAACAGAAAAACCGTAATCAGAAGAGCAAATATCCAGCGGAAGAGTTTCATTTTCCGGTTCCTTTCTTTCTTGCCAGTTCCGCGGCTTTCCGATAGTTGGCCCGCATGGTGTCGCGCCACTCCCGCTTGGTCCGGGCAATGTCGACCGCCGAGCGCGTTTCGCTCCGGCGGAGACTCCGGACGGCCGCGTCGGCATCCTTGTATTCAAAGGGGAGACGGTTGAAATACGCCATGGCTTCGGGGACCGCTTCGGGTCCGCCCGCGTCGATGATCGCTTTCCATGCGTCGCGAAGCTCCTCCCGGCAGTCCAGCATGATGGTGTTCAGCAGCACCCGCAGGAGCGTATAGTAGCGGCCGGTCCACTCCGGGTGATAGGTGAACGACGAGCCCGAAGCATAGGGATTGTAGTCGGGATCGGAACGGTATTTTTCATATTCCGGCGCATAGAGATCGCGGCGGATCGGCGGACGGCGCAGCGCGCTTTTTACAGGACCGCCCGGCGTCCCGGGCTTGAAGCAGAGGAGTTTCTGCCCTTCCGGAGAGAGCAGGAACGCGATCAGCTCCACTGCGGCGCGTTTGTTCGGCGCTCCGCGCAGCAGCTGAATTGGATCGGGAGAGACCGCCGTGCCGCCTTCCGGTGCGACATAGTTGAAATGAGGTTCACCGCGGAACTGGATTCCGCTCCATTCCCGTTCGGTGAGTCCGTAGGTGTCGATCGCCATGCCGGCCGCGGCGGCGCCGGACGCAACGTCCCGCGTGACCTTTCCCGCGCTGTCCGTGACGGTGGACGCATTGGCGACAATCCGTTTGATGAGGTTGAGTCCATCCCGCCATCCCTGTTCCGGCGAGTTGCGTTCCGCCATCTTCTGCTGGATCATCACCTCGAAACATTTGTTGATCGAACCGGATTTCCCCGGATCGCCGATGACGATCCGGTTGAAGAAGCGCGGCTCGGCCAGATCCGCCCAGCGGCGGGGCGGAGTCTTATCCTTGAGTTCCTTCAGACGGTCGGTGTTGTAGCAGATTCCGAATGTGGAAAGACAAAGTCCGTAGTATCGTCCTTCCGGATCGTACAGCAGTTCCCCTCCGAACGACTGGGGGATGATTTCCTCGCGGAGCAGTTCGGGATGTTTTTTCCGGATGCCCGCGTCGACCGCGAATCCGGCCGCGGCGTTGCGGCCCAGTTCGAACACGCCTCCGCCCGCCATCAGATCAACCCCGATGGAGACATCGGAATTCAGGAAGGCTTTGCGGGCGGCCCTGGCTTCTTCCGGCGCATCGGGTTTCGGATCGCGGGAGAATGCGGCTGCGGTCCGCTCGTTCCAGGGGAGGCCGTGTGTTTCGCAGTAACGGCGGAATTCGGTCTGATAGCGGTCTGCGATATAGCGCATGATGTCGGAGGTTCCGCCGGGTGCGCGGTAGTCGAGAATGATCTCCTTTCCGTATTTTTTCCGGTAATGTTTGCGGAATGCCTGTTCCCATTCGGTCTTGATGGTTTCGTTGTGCGGGGTGAGGATCACGAGACGCTCCGTCTCCTCCGCCGGGGTCCCGGCTTTCGGGCCGGAGGGACGGAAGAGAAAGGGAACGGCGAGAACCGCTCCGAGAAGAAGAAGGACTCCGGTCAGTCTGAGTGTCATACCTCTCCTCCTTTCCGGTTTTTATAGCTGTCGGGGCTGCAGCGGTGGTAGTTTTTGAACGCGCGCGCGAAGCTCGTTGCGGAGACATATCCGAGCCGTTCTCCGATCTCCTTGCAGGTCAGGGAGTTGTCACGGAGAAGCCGGCGGGCGACTCTCATGCGTTCATCGGTGGCGAAGGCGCCCGGCGTGATTCCTGTCTGTGCCCGGAAGACCCGTGTCAGATGCTCGCGCGAGACATGCAGTTTTTCCGCGATCGCCGCAATGTCCAGTTCCCGTTCCAGATTTGCGGAGATCAGCTCCTGTGCGGAGCGGACCAGTTCCGCCTTCGGGGAGAAACTCTCCTTGTATTCGATGTTTTCTCCGAAGATGGCGAGCGCGTCGAAGACGATTTTTGATCCCGCGGTCGGCGTGAGGAACTGGAATGTGTTGTCCTGACTCTTGTAGGATTCCAGGTGTTTGACAAATCCCTTGTCAAGCGGCAGATCGAAGGTGTATCCGTAGCGGGCGTTGAGATCGTTGACCATCTCCTCCATGTATTTCCCGTAGAAGGAGATCCAGAGGAAGATCCAGGGTTCGGAGGCGTGACCGGGATAATAGTACGCCGTCTCCGGATCGTTGAGTTTTGCCAGGAAGGTTTTTCCCGGCGTCAGGCGGGTGATCTCATTCCCGCAGCGGAAGGCGCCTTCTCCCGAGATGGTGGTTACGATTTGCGCGCACCCCTCCTCCACCTGGCGTTTTGCGCCCTCCAGATGGTAGGACGGTGAGTTCTGGATTTCCAGAACGATTTCATCGGGAATGGGAAGGGATTCGATCGGTTTCAAAATCTGGAAACGTACTTGCCATAGCCTCATATTGCCGCTCACAAAGTGTAATGTTTTTATCACATATTGTGTACTATTACATTCTTGACGCGATTTTTCAAGCGTCTATATTAACAATATGGAGGTTTTTTTCAGTCACGAAAAGGAAGGATGGATGTCATGAACAAGAAGATCAGGGGCACAGTATGGAATGAGTTCCGTCATGAGAAGGAGAGCCCCGCGGTGGCGGCCGTCTATCCGAAGGGAATTCATCAGGCAATTGCGGATTTTCTGTCCGCGGAAGGTGATTTTGAAGTCCGCACGGCAACGCTGGAAGAACCGGATCACGGTCTTTCGCAGGAGGTTCTCGACAACACCGATGTTCTGTTCTGGTGGGGCCACTGCGCACACGGAGCGGTCCGCGACGAGATCGTCGACCGGATTCAGAAACGCATTCTTTCCGGAATGGGACTCGTGGTCCTTCACTCCGGCCATAAATCCAAGATCTTCATGCGGATGCTCGGAACGACCGCGGATCTCCGCTGGCGCGAGGTCGGTGAGCGGGAGCGGGTCTGGGTTGTGGAACCCTCCCATCCGATCGCATCCGGTCTTCCCGAGTATTTTGAACTTCCGCACACCGAAATGTACGGGGAACGCTTTGACATTCCCCGTCCGGACGACACGGTCTTCATCACCTGGTACGAGGGCGGAGAGGTCTTCCGCAGCGGCGTGACCTTCACCCGCGGCAACGGACGCATCTTCTATTTCGCTCCCGGCCACGAAACGTTCCCGATCTTCTACGATCCGACGGTCCAGAAAGTGCTGGTCAACGCCGCAAAATGGACCGCGGCCCGCGTCAACATTCCTGCCGGCTGCCGAATGGTCGAGCCGCTGGAAACAATCGGAAACGGAAAAGGAGAAAAGTGATATGGGCGAACTGCTGAGAGCGGGAGTTATCGGACTGGGAATGGGCGGAGGGCATCTTGCCGGATATCTTGCGCATCCCGACGTCGAGGTGGTGGCAATCGCAGACCGCCGGGAGGACCGCCGTGCGCTCCTTCCGGAAAAATGGCCGGATTTCCAGGGAAAGGTCTATCACGAAGGCATTGATATGATCCGGAACGAGAAGCTCGACATCCTCTCGGTCGCCGTTCCCAACAACCAGCACAGGGAGCTGACGATCGCCGGACTGGAGGCTGGTGCCAACGTCCTCTGCGAAAAGCCGATGGCAATGAACGCGCAGGAGGCGCAGGAGATGCTTGACACCGCAAAACGCTGCGGAAAAAAACTGGGCATCGACTTCTCCTACCGCTTCAATCCGCAGTCCCGTGCGATGAAGGCGATGATTGAGGAAGGGGCGCTCGGCAATATCTATTATGCCCGGAGTGTCTGGTTCCGCCGCCGTGGAATTCCCGGACTGGCCGCCAACAATTTCAACACCGGATCCGGTTCTCCGATGGGATCGTGGTTTTATGACAAGGCGCAGTCCGGAGGCGGACCGCTGATTGATCTCGGCGTACACCGTCTCGACCTTGCGCTCTGGCTGATGGGATATCCGAAGCCGGCCTGGGTCATGGCGAGCACCTATGACAAATTCGGTCCGCGCCTTGCGGAACAGCAGGGGCTGCACTACACCGTGGAAGATCTCGCGTGCGCAATGATCAAATTCGAAAACGGCAGCACGCTGGAACTGGACGCCTCCTGGGCAAGCAATATCCGGGAGAACGAACTGCAGACCATCCGTCTGCTCGGCGACAAGGGCGGCATGTATCAGTACAACCTGAACGAGGGCTACACCTACGAGGTCGAATATTACTCCGAAATCGCGGGACGCGCCTTTGACAGCAAGATGCACACGGCCCACTCCGTCCCGAGCGCGTTCCAGCTCTTTGTCGATGCTGTCCGGGACAACACCCCCTTCCTGGTCCAGCCGGAAGAGGGCGTGACGGTCATGCAGATCCTGGACGCGGTCTACAAGTCTGCCGGAACCGGCGAGCCGATCCGCATTTGACATCCCTGAACCGGTCTTCCCGGGGGAGGGGATTCGACGCAAACGGAATTCCTGCGATGTGCGGGAGTTCCGTTTTTTTTGGGGGGTCTGCCAGGACCTCCCGTCCGCGGCAGTTCCGGATTCATGAATCCGGCGGAGTCCGGACTCCTTTTTCTCCGGAGGGTGCCGGTCTGCCGGCCTTCCGGAACAGCGGACGGGAGAGACTTCTGCGGCAGGCCAGCGGTGTGATCCCGTAGTATTTCCGGAACATCCGGTGGAAATTCGCGGCGGAACCGAAGCCGCAGTCAAAAGCGATTGCCGAAACCGGGCGGATCGTGTTTTTCAGAAGATCGGCGGCATATTCCAGACGGTTTCTCATCAGAAGGTCCGAAAAACTTTCCCCGGTGGTTTCCCGGACAAGGTGTGCCGTCCGGCTCGGACTCAGATGAATTTCCCCTGCAAGTTTTTTCAGCGTCATCTGTTTGGAAGCCTCCCGGTTGATGAGGAGGCGGATCCGGTCTTCGCGGGAGAGATCGGACGGTGGAAAATCGTCGCGGATCATTTTTTCATACCAGAGGAGCAGTCTTGCCCCGAGCTGACGGAGCGCCTCCAGCGTCCGGAACAGCTCCTCCTGCGATGCCCGGCGCACCGGAGAAAGATCCGGCGGATGAACCCGTTCCTGCGCTGTGATCGGAAGCAGTTCGGGAGGGATTCCCTTTTCGGGCGGCCGGCGGATTCCCGCCGTCAGAAGACAGAGCAGTTTGCCGTCCCGCATCACCGGAAACACCCATTCCAGAATTCCCGCATGGCAGAGCTTGACGCATCCTTCCGGGATTTTCCATGCGTCCCGGCAGAATCCGAGACAGTCGAAGCTGGTACACATCGCCCCGAAGTTCTGTTTGACCTCGCTGCAGGTCCGGTTGTTGTGGATCCTGTACTTCAGCGCCTGCGTGAAGATCGGCGTATGCACATAGCAGGAGACCCTGGTCTCTGTCAATTCTTCAAAGCACTGAATCGCCTGTTCCGGGACTTTCAACATGAAATACAATCCTTTCCGGTAAAAAAATAGCATTATCAGCATGAAATGCAAGAAAAACAGCTGAATCGGATCTATCTTTTTCCCGGAATCGGCAGTATAATAGGATCCGGCAGGAAAAATCCGATGAAATTCCAAGATGGAGAAAAGGAGCGGAAGACGGAATGAAAACGGTACAGTTCTCGCTGGAGAAGGAGATTCCGGTTGTTGCGGAAGCGGATGTTCTGGTTGTGGGGGGCGGACCCGGAGGCGTCGGCGCGGCGGTGATGTCGGCGCGCGAGGGGGCGGTCACGGTCCTGGCGGAACAGCACGGCTGTATGGGCGGAACCGCCGCGTTCGGCGAGGTCACACCCATGATGATCAATCATTACGCCGCCGACGGAAAGCTGGAACACGGCGTGTCGATGGATCAGCCTGTGTATACCGAACTGATGGAGCGCCTGTGGAGCTATCTGCCGGAAGATCTGCGGCCATCCGCCTCCGATACGGACTGGAACAGTTCCCGTTTCATGGTCTCGAAGGATCTGATTTCGCTGGCGATGGAGGATCTCTGTCTGGAGGCGGGAGTGAAACTGTTCTACCATTTCCGGCTTGTGGCGGTCTCCGTGGAGAATCGGGAAATCCGGTACGGCGTGTTTCATACGAAATCGGGATTTGTCGCCATTCGTGCGAAAAATTTTGTCGATGCCAGCGGCGACGGCGATCTTGCCGCGCTGGCGGGATGCCGTTTTGAATTCGGAGATACCGCCCACGGACTCTGTCAGCCGATGACCCTCTGTTTCAAGCTCTCCCATGTGGACAGGTCCGCAATGAACAACCGGAAGATGCAGGAACTCTATCTCAAAGCCCGCGAGGATGGCCGGATTGAGTGCAAACGCGAAAATGTCCTGATGTTCGGTTATTACGACGACGATATTTTCCATTTCAACACGACACGCGTTCTCGGCAAATCCGCGATCGACGCTCTGGAAAGATCCGAAGCCGAACTGGAAGGGCGCCGCCAGATGCGCCAGTTCGTGAACTGGCTCCGTTCCGAAGTTCCCGGCTTCGAACATGCCATGATCCACTCGATGGCGTCGGAAATCGGAGTCCGCGAAAGCCGCCGTATCAGAGGACGCGCCTATCTTACGCAGGAGGATTTTCTCCGGCGGAGCAAATTCCCGGATGCGATCGCCCGATGCAACTACCCGATTGACATTCACAGCGTGACCGGCTCCGGAACGTCGTGTGTCTTTATGCCGAAAAGCGAATATTACGAGATTCCGTTCGGGTGCATCGTCGCGGCGGATGTCGACAATCTGACCATCGCGGGCCGTCCGATTTCCGTATCCCACGAACTCCATGCGAGTTCCCGGGTCATGCCGCCCGCGTGCAGTGTCGGACAGGCTGCCGGGCTTGCCGCCGCAATGGCTTGCCGGAGGGGAATCTCTTCCTCGGAACTCGACGGAGTTGAAGTCCGGAACCGCCTGACTGCTCTGGGTGCATGGCTCTGATGCGCAGAGCGATCTCCGGTCCTGCGTCTGTTCTTATGATTTTGAAATCCGGGGCGCTGTGCTGCCCCGGAGGTTCATGCGGACGGGAACAAGAATCTGAGAGGCGCTTTCCTTGCCGTTCATTTCAAATCCGAGCTGGTGGAGCGCACAGGAGACCAGACGCGGATAATTGAATTCCAGCGTGGTCAGAGGGGGTGTCTGGAACGCGGAAACCGGCGGAGATTCATAGGTGATGATGGAAATCTCTTCCGGGACGCGTTTCCCGCTCTTCCGGATGGCGTCAAGCAGGATCGGGGCTTCGTCGCTGATGACCACGAGGAATGCGGTGAATCCCTCCCGGATCAGGGCGAGGACATGGCGGATTTTTTCATCGAGGGTGGCTCCGCAGCAGTTGCGGACGGAATCCCGGATTCCGTGAAGGTCGGCAATGCGGTAGAGTTCGTCGAGTCCGCGCTGAAGCTCCTGTTCCGTTGCGTTCGAACCGTGTCCGCGGATCCGGGCGATGCGGGTGTGTCCGAGAGCGATGAAATGCTCCATCGCGGCGCGGACTTCGCCGTCGGCGTCGGGGAAAACAGAGCAGATGCGGTTCAGTGCCGATCCGAAATTGTTGATGACCACCAGCGGAATGTTATAGCGTTCGTGCCATTTCATGGCGATGGGTTCGCCGGAGATCATGAGCGCACCGTCGAAAAGCTGGTCGTTGAGAAGTTCAATGTTCTGGCTGGGGATGATGACAATTTTCCATCCGCGCTTTTTCCCCTGGATCAGAATTTCGTTGAGGATCGCTCCATAGAATTCGTTGAAGCGGGGAAGAATGACGGCGATGGCTTTCCGGTGTTTTCCGGAAAAGTTCCGGTAGTTTCTTTTCCGTGCGAGTTCGAGAGCCCGTGCGCGGATCTCCGGCGCCACATCGGCCTTCTGATTCAGCGCGCGCGACACCTGGGAGATGGAAATTCCCAGCTCTTCCGCAAGATCCTTCAGCAGAATTTTTTTCATTTTCCCCTATTCCTCCGGTTCTCTGCATCTCCCGGTTCTGACCGTTTTCCCGTGCCGTCAGAGAAATATAGCGGACGACCGAGTCTCTTTCAAGTTTTCCTTCCGCGAATTTCCCGAATCCGCCCGGAGACGGAGGCGGAAGAACGCGGGGACCGTGTTTCGATGGGGATTTAACCGGATTTTTATAAAAAAACAGTTTTTTTCACATCTTTTTCTGTTGTTTTTTTGAAATACCTCTGTATTGTATAAAGAGGGATCATCAATCGCATGCAAAAGGAGAGTGACGAATGAGAACATCAGTTCTTGGAATGATTCTTGCCGGCGGAGAAGGAACCAGACTTGCCCCCCTGACCGATCAGCGGGCCAAACCCGCCGTTCCGTTCGGAGGGAAATACCGCATCATCGACTTTGTCCTGAGCAATTTCGTGAACAGCGGAATCAACAGCATTTTTGTTCTGACACAGTTCAAGTCGCAGAGTCTGATGGAACACATCATCAACGGCTGGAACATCTCCTCGACACAGGTCCGCGGCAGCTTCATCATTCCGGTCCCCGCACAGATGCAGACCCAGGACCGCACCTGGTACCGCGGCACCGCGGACGCCATCTACCAGAATATGGCGCTGATCGAAGACTTCAAACCCGATCATGTGGCGGTGTTCGGCGGAGATCATATCTATAAGATGGATATCAGCCAGATGGTCGATTTCCACTGCTGCCATAATGCCATTGCAACCGTGGCCGCCATCCCGGTCCCGATCAGCGAAGCCAGCCAGTTCGGAATCATCCAGGTGGACAAGGACTGGCGGATCGTCGGCTTCCAGGAGAAGCCCAAGGATCCGACTCCCCTTCCGAACGACAAGAACATGGCGCTCGCCTCCATGGGCAACTATATCTTCAATTCGAACGATATGCTCGCTCTGCTCAAGAATGACTACGAACAGAAGGGCAGCTCCCACGATTTCGGCAAGGATATCATTCCGAGTCTGGTGGGAACAAAACGCCTGTACGCTTATAACTTCTACTCCAACAAGATCCCGGGGCAGGCGATCACGGAAAAACCCTACTGGCGGGATGTTGGCACGCTGAAGGCGTATTTCGAGGCCAATATGGACCTCCGCTCGACCCAGCCGCAGCTGGATCTCTACAATGACAAATGGCCGATCTACAACTATCACTTCAGTCTTCCCCCGGCAAAATTCGTGCATAACGAGGATGTGGATACGTTCGGGCTTCCGCGGATCGGGAAGGCGATCAACTCCATCGTCTGCGACGGCTGCATCGTTTCGGGAAGCACGGTCACGAACTCCGTTCTTTTCAATTCGGTGTACGTCCACAGCTATGCGACCGTGCATAACAGCATTCTGCTGAACGATGTTGACGTCGGGGAACACTGCCGGATCCGCAACGCGATCATCGACAAGCATAACCTGATCCCGCGCAATACGACGATCGGGTACGACCGCGAAGAGGATGCCAAACGCTACAAGGTCGTGGATATCGGCGGCGGCCAGTGGCTGACGGTGATTCCGAAAGACCGCCACTCCAGCTCCTATGAACTGCCCAAGAGCGTCGAGACCCACGAGGCCGGAGTCCCGGAAACGGAAGCTGCGCCCGCGGCGGAAACGGATGGAAAACAGAAATAAACATCCGGTTCCGGCCGGAATGAAGAAAAAGGAGAAGACGGCTTCACAGCCGTCTTTTTTGTGATGCCGATCAACAGCGAAGAATTACTGCGGCGGATCGAGGAACGGGTGCGCGCCGAACTGAGCAATGCTCCCGGCTGCCATGATTTCGATCATACGGAACGGGTCCTTCGGAATGCGCTCCTTCTCGCGCGCCGGGAGCTGGAGGAATCGGATTCGGAATCGTTTCTGGCGGTGTCGCTTGCGGCGCTGCTGCATGATGTGGCCCGTCCGGAGGAGCTGCAGTCGGAAGGACGGATCTGTCATGCGCAGGCGGGGAGCGGAAAGGCGGCCGGGATTCTCCGGGAGTGCGGATGCGGAGATGAACGGCTGATCGGAATCGTCGCCGACGCGGTCCGCCGCCACCGCTACCGGGGAAAAGACCGTCCGGAGACGCAGATAGATAAACTGGTGTACGATGCGGATAAACTGGATTCGATCGGTGCCGTGGGGATCGGCCGGGCGTTTCATTTTGCGGGGCGAGTCGGAGCGCGTCTGCACAACACGTCGGAGGAGGCACTGGCGGGGAGTGAATACGGCCGGGAGGACTCCGCCTACCGGGAGTACCTGGTCAAACTCCGCGACGTTCCCGGACGGATGCTGACGGACGCCGGCCGCGCCGCGGCAGAGGAACGTGCGGCGTTCATGCACGATTTTTTCCGCCGGCTCTGCGAAGAGAGCGGAATGAAGTAAAAGACTCCGATCCCGTTTTCTCCGGCGAAGACTTGCAAATCGTTTCTTTCTGTGGTATTGTAGAAGAATCGAAGAGGGAGATTCTCCGGACGGAATGGCGAAAAGAGAAAAAAAATTGAAAAAAAATTGGAATTTTCTCCGAGTCGGAGTTATATTATTGACTCTGTGCGGAATCTTTCTGCCCGGATTGCGGGCGGAGGATTATGACAGCAACAGAAAAATTGCGAAACTTCAGGCGGAAATTGATCGTCTGAAGCAGGAGAACGCCGAGCTTCGGATGACGAACGGGCGTTTGAAAGCCGGTTCCCAGGAAGAGGGAAGCGTGCTTCGCAAGGAGCTGATTGAAACACTCGACAAGTATTCGACGCAGGCCGGACGACTGAAGCGACTGGAAAAGAGCGCCGCCGGGACCATCGAAACCCTTGAACCGGTGTATATGGGCGCCAGGGAGATGGAACTGGAAGCCGATTTGAAAGAATGTGCAGAAGCAATCGGGCGGCTCTCGGTGGAAGTGCTGAGATATTGCGAAGAGACGAATGCCGTCCTGTCCGAAAATGTGTCGAATCCGATCGAAGCAGCGCGGATGCGCCTGAAGCTCGAAACTCTGAAAGAGTATGCGATGAAGGCCGCTCTGCTGGCGAAACCTGCGGTGCCTCCGGAAAAACTGGAGAGCTGCCGGATCTATGAACTGAACGAGAAGCCGGAACTTGTGATTCTGTCGGCGGGGTATCGGAACGGGGTCCGGATGGGGCTGGTTCTGAGGACCGGAAAGGTTGCGATGAAGGTCATTGCAATGCGGAATTTCACCAGTGCTGCGATTGTGACGGAAGGCAGTTTCCGGGATCTGGCGCCGGGCATGGAGGTCCGGGCGGTGAACCGGTGATCGCAGGATCGGGTGACGGATGAAGATGGAAGAAGGAGGAATTCAACGGAATTCCTCAAAGAGTATAAACAAAAAACAACAACAGAAATGAGAGAAGTAGAATGGAAGTTCGGGCGATGACAAAATACGTCCACATTTCTCCGCAGAAGGCGTCTGACTTTTCCCGCACGATTCAGGGGAAGAAGGTCGTCGATGCGCTTGCGATGGTGGAGTTGAGTCCGAGAAAGGCAGCGAGACTTTTCGGGAAGACCCTGAGAAGCGCGCTGGCAAACGCCGAAAACAACTACGAGCTCAAGAGAGAATCCCTCACTGTTAAGGAAGCGGTAGCCAATCCGGGCCCGATGCTGAGAAGATTCCGTCCGAAAGCGCGTGGTATGGCCGGCAGAATCAGGAAACGTACGAGCCACTTCACGGTGGTTCTGACGGACGAGAAATAAGGAAGGGTCTGATAGTGGGTCAGAAGGTTAATCCTATTGGGCTGAGATTGGCTCTGAACAAGAACTGGAGTTCTCATTGGTTTGCACGGAAAGACAATAAGAACAACTTCGGTGATTGGCTTCATGAAGATCTCAAGATTCGTTCTTACATCAAAAAGAATTTCAACAATGCCGCGATTTCCAAGATTCTGATTGAGCGTTACGGGACCCGGGTCCGCGTGACGATCTACGCGGCGCGTCCCGGCATTCTGATCGGCCGCAAAGGTGCGGAGCTGGATACGCTGAAAGCCAGCGTTGCGAAACTGCTCGCCCACAACGAAGAGCTGATTCTGGAAGTTGTGGAGATCAAGCAGCCGGAAACGAACGCGCAGCTGGTTGCGGAAAGTGTTGCCCAGCAGCTGGAACGGCGTATCGGTTTCCGCCGCGCGATGAAGAAGGCGATTCAGGTTGCGATGGAACTGGGCGCGGAAGGCATCAAGATTCACTGTGCCGGGCGTCTCGGCGGAGCGGAACTCGCCCGTACCGAGCAGTACAAGGAGGGAAGAACGCCCCTCCACACGTTGAAGGCCCATATTGATTATGGGTTCACCGAGGCCAACACGACCGCAGGAAAGATCGGCGTGAAGGTGTGGATTTGTCATAAAGAGCCAACGGAGGAAATGCAAAATGCCGTTAATGCCAAAAAGAGTAAAGCACAGAAAGGTTCAGCGCGGTAACAACAGGGGTCTTTCGCAGAGATGCAATGAGCTCGATTTCGGCGAATACGGGCTCCAGACTCTTGAGCGCACCTACCTGACTGCGAATCAGATAGAAGCCGCCCGTGTGGCGATCACCCGTCACATGAAACGGCGCGGTAAAATTTGGATCCGGGTGTTCCCCTACAAGCCGTACACGAAGAAGCCGCTTGAGGTTCGAATGGGCAAAGGAAAAGGCAACGTGGAGTACTGGGTTGCTCCTGTGAAGCCTGGAAGAATGCTCTTCGAGGTCAGCGGATGCACGGAAAACGTGGCGAAAGAGGCGATGAGCCTTGCGGCTGCGAAACTTCCGATCAAGTGCAAATTCATCATGCGTACGCATGCTGTCTGATGGGAGAATCGTTACGATGAAGATGAAAGACATCAAGGAACTGACGGCAGCGGAACTCGACGCGAAAGTCGCGGAGCTGCGCAAGGAGCATTTCACCCTCCGTCAGCAGTCCAAAACGGGGACACTTGAGAATCCTGCCCGGATCGGCCAGATCCGCAAGGACATCGCAAGATGTTTGACAGAAAAGAAAATCAGGGGCGCTGCTGTGCAGGCCTGATGAGAATAAAGGAATTGTGCCATGAATGAGAACACCAGCAGCGCACCGCAGGAACGCGGGAACCGCAAGCACAGAGTCGGCATGGTGGTCAGCGACGTTCAGAACAAGACCATCATCGTTGAAGTGATGCGGAGAGCGGCGCACAAGAAATATAAGAAGGTCGTAAAAGTCCGTACGCGCTATGCCGTGCACGACGAGACGAATCAGGCGAAAGTCGGCGACACGGTCAGAATCGGCGAAACCAGGCCTCTCAGCAAACAGAAACGCTGGCGCCTTGAAGAAATTATCAGCCACGCGGAATAAGCGGGCGGGAGATTACTGCAATGGTCCAAATGCAATCAAACATGGAGGTTGCCGACAACTCGGGCGCGAAGCGGGTTACCGTGATTACGGTGCTCGGTCAGAAGCGTCGCAGTGCGAAGGTCGGCGACATCGTTACAGCGGCTGTGAAGGAAGCGATTCCGGGCGGAGCTGTGAAGAAGGGCGATGTGGTCAAGTGCGTCATTGTGAGAACGGCAGCGAAGATCCGTCGGGAAGACGGTTCCTATCTGCGGTTTGACGCGAACGCCGCGGTTGTGATCGACGATCAGAACAACCCGAAGGGGACCCGTATTTTCGGTCCTGTGGCCCGCGAACTTCGCGACAAGAACTTTATGAAAATCATTTCGCTTGCTCCGGAGGTGCTTTAATGTATTCTGAGAAATGCGCAAAGAACTATCACGTCAAGAAAGGCGACGTGGTGGAAGTGCTGAGCGGCGTATGGAAAAAAGAGACCGGCAAAATTGTTGCCGTCATCAAGAAAACGGATCGCGTTGTTCTTGAGATCCAGAGCGTTTCCGCCGAAAAGCTGGCCGAGCGTCTTGGCAAGAAGACCGTGAAGAAATCCCAGGCCAACCCGAAGGGCGGTCTTGTGGACAGATCGGTGTCGGTTCACGTTTCTAACGTCAGGAAGAAAGACTGATTACAAATCGGAGAACAATTATGCCTGACATGAAGAAAAAATACAATGAGGAAGTGATTCCGGCCCTGAAAGAAAAGCTGGGATACACCAATGTGATGCAGGTTCCGAAGCTTCAGAAGATTGTTCTGAGCACGGGAATCAGCTCGAAAATGGAAAAGGATGCGATGGCGGAAGCCCGGACGCATCTGACGGCGCTCGCCGGACAGGCTCCTGTGGTCTGCAAGGCGAAGAAGAACGTTGCAGGATTCAAGCTGCGCGTCGGGATGCCGGTCGGCCTGATGGTCACGCTTCGCGGCAAGAAGATGTACGAGTTTCTGGATCGTCTTGTTCACAACGCTCTTCCGCGTGTGAGAGACTTCCGCGGAGTTCCGACCAAGGGATTTGACGGTGTCGGGAACTACAATCTCGGGATTCCGGATGTTTCCATTTTCACCGAGATTGATCTGGAAAAGATCAAATATCCCCTTGGATTAAACTTAACAATGGTAACCAGCGCGAAGACCGATGCAGAAGCCAGAGAGCTGCTCGCGATGCTGGAAATTCCGTTTGTGCGCTGAAGAGGAGAATAGAAAATGGCTAAGAAAAGTCTTATTGCCAAGCAGAAACGCGGCAGCAAGTTCCCGGTCCGGAACTACAACCGTTGCCAGGCTTGCGGCAGACCTCGCGCATACATCCGCAAATTCAAACTTTGCCGTATTTGCTTCCGGGAGCTGGCGCTGAATGGTCAGATTCCGGGCATTGTCAAGGCGAGCTGGTGAAAGGTGGACATAGAAAATGAGTATGCAGGATCCCATATCAGATATGCTGACACGTCTGCGTAACGCAGGAATGTCTTCCCAGAAAGAAGTCGTCATGCCCGCTTCGAAGATGAAGGCCGCGATTGCGAAGGTTCTTCTTGAAGAGGGTTACATTGCCGGGTACAGCGTCGAAGGCGATGTGAAGAAGACGTTGAAGATCGAACTGAAATATTACATGCGTCGTCCGGTGATCGAGGGCTTGGAGAGAGTAAGCAAGCCTTCCTGCCGGCTCTATTGCGGCTGCAAGGAGATTCCGCGCGTCAAGGACGGACTGGGAATTGCGATTCTCTCCTCGCCGAAAGGTGTCCTCAGCGGAAAAGATGCACAGAAACAGAATGTCGGCGGAGAAGTTCTCTGCTACGTCTGGTGATGAAACGAGGTATGGAAGATGTCAAGAATCGGAAATAAACCGGTCGAAATCACTCCGGACGTGAAGGTTGCTGTCGTCGACGGAGTTGTCAATGTCGAGGGCAAGCTCGGGAAACTCTCCTTCGCGATTCCGAAGAACATCGGCGTCGAAGTGGAAGAGAAGCTTGTTCATGTGAAGTGTCTGGACGAGAGCGCGAACGCGCTGCACGGACTGACCCGGAGCCTTGTTCACAACATGGTGGTCGGGGTTTCGAAGGGATATTCGAAGGAACTCCAGATTGTCGGAGTCGGTTACAAGGCCACGCTCGCGGGCAGCAAGCTGACCCTCAACCTCGGATATTCTCACGCGATTGAGTACACGGTCCCGGAAGGCGTCAAAGTGACGGTGACCGACGGAGTCAAAATTGTTGTGACAGGTCCGGACAAACAGCTCGTCGGCGAGGTTGCCGCACGCATCAGACGCTACAAGAAGCCGGAGCCCTACAAGGGCAAGGGCGTCCGCTACTCTGATGAGCATGTTGTCATCAAGCCCGGCAAGACCAACGCGTAATGGAAAGGGTTTGAATCCATGAAAACAGCCAAGGAAAAAAGAATCAGACGTCATATCCGGGTTCGCGGGAAGATCTCCGGCACCGCTGCGAGACCCCGTCTCTGCGTCAGCATGACGGCGAACAATATGTACGTTCAGTTTATCGACGATGAAGCGGGGAAAACCCTTGCCGCCGCCTCCACGCTTGGAGCCGACTTCAAGGCTCTCAATCTGAAACGCAACGTGGAAGCCGCCGCGGCTCTCGGCAAAATCGCGGGAGAGAAAGCTCTCGCCGCCGGGATCAGTGAAGTGGTCTTCGACCGCAGCGGTCACAAATATCACGGCAAAGTCAAGGCGCTGGCCGACGCCGCCCGCGAAGCCGGATTAAAGTTCTAACGGAGTTGAACATGACAAGCGAAAAACAGAATATCGAACAGGGCGGCAATGTCGAGGAAGTCGATCTTTCTTCTGTTCAGCCGGCGGCACCCGCCGGTGAGATGGAGGAAGTCGTCCTCAGCATCAACCGCTGCTCCAAGGTCGTCAAAGGCGGCCGGAACTTCTCCTTCGGCGCGCTCGTCGTCGTCGGGGACAGAAACGGCAAAGTCGGTTACGGCTACGGCAAAGCCAACGAAGTGTCCGATGCCATCCGCAAGGCGCAGGAAGCCGCGAAAAAGCATCTTGTGACCATTCCGCGGTTCGGAACCACCATTCCGCATACGGTTACCGCCAAGTACAGCGGTTCCAAGATTCTGCTCCGTCCGGCCTCGGCCGGTACCGGTATCATCGCCGGCGGCGCCATGCGCGCGGTGCTTGATCTCGCCGGAATTGTTGATGTGCTCGGGAAATCTCTCGGCTCCGGCAATCCCGCCAACGTGATCAAGGCAACCTTCAAGGCCATCGACCAGATGCGTTCCAAAGAGGACGTTATGCTCAAACGCGGCCTCGTCAAAGCTGAATAAAAAGGAATAGGATCATGAAATTACACGAACTTACCCCGACTCCCGGCTCCAAAAAGCGCCGGATGAGAGTCGGCAGAGGTGACGGTTCCAACTGGGGCGGAACCGCCGGCCGCGGCCACAAGGGACAGAAATCCCGTACCGGCGCCGCCATCCGTCATCACTTTGAGGGCGGTCAGACCCCGACCTTCCGCAGAATCCCGAAACGCGGATTCAACAGCGGGGTGAAGGAGGTCTTCACCGTTGTCAATGTCTCCACTCTTTCGGAGCTGTTCGAGGCCGGAGCCGTCGTTGACGAGAACGCTCTCCGCATGGCGGGCGTGATCGGAAAGTCCAAAGCCCCGCTGAAGATCCTCGGAAACGGCGAGATCAGCAAGGCTTTGACTGTGAAGGCAAACAAGTTCTCCGCAAGCGCTCAGTCCAAGATTGAGGCCGCCGGCGGAAAATGTGAAACCGTCTGAGTCCGCTCGGACGGTTTTTCCCGCTTCGTTCTATTCACGAGGCAGGTCCGCTTCCGGAAGCGGACGGTTCAAGTCCGAAGCTCTTTCCCTTCAGGGAAGGGCTTCGCGGCCGGACCGCTTCTCCGAAGCCGGGTTTGACTCTTTTACAAGGGGACAGCCAAGATGTTTTCAGCGTTCTTAAACGCATTCAAAATCAAAGAGCTGAGAAATAAGATTTTCTTCACGGCCGGCGTGATTGTTCTCTGCCGGATTGCGGCGAACATCCCGTGCCCGGGCGTGGATACGAAAAATCTGAAGACATACTTCGACAACTTCGGCGCGGATTCCGCAGCCGGGCAGTTCATGGGGATGTTCGATCTTTTCAGCGGCGGCGCTCTGCAGCAGTTCGCCATCGGCGCACTGGGCATCATGCCGTACATTTCCGCCTCGATCATCATGCAGCTGCTTGTGCCGGTGGTTCCGTCACTGGAGAAGCTTTCCCGGGAAGGGGAAGTCGGGCGGGGAAGAATCAATCAATATACGCGTTATCTCACCATTCTGATCTGTGTGATTCAGGGCGCAATGGCGGCGGTCGCCATGACCACCCCGAGCAATCTCGGTCTCCCCGCTCCGGATCCGGCGTTCCCGCTGGTAACGAATCCGGGAATCGGATTTATTGCGATGTCGGTCTGCATTCTCACGGCCGGAACGATGATCCTCGTCTGGCTCGGCGAGCGGATCACGGAACACGGAATCGGAAACGGTGTATCGATTATCATTACCATCAACATTATCGAACGTCTCCCGCAGGCGCTTGCCGGACTGTATGAAATGATGATCAGCGGTGCAACTGCCGGCGGCGGACGCTTCCGTCCGGTTCATCTCCTGATTCTGCTGATGGTCTTCGCCGTTGTGACGGCGCTTACCGTTATCCTGAATCAGGGACAGCGCAGAATTCCGATTCAGATGGCGAAAAAGATCGTCGGCAGCAAGATGACCGGCGGCAGTACTTATATTCCGCTGAAGGTGAACTTCTCCGGCGTTATGCCGATCATCTTCGCCGGAGCCATCCTGATTTTCCCCGGAATCCTGCTTCGTGCAATTCCGGTTCCTGCGGTTCAGAGATTGTCTACATATTTTAATCATGACACCTACACCTATATGGTCTGCTACGGCGTCCTGATTCTGCTGTTCTCCTTCTTCTGGGTTGCCAATATGTTCAATCCGATCCAGGTTGCAGACAATCTGAAGAAAGAGGGGGCTTATATTCCCGGAATCCGTCCGGGCAAGCCGACTTCCGACTTCCTGGACTATTCGATGACCCGCGTGACCTTCGCCGGTTCCTTCTATCTGCTGGCGCTGGCGATCTTCCCGATGCTGTTGTATAAATGGTTCCGCATTCCGTACAATGTGGCATCGTTCTTCGGCGGGACAAGTCTGCTGATTATTGTCGGTGTGACGATTGATACGCTGAGTCAGATGGAATCGCATCTGGTGATGAAAAACTATGATGGTTTCCTCAAGCGCGGAAGACTGAAGAGCCGGAGAGGCTGAGTTCTTTTGTTTGGATTAAAAAGCCGTCCTTCCGGACGGCTTTTTTTATGCGATGATGAAAATGTGGCCGTTGTCTGGGGTTGGAATTGGAATGTTGTCTGCTTGAGCTTCCGTATTGAAAAAATGGTCCGCCTGAACTTTGTGTTCTTCTGAATTTCTGACAGATTCCGTAAAAATTCTACCAGATGCGGATGAGCTTTGCCCGGGGAGCTTCACTCAGGTGCGATACAGGACGGCTGTTTTTATTCTTTCGGAATTCTCCCGGAGTCATATTGAAATGTTTTCTGAAAATTTTTGAGAAATAGGAGGCATCACCGAGCGCAACGGTGGCTGCGATGGCTCCGATGGGCATGGTGGTCTCCTGAAGAAGTTTTGCGGCTTCTGTGACTTTAAGATCCTGGACGAATTGCGCCGGAGTCTCACCGAAATAGCTTGACCAGTGGCGAAAAAGAGTTCTTAATGACATCCCGTGTTTTCTGGCCAGTTCGGAAAAATCCGGATAATCCCGGAAGGACTGCCGGAGGATGGAGGCTATGGCAAGAAGTTTGTCCGTTGCGGCATCGACTTTCTGTTCCGGATAGCAGCGGGTCATCAGGCATTCCGTCAGAAGTTCAAAAGCAGTAAGATCGACTCGTTCCAGAATTTTTCGTTCAAGCGTATGATCCAGAAGGGTCGAAAGACGCTGAGCGAGATGGCGGATCTCATCATTCATTCTGAAGGGGAGAAAAAAGCATTCTTCGGGGGGGAGAATACCGTTTTTTCGCAACTTTTCAAGGGTTTCAAGCGAATAGGAAAAGTGAACAGTGGAGCGCGGAGTATTGTAGGCGATTTGCAGATGGTGAAATGGATATTTGAAAAACAGATGAGGAAAAGGGGTTTTATAAACCTGTCCATCAATCCTGTCCACAGCGAACTCGTCCTCAGCAGAGATTCGGAAACAGATTTCCAGACGGTCCTGAAAATAATGGTTTGTGGTAATGGGACATTGGTTTTGTGTCCGTCCCGCACGAAAGACCGGATAAGGGGTCAGAACCTTGCGAGGTGTATCCAGCAATAATTCAAATGACATTCATTTATCCCAACATCTTTTTAAGTTTTAATTCAATTTATCCTTCATTTTAGAAAAATCAATCATAAATGGCAGAAAATTACTGTTTATTTGGCAGAAATCCTCTATGCAGAACGGAAAAAAAAGTGTATAATTATACAGAAATTCGGCACAGAATCGGGAGATCGGATGAAAGCCGCTGCGCATCGAGAACTTCCATGTATGCTGTCGATATCAAAGAAATCGAAAGAAAGGAATTCAATGAAATTATTCAAACTGGAAAATCATGCAGAGAGTTATCTGCCGGAAGACAAAAACTGGAAACTGGTCTGGAGTGATGAATTCGACGGCACGGAACTGGATCGCAGCAAATGGGGATTTCGTCTTAATTTCTGGGGGAAACGTTTCCCGACATTCACTACGGAGGGCGTTGAACTTGATGGCAACAGCCATCTGCGTCTTCATCTGATCCGGAAGGGAAACGATTTTTACTCCCCGCATCTCCAGACCGGTTCTCTCACATACGATCTCCCGAAGGACTCTGACGGATTCTGGCCCTTCGGCGAGCTGGAACAGCCGAGATTCATGCATAAATATGGCTATTACGAGATCCGCTGCCGTCTGCCGAAATCCGGCGGATGCGGATGGCATGCCGCGTTCTGGCTTCAGTCGCCTTCCGTCGGAGCGCATCCGGATCCGCGACATGCCGGGGTCGAATGCGACATCATGGAAAGCTGCCGCATCTGCGGTGATGGCAAAGTTGTCGCCGGAAATCATTGGAACGGGTATGGAAAATCCCATGCCTTCTCCGGACATTTCTCCTGGGATTGGAAGGAAACGGAAGATGGATGGCACTACTACGGCGTTGACTGGAGTCCCGACGGCTACCGCTTCTTTGCCGATCGGAAACTGGTCGGTACCATCGTCCCGCCGGAATACGCCGATCGGAAAACCGCAGTCCGGGAACAGGAAGACAACCCCTGCTGGCTGAAGGAAGGAGGAGTCGCCGTCGGACCGATCTCCGATGCCGAGCAGTTTATACTCGTCTCCACGGAGTGTCATGGATATCGCGAAAACGGACAGCATGATCCCCTTCTGGAAACCGTGAATTTTCCGGACTTCTTTGAAGTGGATCATGTCCGCGTTTTTGATGAAATCTGAGAAGAACGCTCTTCTCTGACAGGGATGGGAAGAATCTGCAACGGAAAACTCTTCACGAAAGGAAAAATGATGAAGCTACCAATCCGAAAAATTTCCGGAATAAGTGCGGAGAAAATGATCGTCTGCAAACAGAACAGAGTTCCTTCAACTCTTTCCGGAAGCATGCGAAATATTTTTACTCTTATAGAATTGCTGATCGTAATAGCAGTCCTTGCGATCCTTATAGCTCTTCTGCTTCCGGCTCTGGGGAAATCCCGGGAAAAAGCAAAAGCGATCAACTGTACTTCCCATTTGAAACAGTGTGGCGTGTTCTTTGAAAATTATGCCAATGATTTCGATGATTTCATTCCGCCGCCGAATTCCCCAAAAGGAAACGGTTTCGAGATGTCTTCCGGAACGGACTGGTATTCGGGATACACCTATGCGACCATCCTGTTTCTCCATTCCGTTCCATCACAACGGGCGCTGTTTGAGGATTCCAGCGTGTCAGAAACCCGGAAGGCGGCACAAATGAAAGTGTTCAACTGCCCATCCTTTCCATACACGCCGTCGGAGAGCGCCTATGTCAATCCGGCCGGCCGCCAGACCTACGGGATGAACTCTTATCTCAGCACTGCCTGGAACCCGAGAACTCTGGTGAAACGCAGCCGGATCGGGAGATCCGGAGCGGCTTATCTTCCGGTGAAGCAGCCTTCACTCACCATTCTGCTGGCAGACAGCATCTATGCCGGCTCTTCAGCATCGGCTTCAAGCGCAGGAAAGCATATGATGAACTATATCGCTTCCGGAGACGGGAAAATCGCTCTTCTGCATACCGGACGGGCCAATATCCTGACGCTCGACGGAAGTGCCCGTTCCGCGAATGTCAGTGATCTTGTCGACCGGTCGAACGTCCGGACCGACGGGATATACAGCCGGGACGGAATCAAAATTTACTGAATTCAATCGAAACACCGATAGAAAAAGAAAGGATCCTTGCATGATTGTATCCCGTTTATTGCCAGTCCTCGTCTTGCTTCTGCTGGCCGGAAGAGGATGGACGGAAGAAAATCTTCTGAAAAATACCGATTTCTCGCGTGGAATCGCCGAATGGTCGGGAAACTCACGCGTGTTTCAGGCAGTTGGAAAATCTCTGGCAGCCAATGTCCCCCGCGATCTTTCCCCCTATGGCGGAGGGGGCCTGCTGAGTCAATCCGTCATGCTCCAACCAGGGAAGCGGTACCGGCTTTCATTCCGGATCGAATGCCGGGAAAAAGGGGTCTTCCGCGCGGTTTATCAAAAGGCGAAGAGTCCGTACAATCCCTGCGGTCTGGCGGAAAACTGGACGCTGGATGCCGGGACGCATTCGCTGAAAACGGAGTTCGTCGCCCGGTCAACCGATGGCGCCCCAGGACTGATGACGTTCAACTTCTGCCGTCTTCCCGGGAAAAGCACGTTTTCCGCCATCCGTCTGGAGGAGGTTCCCGGAATTCCGTTTGCCCTCTCCTCCGAATGGACCATTTTCTGCGATGTAAAAGGTCCTTCGGTGCTCGATCGGATTCCGGAACGCCTGAATGGAAAAAGTCCGCTCCGAGTTCTCATGACGGACAAGGGGATTGATTTCCGAAAATATAATTCCTGGAAATTTCAGCCGGATCGCTCCGTTGCGGTCCTTTACAACCGTTTCCAGAGCCGGAAAGAGGGGGTGATGCGGATCGGATTTTCCGCAGACTGGTTCTTTGACATCTATCTGAACGGAGTTCGGGTTCTTTCCTCCACGGGTACCAAGCCGTTTTCTCCGGATCACTGCTTTGAGGATTTCCCGGTGAAGAAAGGGGAAAATCTGCTGGTCGCCGTTGTTCGGGCCGGATCGGGTGGATGGGGATTCTGCTGCGGCGCTCCGCGCGAGCCCGTCGTTTTCCGGAATGGGAGAAATGGATGGAAACAATATCAGATGACGGCACCGGAGATTCTGCCGGGTTCCGCACTGGATCTTTCCGGACAGGTGGAGGCGCCTGCCGGAAAATCGGGCCGCCTCACCATATCGGAAGAGGGCAAACTCGTGTTTGAAGACACTCCCGATCAGCCTGTCCGGATGCTGGGGTTCAATGAAGCAAAAGGGCTTTTCGAATCGGAATCCGATGCTCTGTTCCGGGAGCGGGCCGGACGTTTCGCCCGAGCTGCACGACGACAGGGATATCGGCTCTTTCGTGTGCATGGACTTCTGGACCGCTGGCTCTGTCACGGTTCGAAAGAAGATATGTCTATCAATCCCCGTTATCTGGATCGTTGGGATTATCTGGTTTCCGAACTGAAAAAGGAGGGGATCTATCTTCATCTGGTGATCTTTTCCTTCCATCTGTATCAGAAATCGGGAATCGACGTCTACAAGGACCGAAACCGGCATAAGCTGATGATGTATCTCGAAGGCGAATGGGAGATGAACCATTTCCGCTATGCGGTCAATACGCTCTTCAACCATGTGAATCCCTATACCGGTCTGGCCTGGAAGGATGAGCCTGCGATCGCCTGGGTCGAATATTATAACGAACAGGCTATGGGACTCCTGAAGGGGCAGATGCAGAATCTGCTGCGGACCGATTCGGAAGTCCGCGAACGGCTGTTGACGTTCTGGCGCGCGTGGCTCGCAAAAAAATATGGGAAATCCATGCCCGATGCGGAAATCCCTTTGACTGCCGGAACGGATGATGACAGGGGCGCCAATGATTTCGCCCTCTTCTGGATGGATCGCGCGGAAGCTGTTGCAAAGCGGTGCGAAGAGATCATTCGGAAGACCGGTTACCGTGGACTGGTCAGCAATTACAGCGCATCCAAAAATCTTGGTCACTCCGCCGCCCGATGGACATGCTCCCAGGTCGTCGACGGCCACGCCTATTTCAACCATCCCACGCACTGGATGCAGAGGGGGTCCATTGTCGGGGCAAGCAGCTCCATCGAAGAGAAAACCGGATACTGGAAGGAGGCAAATTCAACGAAACTGGCTGGTCGCCCCTTCCTGGTCGGAGAATACAATCACTGTTTCTGGAACCCCTTCCGCTATGAATCCGGAATGGTATTCGGCGGTTATTCCGCTCTTCAGGGATATGGTGCTCTGGAAGTTCATGCGCTTCCGGTTCTGCTCAACGAGACGAAAATGGAAAAGATCTCCTGCTTCGGAGTCGGAAATTCCCCGCTGCTGCGCGCTTCGCAGTTCCTGATGGCGTGTCTGTTTCAGCGAGGCGATGTGAAGCCCTCTCCGCATCTGCTCTCTGTGATGGTGCCGAACGAATTTCTGAAGCGAGGTTCCCATGCGGAGAAAGCGGTTTCCGCCTCTCAGGCCAGTCTCGGTCTTCTTGCCGGCTATGGACTTGTCTTCCCGGAGAGACCCGCCGCTCAGGGAACGTCGGCGCATCCAAGGACCGATCTGATGATCCCGATCTCCGGAAGCTCTGAAATTCAGGCGCAGGACTGGTTTTCCCAGTTTGCGGAATCCGGCAGCGGAATCTTTTCCCTCTCACGCATAGTGAAGGAAATGAAAAGAAAAGGAATCCTTTCTCCACAAAATATTTCCGATCCGGAAAAGGGAATTTTCCAGAGTGATACGCTGGAATTGATTCTCCGTGCCGGAGAAAAGCGGATGAGCATCATTACTCCCCGCTCAGAGGCTGTGTGCATGACGGCGGGAGGGGTGGCGGATTTGAAAACGTTTGCCGTGAGACGGAACTCCGTAAACGGCTGCATTGCTCTTTGTTCCGTTGATGGAATGCCGCTTTCCCAAAGCCGCAGAATCGTGATTCTGTTCCTGACGGAAGAGGCAAACAGCGGAATGTGTCTTGCAGCAAATCGCGCAACTCTTTTCTCCATCGGATCCGCTCCGGCTCTTGCCCGGACCGGGATTCTGGAACTGAGCATTCGCCGTCACGGAAGTTGGAAACTCCATGCGCTTGGAATCAACGGCAGTCGCCGGGAGGAAGTTGCGCTTACGTCCTCGCCGGACGGCGTGCGGGTTCATCTGGATACCGCTGCACTTCGATATGGTCCGACTCCTTTCTTTGAACTGGTCCTGGAATGAATGTGAAAGCTCGCTTCCCGGGAGAATGGAGGCTTCCGGGAAGCGCGTTTTGTTTGTGATGGATTCGCCCTTCGGGCGACCGGCGTATTCCGCTGGACCGAAGCAGGTCGGAGACCTGCACCGAGCCTTCGGCTCCTGCCCTTCGGGCGAGGGGATCAGACTTTGTCGAACACGCGGACGTGGTCAATTTCAAAGTAATCGGGGAGGACCGCCTGGTCCAGGAGAGGTGTATAGGTTCCTGTTTCCCGGTAGCCATGGCATTCTGTGGAGATCAGAATGAATTGTTCTGTTTCCGAGACCGGGCCGACACTGATGCTGCCTTCCCGCAGGAAGCTGGACCCTTCTTTTTCTTTGACGATTTGCTTCAGATGGGCCTTCTCCGGAGGAAGAACGACACCAATGAGTTTTCTGTCTGCATAGAAGCGGTAGCCGTCGGGACTCCAGTCAACGCCGTAGTAGTGCCATCCGTCTTCCGTTTCCTGCCAGTCCCAGGAGAAATGGCCGGAACCTTTGTAGTTTTTGCCGTAGCCTCCCCAGAGATTGCCGCCGATGAGTTTGCCGTCCTTGTACTGCCGGTAGTTTTCCATGATGTCGCATTCGACTCCGGCACGTCTCGGATCCGGATGCGCACCCACGGAAGGGGACTGGAGCCAGAACGCCGAATGCCATCCATCGCATTTCGGAAGACGGCAGCGAATCTCATAATAGCCGAATTTGTGCATGAATTTCGGTTCTTCATATTTCCCGAACGGCCAGAATCCATTAGAATCCTTCGGAATATCATACGTCAGAGAACCCGTCTGAAGATGCGGGGAACAGAAAATCCCGTCCTTCTTCAGAAGATGCAGCTGGAGATGACTTTTCCCGTCCAGCACAACTCCCTCGTCCGTGAAGGCGGGAAAACGTTTTCCCCAGAAATTAAGACGAAATCCCCATTTGCTGCGATCCAGTTCCGTGCCGTCGAATTCATCACTCCAGACCAGTTTCCAGTTTTTGTCTTCCGGCAGAAAACTCTCCGCATGGTCTTTCACCTGAAATTCTTTCATTTTCAATCCTTTCCGTTGGATGGTTCTCCCATACTATACCCGACCCGACAGAAAAAACTCTCTTCTCTCCGAAAAAAACATTCCAATAACTAAAAACATATACAAAAAACTAAAAAAAACCGCCCGCAGGGCAGGAGCCGCAGGCTCGGTGCAGGTCTTTGACCTGCTTCGGTCCAGCGGAATACGCTGGTCGCCCGAAGGGCGAAACTCCCCACCCCGTCTTCCACCCCCCATTCCCTTACAGCCTGGATCCCCGGCTGGTGTTGGAATTTCCGTAAAACCCGTTCTTGGTCAGCGGCAGCCAGCGGTTTTCATCCAGACGGTATGTGCGAACTGCAACATGACCGTCCGCATAAACGACATTGGCCTTTCCGGGAATAAACGAGAGATAATCATTATACACCGTATCGGAAGTCTTCGGACGGGGATCTCCGCCGCCATGCCTGTAATACAACGAATACGTTCCCTGCAGGGAATCAAGAGAAAGAAGACTCTCTCCTGCGAAGAGTGCCTGACTTGGTGTTTGCAAATCCGTATTCTTATGCGCATAACTCTGATTGAGCGCGCTGGTGTGCCGCCCGCAGAGATAGGGGCTGAGAGAATATTGGGAAGAGGTGGAAAGAAAGTAGCCGGCTGTCGCGGGATCTTCTGCTGTCCGCCAGTCCGAATATCCGGGACAGCGGAACGAGGAGGTAATTTCTGGATTCCTGCATTCCGTCAGGTCCTTCCCGTGCCGGAGCCCGTAGGGACGCAGTTTCCCTGTCCAGTAATCCTCGACGCGCCAGTTCGCCATCCATGCGGAATCGTAGACATAGACGATCCAGTCGTTGTTGTCGGCGCTGTAGGACGCGGATGCCGTCCCGATCATCTTCAAATTGGATTTGCAGCTCAGTTCGTACGCTTTCCCTCTTGCCCCGTTCAAGGCCGGAATAAGAAGAGAAATAAGAATTGAGATTACTGCAACAACAACTAAAAGCTCGATCAATGAAAATATCCGTTTCATAAATGTTCTCCTTTTCATGTATTCGGAATCAAGGTTTCGTATTCGGAATCAAGGTTTCGCCTTCGTGGAGAATGGATTCCGGAGTCCGCAGAAAAATCTCCTTTTCCCCGTTGAGAACTTTTCGCTGGATCCATTCCGCAACGAGTTCAGGAAGATTGCAGTCACAGTCCAGATACGCGGAAGAGCGCCCCTGAAAGAAAAAGGAGAGCGGTTTCCAGGCCGTGATACAGGAAAGATCCTCCGGGATGCGGATGTGTTCCCGTTCCAGAATTTCCAGAATCGGGCGGACAAGTGTCGCGGAGGAATAAAGAACCGTATACTTCCCGAGCCCCCGCCGGGAGAGACGTTCGTCCAGTTCGTTCAGAGAAAGGAATCCGTCAAATTTCGCTCCTGTGAGCTTGCGGATCCGGCGGGCGAAACTTCCGGAGGTCGTTTCCGGCGATTCGGGCCGGTCGATCTCGGAAGAGAGGGCATTGTGGATGTAAAGAAGATGCCGATGCCCCATCCGGGCTAGATGTTCCGCCAGAAGAATGCCGCGCTCCGCACAGGCGTTCCGGATGGTGTCAAATTCGTTTTCAAAACCGTTTCCGTAAATCAGCAGAGGTTTCCCGGCGGCCCGGATGGCACGGAAAAAGGGTTCCATCTTTCGGGACGGCAGCTGCCAGATCACGGCGGCAATGTTGTCGCGGATGATTTCGACCAGCCGCTCCGGAGCGCCGGAGTCGGGGGTGTGGAGCGCTTCCGCCAGCATGCCGGAGTTCTGAACGGCGGCGGAAATCTGCTGGTCCGTTGGGAGATACGTCTGGCGTCCGTCGCCGAAAAGAATGCCGATGACCGGAAGTCTCCGGCAGTCTTTCCGGATCGCATCCGGATTGATGAAGGTTCCGAGTCCCCGGCGCGAAACAAGAATGCTGTCATCCACCAGTCCGCGGATCGCGCTCCGGACCGTGACCCGGCTCACGCCGAAAAGACGCGCCAGCTCGTTTTCCGGCGGAATCCGCAGATCCCTGCCGTCGTTCCGGTAAACAAGATCATAGAGATATTTTCGCACACGCAGATATTCTGGAACAATCTCTGTCATCGCGTTGCTCCTTTCTGTGTCGTCAGCGCTTGTTTTTCGCCCAGTATTTGCGGAGGACCTTCTGACGGCCGGTCGGTTCCTTTGCCGGCTTGTCGTCGCCGAAGGTGTCCGGATGCTCAAAGCTCCAGTTGATCCACTCCCGGTGACAGTGGTACGCCCAGTCCCAGCCGAGTTCTTCAAAAATGGAGCAGAGATCCTCCAGATACTGCGCTCCGCCCGGCGCCCAGCGAATCACGGAAAATTCCCCGCAGTAGATTTTCGCTCCATATTTTTTCTGGAAATCCACGACCGGCTGAAGGCTCTTCCGGAGAACAGAGCGATTGTAGACCGTATCACCGATCTTTCCGGGATAGGACTGAAATTTTCCTCGCCGGATGTTCTCAATCGAATCGCCGACCCCCTGATGCGTATAGGAGTGGGGCGTGTACATGTGAACTTCATAGATGATGTTTTTGAGCGGCAGCGGTTTCAGATAGGCAAATGCTTCCGCTTTGTCCCAGCTGTTCGCGGCGATGAAAACCGGTTTTTCCGGATCAATTCCTCGGATCGCCTTCGCGGCAAGATACTGACAGTACAGATAATTGAACGGAACCTGCCCGAACTGCGAAGGCTCATTCATCACGCTGTATCCGTAAACGACAGGCGAATCCTTGAACCGGCGCGCGATCGTTTCCCAGATCCGTACATAAGTCTCCAGATGCTTCCGATCGAAAAACAGACGGAAGTTGCTTTCGTTCTTCGCCTTCTCGGATGCCGGATCAATCCCGAGGAGAAGCGGTGTTGCAAATCGGCTGCCCGGAACGTCCTGAAGAACCGGAATGACCTTCAGATTCAGTTTTTCATACTCCGGCAGAAAGGCTTCCAGCCGGTCCAGGGTCCTGTTCAGACTGGCCAGCGAAGCATCGCTGCTGTCGTAGCGGATCCACCAGCGCGCAAGATTCGCCCCGTTCTGCGCCAGCGATTCCGCATCCTCGCGAGTGGATTTCGAAAGCAGCCCGGCTCCGCGCAGACGCGGTGCATTCCGGACCGCTTCGGAATACTCGCAGCGGAAATTTTCCGGAAGAGGAACCGGCGCCGGATAAAAATCCCTCTCCTCCAGTTTCAGATCGCGGAACAGAAGGAGTCCGCTGTTGTTCTGGATTCCCACCATCAGCATGTTTTTCCCGACATCCTTCGGAACGGAAAACGCAAGCTCCAGACGGGTGTTTTCCAGCGTTCCCCACAGACGGAAGGAGCTGGATTCATAACGTTTTCCCGTTTCCCCCTGATGATAGATCATGATCTTGACACACCGGAATCCCTCCTTTCGCACGGGAATATCCCGGGCGCTGACAGTGGCGGAAATCACAATCTGTTTTCCCCGGTAAGCGCGCAGATCCAGATTCCGGTACGCTCCGTAGGTGATGTTCCGGAGCGTTGCATCCTGCGGAATCCGGATCTCAAGGCCGGTCTCTCCGTCCGGAAGCGAGATCCATCGACTGTATTCCGTGAGGGTCCAGTTCTTCAGACTGTCTCCGGCAAGAAACGGTTTCAACTCCTTCTCCGCGCCTCCCGCAATTCCTGCCAGAAACAGAGAAAGCAATACTGTTCGGATCATTTTCATGGTGCTCTTTCTCCTTGTTGAACTGAAAAAGTTATAATACATCTCAAACATGTTCAATAATACATCTCAAACATGCTGTTGTCAAGAAGAGAAATCGTGATTTTTTAAAAAAAAACGGAATTCCGGTTTCCGCTTGACTCTTTCCGTAGACCGTGTATGGTATCCCCCGGACGGATTTTCCCGTTCGGAACCGATATGAAAACATGAAAAGAGGAAGGGGGATTGTATGAAATTTTCTCTGGATCGGCTGGCGGAACTGTTCGCGGAGGAGTTTGCCGCGGCCGACATGGAAATGGATCACACGGTCTGGGAGAACTGCACGCAATGGGCGCACAACGCCGCGGAACGGGAGTTCCATGACGAGGACGAAGTCCGCGCAGCGATCCGGGAGACCATCGGCCCGGGAGAAAAATCCCCGGATGCGGAGGCATGATCCGGAAAAGACGACACCCGTTTTCCGCCGGAGATCTTATTTTTCCTTCGAGAGCCCGAAGATCGAATACAGCACCGGTTCGTATCCCGCGACGATCGCGAATTTTGCACTCGACCCAAGTTTGAGGGGCCGTCCCTGCGGATCAATCGTAATGAGGACGGGATACTTCGCCATACCGGTTTTGGGGTCTTCGATCGGCGTGTCATAGACGCGGTCCACGCGGCCGAGGAAGATTCCGTATTCCAGGCGGTTGAAGACCTCGCTGGAAATCCGGACGGTCTGCCCGGAACGGACCTTGCGGACCAAGCCTTCATTCACATAGGCCAGTCCCTTGATGAGATTCCCTGAAGAGAGATTGGCCGCAACTTTTCCTTTTTCCACATACATGGTGTATTTGCAGGGAAGGGTGAGGACGCGTCCGTTGACCTGCGAAACCAGTTTGCTGTCTTCAATATACCGTTTTGCAAACGCCGCGGAAGCCCGTTTTCCGTCGATTTTCGCCTGGACAAGATCCACATCCCGCCGGGCCTTTTCGATGGTTTTGTTGCCGAGTCCGCTGCGGACCATCTCCAGATTTTCTTTTGCCCGTTCCACTTCCGCCACGTTTTTGATGTATTCAATTTCGGCGTTCTCATATTCGTGCTGGGAGATTGCGTGTTTGTCGCGGAGGCTTTCGAGACGTTCCAGACGGCTGGAGGTCCGTTTCAGACGGTCGCGGCACTCCTTGAGATTGGTTTCGGCATACCAGAGTTCCTTCGGGAGCGGATTGGCTTTCAGGGTTTCCAGCTCCGCCTTCTTGACCTCCAGCTCCGCTTCCAGTTCGTGAATGGAGGACTGAATCGACGAAAGTTCTTCTTCATAGGGAGTCGCGTCGATAAGGGCGATGATGTCGCCTTTCCGGATGTCGTCTCCCTCATCCACGTTCAGCTTGAGGATCCGCCCGTCCATGTGGCTGACCACTTCCACGGGAAGTTCCGAAGTGATTTTCCCGTCGGAATAGATCACATCCTCAATTTCAAACAGAAACAGGGACGCCACCCCGGAAAACAGAAGAAATGCCAGGAAAAATCCGATAACCGTGAACAGATGCAGTTTCCCGCGGAAATCCGGTTTGTGATTGTAGGTCTGGGAGGGATTCATCATAATTGGGAAGCCTCCTGATTGGTTCCGGTGGATGCGAATCGGCCCGCCTGATAGTTCTGCGCCTCATCGGGATCATGCTGCTCTTTGAGCTGCATGGCATAGAGCGTCCGGTAGGGACCGTCCTGACAAAGCAGCTGTTCATGCTGCCCGGTCTGAACAATCCTGCCGTCTTTGAGCACGACGATCAAATCCGCGTTGCGGACCGTGGAAAGACGGTGCGCAATAATGATCGTGGTCCGTCCCGCCATCAGTTTGTCCAGCGCGTGCTGAACGACCGCTTCGGAAATGGTGTCCAGCGCGCTGGTCGCCTCGTCGAGGATCAGGACCGAGGGATTGTGCAGAACGGTCCGCGCGATTGCAATGCGCTGCTTCTGTCCCCCGGAGAGCGAGACGCCGTTTTCTCCAACCTCCGATTTGAATCCGTTCGGCAGATCCCGGATGAATTCATACGCATTCGCCATTTTTGCCGCTTCGACAATCTCTTCGAACGACGTGTTGTCCTTTCCGTACCGGATGTTCTCCTCAATGGTTCCGCTGAAGAGGAACGACTCCTGAAGAACAATGCCGATGTTGCTGCGGAGAGAGTTGATGCTGAGATCGCGGATATCCACGCCGTCCAGCAGAATGTGTCCGCGTGTGACGTCGAAGAAGCGCATCAGAAGACTTGCGATGGTCGATTTTCCCGAACCGGACGGCCCGACCAGCGCCACCTTCAGTCCCGGCTGGATGTCCAGCGAGAAATCCTGCAGAATCGGTTTGTTCGGCTGGTAGTGGAAGCAGACATTCTCAAAGCGGACCTCGCCGCGCGCATGGCCGAGCCGGACCGGATTTTCCTTCTCCTTGATCTCCGGCATAGTATCCATAAGTTTCAGCAGCCGGTCCGCGCTGACCGCACCTTCGCTGATCGCGGGCGCGAAGTTTGTCATGGTCGCGACGGGATTGAAAAACATCTGAATATAAGTATAGAACGCGACCAGTTCTCCGATCGTCATCCGTCCGATCGACACCAGATATCCTCCCACTCCGAGGACCGCCACCAGCGTGTAGATCGAAAGCTGATCCATGACAATCGTCAGCGCGATCGACCGCATCGACAGCGTCAGCGACATATCGAAGGTCGGTTTCAGACGCTCCATGAACATCCGGTTTTCCGACCGCTCCTTCCCGAACGATTTCACCACCTTGATCCCGTTGATGACCTCCGCCAGATTCGCCGACACCTCCGACATGTGTTCCCGCAGCATCTGGGAACGCTGCTTGAGCATCTTCCGGAACGACGAAAACACAAAGTACACCACCGGGAGCACAAACAGACAGATCAGCGAAAGAGTCGGACTCAGAAACACCAGCATCACTCCCACAAACAGCAGCTGGAACATGCTGGAGGCCATTCCCACGATCACGGTGGAGATCATCGCCTGCAGCGCCGCCACATCCGTCAGAATATTGGAAATCAGTTTTCCTGTCCGGTACTCCTGATAAAACCGCAGCGAAAGACTCTGAAGATGCTTGAACAGCTTCACCCGCAGATCAAACAGCATCCGCTGAATCGGATAATGCGTAAAATAATTGCTCGTGTAAAAGAAAAACGCCCGGACCCAGTACAGCACAATGACCGCTCCGAGAAGAACAAACAGCAATCGAAGATCCGATCCGCCCAGCGCCTTGTCGATGATGATCTTCAGCACCAGCGGCATCAGCAGTCCGAGACAGGTGCTGCAGATATGAAAAATAATACAGATCTCCAGCATGCTCTTGTACGGTTTGACGAATTGATACAGTTGTTTAAAATGCGTCAGGTCTTTGTTGTTCATGATGTGAATCAGGCTTCCGGTTGAGTGTTGGTTTTTTCAGTTGGGTCCGTTTTGAGTCTGCTGATCGTTCCTGCAGCGTTCATTCAAACTTGTCTGACAATCCTAACGTTCACAGCCTTTAGGGGTTTTCGGCGAAAAATGCCTTTCTAAGGAGTACTTTACCCCCCGTCCTGATATTTGCAATCCCTTTTCCGAAAAAAAACTCATTTTTAAACATCCCCCCTCCGATACGGGGAAACCGCACCCGCGGTTTTCCCGGGTCAAGGACTCTGTCCTTGTCGCGGTCCAGCGGCGAAACGCTGGTCGTGCGGAGCACGAAACTCTCCCGACCGCCCCCTTGCCATATCCCATAACCGGGGCTATAGTAAAAACAACCCCAACCCGGAGAAAGGACCAGATCCCCGATGAAATTGAGAGAACCTCTGTTTCGCCCGCCTGCCGAGGCGGAGAGCCTGATTTTTCAAGTGGCTTTCGGCTGCCCGCACAATTCCTGCCGCTTCTGCGGGATGTACAAAGGAGTCCGCTATGAACTCCGTGATCCGGAGGAGTTTTCTGCGGAGATCCGGGAAGCCGGCCGCGAGTTTCCCTCGACCGGACGGATTTTCCTGGCGGACGGCGATGTCCTGTATCTTCCGGCGGATCGGTTGAAGGAAATCCTGCGGGAGCTGAATGCCGCATTTCCGCGTCTTGCCCGGATCAATTCCTATGCGAACGGCAGCTCGATTCTGGCGAAAGGCCCGGCGGAGCTGGCGGAGTTGAAAAACCTCCGCCTTCACACCCTCTATATGGGGCTGGAGAGCGGCTCCCAGAACGTCCTGGACCGGTTCGGAAAAACGGAACAGGTTGAAGGGATGGTCCGGGCGGTAAGACTGCTCCGGGATGCGGGGCTGAAATCTTCGGTCATGATTCTGACCGGACTGGGCGGAAAGGAGCTTCGAAAGGAGCACATCGAACAGACCGCCGAGGCTTTGAACCGGATGCAGCCGGATCTGCTTTCGGCCCTTCGCTTCATCCCGATTCCCGGGCTTCCGTTTCCATCCGGATACACCCCTGTTACGGAATATGAAGCGGTGGAGGAACTGCGGGAGATCGTGGCGCGCCTGGAGCTGGACCGGACTGTTTTCCGGGCGAACCATGCGTCGAATCCGCTTCCGCTGGCCGGACGTTTCCCGAAGGACCGGGAAGGGATTCTGCACGAGCTGAATATGGAACTGGCTTCGGGAGATCTGGATCGCCGCGGCCCCGGAGCGATCCCTTTTCTGCTTTGACGGCGGCGGGTTGATGCGGAATGCCGGACTGTCCCATCCCGCACACGCCGGAGCCTTCTGCCGGAACGTGCCGGAAACAGAGGCATTTCAGAAAACTCTCCCTTCCTGTTTTAGAAGCGCCTAAAAAATGGATTTGTATTGAAAAACAGGAAATTTCATGATATATTAATAAAACAAATAAGACGGGGAAAAGTCTTCAGTATGGAAAAAAAACTGTTCAATATCAAAGGAATGCGCTGCGCGGGATGTGCTGCGGGCGTGGAACGTGCGGTGAAGAGGATTCCGGGAGTGTCGGAGGTTTGTGTGTCGATTGCGTCCAATACGATGACGCTGAATCTGGCTCCCGGAGGAGCGTCCGTCGAGGAGATTCTCGAAGCGGTTCGGAAAGCGGGATTCGAGGCGGAAGCGGTCAGCGGAACTGCCTCGGGACGGGTGGTGGAGAGCGAAGAGGGGACCCGCGCATATTTCTTCCGCTTTGCCGTGGCCCTGGTATTTTCTCTTCTGCTCTGCTATGCGGCGATGCACGATCTGCTGAAACTTCCCTATTTTCCCATTTCCCATGGAGCAAATGCGTGGATACAGCTGGGGCTGACACTTCCGGTCCTTGCGGCGGGATGGCATTTCTACCGTTCCGGATACCGGGCGCTGGCCCGCCTTGCACCGAACATGGATTCCCTGATTGCACTCTGTACGACGGCGGCGCTGGTGTACAGTCTGTTCCGGATGGCGGAAGGACATACGGAACATCTTTATTTTGATTCGGCGGGAATGATTCTCTCGCTGATTATGCTCGGGAAATATCTGGAATCGCAGTCCCGCCGCCGGGCGTCCGGGGCGATCCGCGAGCTGATGGATCTGGCTCCTGCGACTGCGACACTTGTCGTTGACGGCTCTGAAAAGGAGGTCCCCGCGGCGGATTTGAAGGTCGGCGACCGGATCCGGGTCCGCCCGGGCGGAAAAGTTCCGGTGGACGGCGTGATTGTCGAAGGGGTCGCGTCCGTGGACGAATCCATGCTGACCGGGGAACCCATTCCGGTGGACAAGGGCGTCGGCGACTCCGTGACCGGCGGCTCCATCAATCGCGACGGAACCTTTCTTTTCCAGGCCGGCGAGGTCGGGGAAAATACCGCGCTCGGACGGATCATCGCCCTGATCCGGGAGGCGCAGGGAACCCGTCCGCCGATCGCCCGGCTTGCCGATCTTGTCTCCGGATATTTCGTCTGGGGCGTGATTACCATTGCGGTCCTGACGTTTCTGGCGTGGTTTGTGTCCGGCAGCGGGTTTGCGGAGGCTCTGGGATTTTCGCTTTCGGTTCTGGTGGTCGCCTGTCCGTGCGCACTCGGACTGGCAACGCCGATTGCCCTGATCGCCGGCATCGGACGCGGCGCCGGTCTTGGAATCCTCGTGAAAAACGGAAGCGCTCTTGAGACGGCCGCTTCGCTCCGGACCGTGGTGCTGGACAAGACCGGAACGGTGACGACCGGTCGTCCGGAAGTGGCATCCGTCACACTCGCAGATCCGGAAGGAAACGAGACGGATCTGCTGCGCATTGCCGCATCCGCAGAGAAAAATTCGGAACATCCGCTGGCGGGAGCGATTGTCCGGGAGGCGGAAAAACGGAATCTTGCTCTGTTTCCCGTGACCTCGTTCCGCGCGATTGCCGGTTCCGGTGTCTCGTGTAGGGCGGACGGACGCCGGATCCTGGTCGGGAAGGCCGCTCTGATGAAGGAGAACGGCGTGGACTGCTCCGGTCTCCAGGCCGGCGGCGCGGCGTCGAATTCGCTGGTGTACGCGGCCGTCGACGGACGGCTGACCGGCGTGATCGGAATCGCCGACGCGGTAAAACCCGATTCCGCAGAGGCGATCCGGCGTCTGCGGGAGATGGGGCTGCGGACCGTGATGCTGACCGGAGACAATGCGGTCGCCGCGAATGCAATCGCCTCTCCGCTCGGATTTGATGAGGTCTGCGCGGAACTTCTGCCCGCCGGAAAAACGGAGATGATACAACGCCTTCAGAAGGAGGGACCCGTGGCGATGGTCGGGGATGGAATCAACGATGCCCCCGCTCTTGCTCAGGCCGATGTCGGCATTGCGATCGGTTCCGGAACGGACGTCGCTGTGGAGTCCGCCGACATGGTCCTGATGCACAGCTCCCTGACCGACGTTCCCGCCGCAATCGCTCTCAGCCGTGCAACCCTGCGGATCATCCGGGAAAATCTCTGCTGGGCGTTCTTCTACAATCTTATCTGCATTCCGCTTGCCGCGGGGGTGTTTTATGCGTTCGGCGGATTCCGCCTGACGCCGGTCGCCTGCGCTGCGGCAATGGCGTTCAGTTCGATTTCCGTTGTCCTCAATGCGTTGAGACTGAGGAATTTCCGTCCGTAGATCCGGAAGAATCCCCGCGGTTGTCCATCTCTTCCCGGAACGCTCTGGGGGCGCATTTCGTGATCCGGCGGAAACAGGTGGAGAAGTAGTTGCTGTCGTGAAAACCGCAGAGCGCGGCAATCTGCGAAACGGAAAGATTCCGATGAAGTTTCAGATACACTTTCGCCTCCTCGATCCGCCGCTCCAGCAGCAGCGTGCGGAAGTTCTTCCCGGTCTGTTTCCGGATGAGCTCCCCGAGATGATTCGGCGTGATCCGCAGCGTTTCCGCCGCCTCCTCCAGCGACAGCGGTTCGGAAAAACGGCAGTCGATCAGAAACTGGACGTTGCGGAGGTAATGATCCGGCGGCCGCTGTTTCCCTCCGGATCCGACGGTCGCCTCCCTCTGATCAATTTCCAGCTGGATCAGTTCGTTCAGGAAGGCGCATGCCCTGCGGAGAGCGGCGGCCTTCTGCGGAGTGATCTCCGGCGGCTGCGGTCCCTCCCAGTCGATCCGCCGTCCCTGCGGCCGGCCCGATCCCGCGTAGATGACCGCGAAAAGCTCTCCTCCGCGCAGGACCGGACAGGCGGAATCCCAGATCCCGAACGGACAGAGTCCGCAGAACGGCCGTCCTCTCCGGGCAATGTCAAGACTGCGGTCCTTGTTCCGCGTGCAGACGGAAAGATGTCCGTGCATCTTGGTGTGACGGCAGAATTCCCCGTGATGCAGATACTGATCGGGCGTCAGACGGAGCGCTTCCGTTTCCAGAAACACCGGATGGAGAATGTGGAGACTGAACACCGCATGGTGTTTCCGTTCCAGAATCCGCATTGCCGCGCTCAGATTCATGGCACCTCCATAAGGCTTCGAGCGTAGGAGTAGAGCACCATTGCCACAATCATCACGATCGCCATCAGAAAACGGCGCATCCATGCCTTCCGGTCCACGCGCGGTTCAAGATCCTTGAACCCGAGATGAAGAAGCCACACTCCGATCAGAACGGAAAGGATTCCCCTGCTCGCCTGGATGATGTTGCCGTAAACGGGGCCGAGCGTGCTGTAGCAGAGGTAGATCAGGATCATTGCGGCGTACCAGGATCCCGCATAGGGGAGGGCGTCTCTGCACTTGGCTGCGTTCCAGCCGGTTTTTGCCAGAAACGGAAGCGCCGTGATCCCGAGAAGCAGATAGGTGAGCGCCGCAACCGCAGTCGAATTCACGATAGGACTGCCCGCCGGCATCCGCCAGATCAGTTCCGCCTCCAGAATGTCGCAGATGGCATACATGACAAGCGTGAACGCCAGAAAGAGACAGGCCCGCAGCGTAATCGGTCCTCCGGTGAAGTTCATGCCGACCGCTCCCACGGCGCAGAGAACAATCGCCAGCCACTGCAGAAGATGAAGCGGCTGGCGCATGACCGTCAGACAGATCAGCGCAAGAACGATGATTTTCAACCCGAGCAGCGACGAGAGCCGTGACGCCTCCAGCAGCTTCAGCGACTGGAAAAATCCGAACTGCCCCGCCATGAATGCGGCAACACAGATCAGCTCCATCCCCCAGAACAGCGGCGTCAGCGGAAATTGCGTGAACACGAGGACCGCCGGAAGAGTCAGCACACCGAAAATCCCCATTGCCAGCTGAGAGAAAATCAGCAGTTCGAACGGACTCTTGTGCCGGTTGATGTACCACCGCGAAAACACATACGATCCGGACTGGAGAAACGCCGAGATCAGGCCGCTTGCGATGCCGGTGATCATGCCAGTCCCGCAGCTGTCCAGAGCTTCCGCATGGAACGGGCTTTTTCCGCGACGTCCTCCGCCTGCGTCAGTTCGGTCACCATGGCAAGAATCCGCGCACCCGCCTCAAGCAGACTGGGGATGTTGCTCTCCTTGACGCCGCCCATGACGGAAAACGGAATCGAGAGTTCCGGTCCCGCGTTCCGGATGATGTCAAGTCCGAGCGGACGGACCGGCGTGTTTTTGGTCTGCGTCGGGAAAATCGGGCCGAGATTCACATAATCCGCTCCCTGTGCCTGCGCTTCGAGCGCCTGTTCCGGAGAGTGGGTCGAGCGTCCGAGCAGAAGGTCCGGAGCAATTCTCCGCGCGGCTTCCAGCGGCATGTCGTCCTGCCCGAGATGGACGCCGTCCGCGCCGACCGCAAGAGCGATGTCCACATGGTCGTTCATAATCATCAGAACGCCGAGTTCATCGCATTTTTTCCGGAACTGTTCCGCCAGCAGGGTCAGCTCTTTTCCGGAGAGATGTTTCTCCCGGAGCTGCACGGTCCGGACCCCTCCGTCGGCCGCCGCCGAAAGGACGTCGAGAACGGAACGGCCCCGCGTAAACTCATGGCCGATGACAAGATAAAGATCGGTTTTGCGGAATCGTTCCGCACGCTGCATTCTCAAATCGCTCATGACAAATCCTCCGGGGAGCGGCAAAAAAAAAGGAGCCGTTGGAAGCGGCTCCGTTCCTTTGCGCGGACAATGTTCAGCAGGGCTTCTGGATTCTTCCGCTGCGGATGCACTGGACGCAGACTTTCTTGCGGGTCACCGTGCCGTTGGCATCCACAACCCGGATGCTCTGAATGTTCGGCTCAAAGGTTCTCGGGGAGACCTTCACCACATGCATGCCGATGCCGCCTTTTTTCTTCGCCAGGCCCCTGCGGATGATGGTGGAGCCGGAAAACTTTTTCTTTCCGCAAATGTCGCAAACGTTACTCACTTTAGTGTCTCCTACAGTAAAAGCCTTCTCGGCCGTTGTTTTTTTATGTACAGGAGAGATAATATAGCGCCCGATTCCGTTTTTGCAAGTCCTGTCCGGAAAAAAAGAGCGTTTTTGCTTCTCCGTGGAAAGGAGAAATCCGGGGAGAAATCGACGGAGTTCCTTGAATTCGGCGGAAACGGCGGTATTGTTTGAAAAAAACGGCGAAACGATCAGGAGGCCGCTCTTTTGGACAGACTGAACGAAACCTTCAAGCTGCATGACAAATATCAGCTGGAAATGAAATTCACCTATCCGCTGAATCCCGGTTCCGCAGTGAATGAATATCATGTGGACACCTGCATTTTCCTGCCGAACAGTCTCGGGATTACGCCGTTCACCTACTCCAAGGAGGATTTTTATGCGGATCTGCAGGAGTATCTCCGCCTGAAGACCCCGGCAGTGCTTCTGCGCGGAATGAACGATGGAGAGAATTCTCCGCTGCAGCGCCTGGAACGAATCATGCGGCAGTACAGCGCCTCTCCGGAGAATCCCGTCCTTGCGGAGGCGTATCTGGAACAGCTCAAGATGTTCTGCTCCATCGTGAGGAGCGCTCTCCGGGACGAGGAGGCTTTTCTGGAACGTTCCGGTGCCAGCCTGAATTTCGAGACGCTGGTCCGGAATTATCTCGGCCGGACCGTTTCCATTCTGGAGGCGTTCCGCGCGAGCCGTCTTCTGATCGAAGTGCCGGGCGTGGCTCCGGAGTCGCTGGAGATGTTCCGGTTCGTGGACGAATTCCTGAGCCTTTCCGCAAACAAATACCGCAGCCGGCTCTGGACTTTCCTCGACAGCGGATCCACCTTCCCGTGGAGCGCGGAAATCAAACGGGAGATCGTTTTGCGGATCTGCTACGAGATCGAATACCGGAAGGCGAACCAGTATCCGTCGATCCCCTCCGCGGATTCGGACAACGACGCCCTGATCTACCGGGAAGGGGTCCTGAAAAAAGTCATGGCAAGCGTCCTCTTCCTGAAGACCTCCACCCGCAGAGATGGCGTCCTGCTGGAAAACCTCCTGTTCGGCGCCGCTGCGGGAATCGCGATGGCGTTTGCAACAATCATCTCCTTTGTGACCGCGAAATTCCTGTACAGTGAACTCTCTCTTCTGGTTTTCGTCATCGTTGTGCTTTCCTATATGGGAAAAGACCGTCTTAAAGAGCTCCTGCGCCACTATTTCCAGACGAAGGTCCGCCGCTATCTCTACGATTACAAAACCAAAATCCGGAGCGGTCTCGGCCGGGAGGTCGGCATCTGCCGGGAGGGATTTCTGTTCGTCCGGGAAAACCGGCTCGATCCGCGCATCCTGAAGGTCCGCAACCGCGATGCCTTTGCTCGGCTCGCCAGCGACGGACTCGGCGAAACCGTTCTGCTTGCCCGGAAACATGTCTCGATTTTTTCAAAAAACTGCAAAAATCTTTTTGCAGATTTCAAAGTTGATGGTATTGTAGACATCATGCGCCTGAATATCCGGCGCTTTTTATGGAAAATGGATAATCCGGAAAAAGAGGTGTTTCTGCCGGGTGACGACGGCGAATCCATTCGGAAGGTCTCCGGAAAGCGGCTGTATCACATCAACATCGTGATCCGCTATGGAATGGCCGGACGGGAGGACCACTACACCCGCTACCGGATCATCCTCGGAAGAAACGGGATCCGGCGGATTGTCAAATTCCCGGATGCAACATCGGTGAACGGCGGACTATGAAACGGAACAGTGTGCTTTTGAACGGAATCGCGGTTGTGCTGGTGCTGGCCGCGTCGATCGCCAGCTTTCTCTTTTTTCAGAGCAGGACGGAGGATCGCGGTGACGATGCCGCGGAAACCGATCTCCGGTGCACGGAGCATCTCTCCGGACTCGGCAAAGCCCTGAAACAGTATGCGGCCGCTCATGGAGGCATTCTGCCGGATTCGCTGGAACGTCTGGCGGAAAAAGGGGAATCGTTCGATGTCGAAATGTTCCGATGCCCGGCAAGGCAGCTTCACTATATTTACCTCGGCGACGGGCTTTCAACAAAGAGAATTTCGCCCGATACGCCGATCGTGTTCGACCGTTTTTCCAATCATTCCGGCCATCTGAATGTCCTGTATGCGGACTTCCATGTCGGGAGGGTCGGCATCCCGGAGCGGGAGAAGTATTCCTCCCTGTTCCGCCTGAATTCGCTGACACGTCCGGAGCGCGAGCGGCTGGAAAAACGTCTGCTTCTGCTCGACAAAACCGTATTTCAACGATAATGCCGGCCATTCCAGCCGGGAACAACAGGAGGTCCGACATGAAACAGGGGGCACTGGCTCTTGGAATGGCGCTTGGAATGTTCTGCATTGCTTCGTTTGCCGCGGAGGGAATCCGGACATTCCGTCTTCTTCCCGACGGACAGATCCGGATCACGGCGATTCAGGATGCCGCAAACCGTATGCCCGCGGGGCTTTTTTTCGACACGGTTCCGGATTCCGGATTCAAACCCGCACAGAAGGATTATGCCGCATCCGTCAATGTTTTTCTCGTGGAAAAGGACGGGAAGCGGATTCTGATCGACGCGGGATATCCGGTCGAACGGGGGAAACTCCGGGAACGTCTGCGGGCGATGAAGGCCGATCCCGCAACGATTGACGCGATTCTGATCACCCATATCCATCCCGACCATGTGGGCGGGCTGACTGCGGAATCCGGCACTCCGCTTTTTCCGCGCGCGGAACTGCATATCGCAAAGAAGGAGTACGACGCCTGGAAAAACGATGCCGCCCGCGCGAATTTGAAGCGTCATCTTGCGCCGTATGAGGGCCGCATCCGCCTGTTTGAGTCCGGAACTCCGCTGCCGGGTGGACTTGTCCCGGAGCTGCGGGAGGGGCATACGCCCGGCCATGCGGTGTTTCATCTTGACGGGATCTGTTTTATCGGCGACACGTTCCATGCGATTGATCTTCAGGTCCCGCGTCCGACGGTCTGCGCCCGGTTCGACATGGATCCGGAACGGGCGGTCGCTTCCCGGAAAGCGGTTCTCCGGTCGGGAAAATGGCTGTTCGGAGCCCATGTCCCGTTCCCCGGATGTATTCTGACGGAGGGGAAGAAGGCGGCCGACGGAACGGAATCCTTTTCCTGTCATGGCCCGGATTCTGTCCGGCCGCACCGGAAGACGCCGTTCGTTTCCCCTTGAAACGGACGGTGGCGGAGAACGGTTTTTTTACATTTCCCAGTAATATTTCTGAATTTTGTCTCCGCTGTAGGAGTTGTCGGTGTTGTAGTTGATTTTGGTCCACTGGAGGAGCTCGACGTGTCCGTCGTAGAAGTTCGCGTTGGTTCTTCCGCTGTGCCGGTACGCCGTTCCGCGGGTGGAGGAGTTCCAGAAGTCTTCGCCGCCCTGGGCGAGGGCCTGCGCATAGCGGGTCGGATAGTGGCTCAGACCGTAGGCGACGGAGTGGACGGTCGCGTCCATCATGTTGAGCTTGTGCGAGGAGCCTTTGATCTGGGTGAGTTTGGCGCACACATAGCCGTTGCTGGTCGGAAGATGTTCATTGCGTCCGTAGACGGCGTTGATGAATCCGTAGGGATCGCGGGATTTCCGGATGTGTCCCGATTCCGCGCAGAGAATTCCGCGGGCGACGTAGCCGTAGCTGTATTCGTTGGGCATACGGGTGTTGTCCCATTTGATTCCGCCCGCGTCGTAAAACGCGGTGTTGGCGCTCCAGATCTCCTTCCAGTTGGTGGCGTTGAAAAGAGGCGGAACGTAATCGGCGGAATCGTTCGCGTAGAGAGTGGTTGCGGTGCCGAACTGCTTCAGATTTCCGGCGCAGCTGATGGTTCTGGCTTTGGCGCGCGCCTGATTCAGCGCGGGAAGAAGCAGCCCCGCAAGGATCGCGATGATCGCAATTACAACGAGGAGTTCCACAAGGGTGAAATGACGGATTTTCATAAAGACAGGTCCTTTCATTTGGAAATTTGTTTTTTCGGTTCGGCGATGCTGCGGCGTTTCTGGAGACGTCCGCGGATGAGAACGGTCCGCTCCGTTTCCGGGAGCGTTTCCTCCAGAAGGCGGAAGAGCTGTCCGGCGGCGCATTCTCCGAGCCGGGCGGCGAAAAGAGAGAATGCCGCGATCGGCATCGGAAGCTGGCCGAGGGGGAAGTCGTCTGTCATGGAAAGCAGCGAAAGATCCTCCGGGAGGCGGAGTCCCGCCTGGATTGCCGCGGTCATGATCCCGACCGCCCGGACATGATCGTAGCAGAGGATTGCCGTCGGCTGAAACTCCTTCCGGATCCGCATGAGATATTCGGCGGGGTCCAGCAGATCCGCGAGCGCTTCCGGCGGTTCGGGCAGTCCGCGGGCGGCAAGTTCCGCATGAAAGTATTTTTCCCGCAGAATGCCGGAGTAATGCTGATGGCGGGTTCCCGCATCCCTGTGGGCGGCGTAGAAGGCGATGCGGGTGTGTCCTTTTTCGCAGAGACAGTCCAGAGCGGAGTGCATGTGCCGTTCTTCGTCGATCTGCACCGAGGCTCCGCCGGAACGGCACATCCCGTTGATGACCGTGTAGGGAATGCCAAGTTCCTCCAGAAACGAGAGAAACGATGGATCGCTGATGTCAAACAGAAGCGCCGCCGCGACAGGGAAGGGGAGCGTATAGGAATCTTTCTGATAGAGCGAAACGTATTTTCCGGTCTCCAGAAATCCTTTCTGCCGGATCGTCGAAATAAAAGCGGTTTTCGCCTGTCCGAGTATCGGCGAGAGGTCGTGGACCGGATCGAAGATCGCGATGAGTCTGGAATCCTTTGCCCGCATGATCCTCAGAAACGGATTCGGCTGGTAGTGGGAGGCGGCGGCAACGGCGCGGATGCGTTCTTCCAGATCCTTGCGGACCGAGAAGCCTTTCCGGCATCCGTTGAGGACCCGGCTTACGGTGGATGGGGAGCAGCCGGCTTCCTCGGCGATGCGTTTCAGAGCACCGGTCGGATGGGCGGGACTTTTCATCGGCGGTTTCCTCCTCTGATGATTTCATAGTGCATGGAACGGTGTTCCGGACGGACATGGAAGGTGAGATGGTTGTCCTTCCACGCGGACGGAACTTCCGCGGTCCGCTTCCCGTTGGAGTCGAGAGCGTAGACCGTGCGCGGACCGTCGGTTCTGAAGCGGACCTCCGCATCGGTTTTTGTGCCGAGAACCGGAGGATTGCCCCACCACGGAGAGCGGTTGAGGGTGGCGTTGCGTTCCTTGTTCCAGATGACGCCGGAGTTTTCGAAGCGGCCGGCGATTGTGAAGAGAATGTCGGAGGAAGCCGCAAGGGGATGCCCGTCGCGGGAGACCAGAACCGCCGCTCCGAAATCGCCGGGGAACGGACGGCTCCGGAGACGGAGATCGCCGACGTCCATTGTCCGTCCGCCGAAATGCCCGCAGAGAACGATGCACTGCGGGGCAACCGCTGTGAAGAAGGCTTTCTCTCCTTCGGTCCATGCGCGCATCGGGCGGCGGGGTTCATCGGGAGCGGAAACCGAGGCTTCGACTCGTCCGGGAGTTTTCACCGCGTCGGGGACGATGGTCATCCGGGAGTCCAGAAGATTCCGCCGGACTCCGGTCGCCGCCCAGGCCCGGTCGAAACGGTTGCCGAACCAGCGCCACGGCGTCTCCGGAAGACGGAGTTCCACCTCTCTCGGAGCCGGTTCAAACATGCCGCGCCGGAAGATCAGCGCCGCCGCCGGGAAAAAACCGATTTTCCCGGGATGGTTGGTCTGATCGAACATGTGGCTGATGCCGGCGGATTTTCCGCGCGTCAGGAAGGTTCCGTGAATGAAGAGCTGAAGCATGTCCCAGTCCTGCCGCAGAGCCACACTGACCAGAAGCGGCATCATTTCCGCCGCATAGTCGTGCGGATAGGGATAGTCGTGCTCGGAAATGGAGAGAGGTTTCGTGTGGATCCGGTAGCGGCTGAACTGCTCCAGCGGACACCAGCCGCCATGTACGACTCGGGGAATCTGCGACTGATTGAGAATCTTCCAGAATCCCGGTTTGAATTCCCAGCTTCCCCCGGTGAATTCCGGATGTCCCCAGTAGGCGTGGACATCGACATAGTCCATCCGTTTTTCCCGGCGGAGTCCGGAAAGTCCGCCCCAGTCGATCTGAGTGTCGATCACCAGGCTCTTCAGGCCGAGTTCCTTCCGCAGGTAATCCAGCATTTCCTCCGCATAGCGCGTGTCGAGTTCGACCATGAAGTCCAGCAGATCGGCGCTCATGGCGTCGTTCGGCGCGGCGGGAAGCGGAATATTGCCGGAGGAGAGGCGGGCGGTAACCGGTTCCGTCCCCGGAAAGAGGCGGACCGCGGCGATTTCCGCCTTCCGCGCATGCCCGACGCCGAACGAGATCCGGACATGGCCGGGATCCGCATTCTTTGCCCGGAAGGTGCAGCGGTGATGTTTCCAGCCGGGGGAGAGGGAGAAGGTCGCTTCGAGTCCGCAGTTGTGCCATTCGGGACGGTCCTGCGACAGAACGATGCGGACCGGTCCGCCTTCGCCGCGCGCATCGAACTCCAGGGTATAGGATTTTCCGTTTTCAAGGCTGAGTCCGGGGCGCTGGAACTGAATCTGCCAGTCCTGGCTGCTGCGGCGTTTCACAACGGCCGAGACCGAATCGGAGCTGTTGCGGAGAACATTCAGCGCGTCCGGCTGTTCAAAGGTCCATCGGCCTTCCGGATTCAGAATGGAGCTGCCGGGAAGGATGGTGTCCCGGTTCCAGGCTTCGAGGAGGGCTTTGTCGGTTTTGTAGCGGCGGGAGAGAAAGTCGTTCCAGAGTGCGGTCAGCTCCCGTTTATAGGGGGCGGGAAGCGTGTCGATCCAGTTCAGATTCTCGAACAGAAGCGAACTTTCGTTGTTGAGTTCCACGCTCAGAACGGCGGGATCTTCCGCAAGAGTCGTCTTTGTGTAGGGATTCTGATGGGTCAGAAGGTTCTTTGCCCAGCGTTTCTGCGATTCGATCCATGCGCGGTTGAAACGGTCGATCCGTTTTCCGGCTTTTTTGACGCCGTCGGGGAGATCGTCGCCGTTCCGGAGGGTCCGGTTGACCTTCAGGCCCATCACGGTGTAGATCCCCTCTTTTTTCAGACAGGCGAAAAAGTAGTCCAGCGTGTCGAGATGTTTGAGATTGAAGTGTTCGGACCCGGGCTGTTTGAAGTCAATGAGCGTATCCCGGTCGCGGTCGGAACCGTCGAGATTGTGGAAGCGGACCACGTTGACGCCGGCCTTTGCAAGACGCCGCGCGACCTTTTCCGCGGCCGCGTGATCCATCTCGAAGAGTGCATCGCCGCCGATCCCGATTCCGATCAGACGGATCCGTTTCCCGGTGGCGCTTTCCGCGAAATGACCATTGCGGACGATCAGGCGTCCGTTTTTTCCGGCGGGTTTTTCGTTGAGGAAGGAAACGTCCGTTGCGGTTCCTGCGAGCGTGTCGTCCCACTGCAGGGGGAACGGCTGGTAGCCCTCGGGAACGGCGTCCGGGGCGGCCCTCAGCGTTCCTCCGAGCAGCAGCGCGCAGAATGTGAGAGAAAGGGGGAATGTCCGTGTCATAAAACCTCGCTTTTGCTGTTTTAGAAATTAATTGCTATATTAATTATGCAACATCATCGGGAAAAAGTCAACCCCTGTTTAGCAATAAATTTCTAAAAAAATAAAACGGAGGGAAAAAAAGAAGAATTCCGGGACTTTTTCGGAAACCGGCTTGCAGAAACGGGAAAGACGGATTAGATTATCAAACTTCTATTGGAACGCAGGATCAGATAAAAATAAGGAACGCTCATGGTCATTTCAAAAATGAACAATGTGCTGCTGAAGCACAGCCGCATCATGTTTGGCGCATTCACCGCCATCATCATTATTTCGTTTGTCTGGTTTTTCACGCCGGGGGCGAGCGGGAACATCCTGTTCGGAACGAATCCGATGTCTCCGAACGCCGTGGTGGGAACCGTGTTCGACCGGGAGATCACCCGCGGCGAACTGATGGAGATGGTCAAGGACAATATGCTGATTATGGCGGCCAATTACGGCGTCAGCCCCGTGATGAACGGCCTGGACGAGCAGGCGCTGGAAGAGGCGTTCCAGAAGGCGGTGCTGCTGTCGGTCGCAAAACAGATGGGCGTGACGGTCTCCGTGGAGCGCGTCGGCGAATATCTGCGCTCGCTTCCCTCCTTCGCCGGGGCGGACGGGAAGTTCAGTCTGGAAAAGTATCAGAAATATGAAAAGGAGATGCTCCAGCCGCTCGGATACAACGCGCTGGACCTTGATAACGCGGTCCGGAATCTGCTGACCATTTTTTCGCTCGGGAACTCCGCGGTCAACGATGTGATTGTCACGGAAAATGAAATTGCCGATTTTGAACGGAGCGTGCTGGAGCGCTGCAGCGTCAAAACCATTCTCTTCCCGTACGAGGCCGCTAAAAAACAGCTGAAACCGACCGAAGAGGAACTGCAGAATTTCCACAAAGCCAATCCGAAACTGTTCATGACCGATCCGCAGTTCAAGGTGAAAGTGGTCCGCTTCAACTATGCCGACTATATGGACAAGGTCAAACTCGCGCCCGACGCCGCGAAGAAATACTACGACGCCAGCAAGGCGGAATTCACCAAGGATGGAAAGACCACGCCGTTTGCCTCCGTTCAGAAACAGATCACCGAAAAGCTCCGGAAGGAAGAAGCTGTGAAGCTCGCACGGAAGGCGGGCCGCGATTTCCGGGAGGCTCTCTACGAGGCTACCGCGGAACTCGCTCCTTCCGCCTATGCGGGAGCGTTCCTCGCTCAGGCCGAAGGCCGGAAGATCCCGGTGGTGGAGAGCGGATGGTTCACCGCTCAGGATTCCGGTATGGACAATGTCGGTCGTGAGCCGCGTCTTGTGGAGGCGGTTGCCGCTCTGCCGGAACGTTCGCCGATCACCCGGTCGGTGGAGGGCGAACGCGCGGTGTTTGTGGCGGTTCTTTCGGAAAAGAAACCTTCCGTGCCGTCCGAGTACAAGGCGGTCGCCGCAAAAGTCCGTGAGACCTATCTGAACAACAAGGCGCTTGCCGCGGCGCAGGAGAAGGCCCGCGCGTTCGCTCTGGAAATGAACAAGTCCGCCGATCCCGCAAAGGCCCTTTCCGGTCTGGCGAAAGGCGCGGTGGTGAAGACCCTGCCGCTGTTTTCGCAGATGGAGCCGCCGAAAGAGAACGCTCAGGTCATCATGAGCCTGGTTTCGGGAACGGAAACCGGAAAACTTTCCCGCTCAATGGAGCTGCCCGACGGCGTATTCATGGTGTTTGTCGTTTCCCGTACTGCGCCGGATGCTGAAGCGGTCCGGAAGAACCAGGCCACGCTGTCCGAAAGTTATAAACAGGGCAAGCAGTATGCCATCTACAATGCGTTCCAGACCTGGATTCTGATGAACACCCGCAACTACATGGCGCAGCAGACGCAGGACCGGTGAAAATGTTCACATGCAGGAGAGGGCGGAAATGACGAGCAGCGTTTTCGCATTGGGCAGACACATCACGGTGGAGCTTTCCGGATGCGATGCCGCCCTCATAGCGGATTCCAAAGTGGTGGAAGCCGCGCTTCTGGAGGCCGCGAAGGTCTCCGGCGCCCACATCATCGAATCCTCCTTTCACTACTTTGCACCGCAGGGCGTGAGCGGATTCGTGATTATTTCCGAATCCCACTTCTCAATTCACACCTGGCCGGAATACGACTATGCCGCGGTGGACGTGTTCACCTGCGGAGATTCCATTTCGCCCTACCGGGGAATTGAGCGGCTGAAAAAACTTCTCCATGCGCAGGAGGCGCAGATCTCCTCCGATATGTGGAGGGGAACGGGATTCAACTATACCGCAAGAGTCGCGGAAGGGCATGCGCCGTCCACGGGATCGGGGGATCTGGAGAAACTGTATATCGAGGTTCAGCCGTACGGGATTTTCTGCGCGATTGATCTTTCCGGATGCGGAAATGAAGCGGATGGGGCGTCGGAACAGTGCATTTCCGCTCTGGCGGACGTCATGCACTGCCAGAAGGAGGGATGCGAGTTCAAAACATTCGACCACGGCAACATCACCGTGCATTCCGTGTTCAATATGGATTCCTCCATTGTGGTCCGGCGGGACAAGTGTTCGCGTTCCGTCCACATTGACCTGTTTTGCAAGCGCTACGCGGATCCAAGAAGCTGTGCGACGGCAGCGCTGGAAGTGTTTGAAGCAAAATCCTACAAAATCCATCCGGCGTTCCGGATGTCCTGACAGGGGAGATATTCATGAGCGACGTGTTCAAGGAGGGGTATTTTACCGAGGAGTGTCCGCTGTGGCCGGGCCGTGCGCTGTCCGTCCGCATTCAGGAGGTGCTCGCATCCGAGGAGACCGAGTATCAGCTCCTTGAAATCTTCCGGGGCGAGGGATTCGGAAAAATGCTTGCGCTGGATGGAAAAATCCAGCTGGCGGAATCGGATGAGTTTATTTATCATGAGATGTTTGCGCATGTTCCGGCGTTCACCCACGAGGAACCGGAGAAGGTTCTTGTGATCGGGGGAGGGGACGGCGGCGTGGTCCGGGAACTGCTGAAGCACTCCTGCATCGAGCAGATTGATCTGTGCGAACTGGATGAAGAGGTCGTGAATCAGTGTGTCCGCTTTTTCCCGTGGACCGGGAAGGCGCTGGACGATCCGCGGGTGGAGCTGCATTTTCAGGACGGCGCCCTGTTCGTGAAGAGCCATGCGGCAAGCTACGATCTGGTGCTGGTGGACGGTCCCGATCCGATCGGCCCCGGCGAAGCTCTGTTCACGGAAGCATTTCTGCTGGACTGCAAACGCGCGCTGCGCCCGGGCGGCATTCTGGTTTCACAGTCGGAATCGTATCTTCTGCATCCGGCGGTGACGGAGACCCAGTGCCGGATTTTCCGCGAACTTTTCGCATACAGCGGATATTACGCATGTTCGATTCCGAGTTATCCGGGCGGCTCGCTCGGATTCTGCATCGGCTGCGACGATCACCGGGTGGATGTTCCGTTCCGGCGTCCGATCGGAGCGTTTGTCCGCCGTCTGAAGATGTATTCCATGGCGGTTCACAAGGCGGCGTTTGTGCTGCCGCCGTTCTGGACGAGCCGTTTTGAATCCGACGAAGACTGATTCCATGAGTACGAGCGGAAAAGAGCCGGACGCCGTCCGGGGGACGGTGGATGCGGGACGGGTCCGGAAAGTGACGTTTGTCGGACTTCTGTTCAATCTGTTTCTGACGTTTCTGAAGGCGGCGGGGGGAATTCTGTTCCGAAGTCAGGCTCTGCTTGCGGATGCGGTCCACAGTCTCTCCGATCTGGCAACTGATCTTGCGGTCATTTTCGGTGTGAAGTACTGGTCGGCCCCGCCGGATGAGACCCATCCGTATGGGCATGGAAGAATCGAGACGCTGGTCTCGGCGTTCATCGGTCTTGCGCTTGTTGTGGTTGCGGTCGGGCTGACCTGCGATGCGGTTACGACCCTTCGCGGCGGAACGGAGCAGCGGCCGGAACTTCCCGCGTTTCTGATCGCCGTGATTTCCATCGTCTCCAAGGAGTGGCTGTTCCGCTGGACACGCGCGGAGGCGCTGCGGATCAATTCTCCGGCGATGGAGGCGAACGCATGGCACCACCGCAGCGACGCATTCAGTTCGATTCCCGCCGCGATTGCGATTGCGCTGGCCTCGTTTTTCCCGGCGCTCCGGTTTGTCGATCCGCTGGGGGCAATTCTTGTTTCGCTGTTCATTCTGCACGCGGCATGGAAGATCGTGAAGCCGACCCTGTTTGAACTTTCGGATGCGGGCATGGTCGGGAAAAATCAGGAGATCCGGGCGGCGGCCAGCGCAGTTCCGGGGGTGGAAAGTGTTCACGCGGTCCGGTGCCGGCGCGCGGGAACCGCCGTGCTGGCGGATCTGCATGTGATGGTGGATCCGGAAATGAGCGTCCGCAACGGACATGCGCTCTCCCACCGCGTGCGCCGGGCGATTCTGGACGCCATGCCCGATGTGAAGGACGTAGTCGTTCATCTGGAGCCTTATAACGGTCCGCGCGACGGAAAAATTTGACTTTTCCGTTTTTTTACAGTATATTGCGCGGAAGGGAAGGTCCGGCCGGATGCTTCCCGCAATCCGAATGAATCAGGGAGGCCCGACATGAAAAAACTCGCTCTTCTTCTCACCGCATCGTTTGCCGCAGGTCCGCTTGTCGCCGCGGAGAACATCCAGCTGCCCGCTCCGGACCGGAAAGGCGGAATCCCGCTGATGCAGGCGCTGGAACAACGGAAAACCATCCGGGCGTACTCGGAACGGGAGATTCCGATGCAGACCGTTTCCAATCTTCTCTGGGCCGCGAGCGGCGTCAACCGTCCCGACGGACGAATGACTGCGCCGACCGCCCGGAATCTGCAGGAAATTTCGCTTTATGTGCTGCTGCCCTCGGGGATCTTCCGCTATGACGCGCAGGGGAACCGGCTGATCCGCGTTTCGGGAGAGAACATCACCGGCCGGGTCACCGGAAAGGCGCCGATGACGGTCGTCTATGTGGCGGATCTCAAAAAACAGCCGAAGAGGGAGCTGTGTGCGGTCGACTGCGGATACATCAGCCAGAACATCTATCTCTACTGCGCGTCCGCCGGACTCGGAACCGTCGTGCGCGGGAGTTTCGACCGCTCGTTCACGGGGAAACTGAATTTGCCGGCGGGATCGGAAGTGTTTTACATTCAGTCGGTCGGATTCCCGAAATGAGTCTGGAAAAAACGCTGGAGTGCGGCTTTTCGATGCCGGCCGTCGGCCTCGGGACGTGGCGGATGGGCGGACGGGAGAGCCGCGATCCGGCCGACGACGGAACCGCGTCCGTTGACGCCCTCATCGCCGGGATCGAACTCGGATTCCGCCATATCGACACGGCGGAGATGTATGCCGGCGGATTTTCGGAGGAGCTGACCGGACGGGCAATCGCGGGATTCGACCGCGCGTCGCTGTTTCTGACATCGAAGGTCTGGAAGAGTCATCTGCGCTATGATGATGTGCTTCGCGCGGCGGAGGGATCGCTGAAACGTCTCGGAATCGATTATCTGGATCTTTATCTGATCCATCAGGTGAATCCGGATGTGCCGCTCCGGGAGACGATGCGCGCCATGAACCGGCTCGTCGATGAGAAGCTGATCCGCGCCATCGGCGTGAGCAATTTTGCGGTCGAACGGTTCCGTCATGCGCAGGGATGGGCGGATTCCAAGGTCGTTGCCAATCAGGTTCACTACAATCTGAAGGTGCGGGAGGCGGAACGGTCCGGACTCCTGAAATACTGTCAGGAGAACGATGTGATGCTGATCGCGTGGCGCCCGCTTCAGAAAGGGGGACTGCTGGACAGGATCCCGGACTGCCTGAAAGAGGTCGCGGAGGAAAACGGTCTGACCCCTTCCCAGACGGCGCTCTGCTGGCTGACGAGCCAGAAAAATGTCGTGACCATTGCAATGTCCCGCAGCCGGGAGCATCTGGAGGAGAATCTTTGTGCGGCGGACCGGGTTCTCTCCGGGGATGCCGTGGAATTTCTCCGCCGGGAGTTCCCCGGTCAGACGGACTGTTCCGAAGCCGTTCCGCTCTCCTGACGGGGGAGTGGAATGTCGTTCCGCCCCGTTTCTCCCAGATAGAATTTCCGGAATTTGTGCGGCGGCAGCCCGGTGTGTGTCCGGAAGAAGCGGGAAAAATAGAATTCGTTGGAAAATCCCAGTTCAAAGGCAACTTCCCGTGCCAGACGGTTGCCGCGCAGAAGAAGACTGCACGCCCGGTTCAGCAGCGCGCGGGTCAGAAACTGCTTCGGAGAAACACCGATGGCCGCCGAGAATTTCCGGGAAAAGGTTTCCCGGGCGGTTCCGCGGACCGCCGCAAGTTCTTCGACGGTGGTTGTGGCCCGGCAATGCTGCCGGATATAGTCCAGCTCCGGCAGAAATTCCGCAAAGCGTGTGACGAAATCCAGTTCGGAACTCTCCATCGACGCGAGCAGGCAGGACGCGAAATCCTGGGTGACGGTCCGCAGCAGAGAGGCCGCCGCATAGGGATTCTCCTGTTCGAACGCCTCCTCCGCCCGCTCCAGATAACGGGAATCCCTGATTTCCCGGACGGCACGGCAGTGCGAGAACAGATCCACTCCTTCGTACCACTCCAGCGTGAACTGAATCGAGAGAAAACGCAGATTTGAACTCAGTTTCACCTTCGCCGCATGGTAGATCGGAATAAAATAGGCGCAGCCGGGACGGAGGGTATACGAGAGATTGGCGTCGCTGATGGTGCATTCCTCTCCGTCCGGATTGGAGATCGGCATGAAGAAGCGGTTCAGCGGAAGCGCCTGCGGTGCCCCTGTCGCCTCCGGATAGGTCCCCCGTGCAAAATGGAGAATCCGGAGATCCAGACAATTGGCTGTGCGCAGCGTTTCCGTGTGATTGATGACTGGCATGTTTTTCCCTGTATTTTAAGAAAATATAAGTGTGATTTTTTTGATTTCCATCACAAAAGTATAAATTTTTTCACTTTTTCTGCATTCTATTTTTCCGCTTTCCGCAGTATACTTTTCTCAGTTGTAAAAAATAACGGGAGGTGCCGCATGATCTATACGGGATTTGAAGAGGACAGAAAGTATTTGACGGAAAAATTCCGGCATCCGTTTTTTGAACCGGGAGTCGGTCTGGAAAACGAAGCGGTGAAATCCGGCGTCATGGCGCTGGCGGAATCGCTGGAAGGGGAGGCGCGTCCGGTGGTGAAGGCGCGCTGCTTTGAATATGTCTGCCGCAGAATGCAGATCGACGTGAATCCGCACGATGTGTTCCCCGCCTTCGGGTGCTACTGCCGGGACGACCGGCCGCTGACGCCTCTGATCCGGAAATGGGAGGATGAAGTCAACCGTCAGCAGCTGCGAAAAACGACGCTCGAACGGATTCATGAACGCAATGTTGCCGGCTTTCACAGCATGTGGAAGGATTTCGACCATTCCGTGCCGGACTGGGAGGCGATTCTCTCTCTCGGATTTCCCGGACTGCGGGACCGCGCACGCGCATACCGTTCGGAACGGGTCCGCAGCGGAACTCTGACCGACGAGGCCCGCGCATACTTCGACGGTCTGGAGATCACCATTTCCGCCGTTCTGGAGTGCATCGGGCGTTTCATCGACTATGCCCGGTCCCGTCATGGAGACGATCCGCGGATCCGGATGGAAATCGACTGTCTGGAACAGCTCCGCACCGGCGCGCCGCGCAATACCTATGAGGTTTTGCAGATCATCTATCTGCAGTTCATGTTCTGCGAACACATTGACCGGATGCAGGTCCGTTCCCTCGGGAATCTCGACCGCATGATCGGTCCCTTTTATGAGCGTGATCTGCGGGAAGGGCGCTTTACGGAAGAGCAGATCCGCAGATTTTTCGCCTGCTTCCTGATGCAGTGGGCGTCCATCAACAACTACTGGGGACAGCCGTTCTATCTCGGCGGGACAAAGGCGGACGGATCCACGGAGATCAACGATCTCTCCTTCCTGATCCTCGACGTGTTCGACAAACTCTCGATTCCGACTCCGAAAATCCAGATCAAGACCGCGCGGAACACCCCTGTCGAATTCCTGAACAAGGCGCTTGACATGATCCGCCGGGGCAACAGCAGTCTGGTATTCGTGTCGGAAGAGTCCATCCGCCGGGCGATGATGGGACTTGGTTATTCCGAGGAGGAGGCCCGCTGCTGCGACATCCGGGGATGTTACGAATTCTCACCTCGCGCTCACGGCAATACCACCGGACCGGGGTATATCAATTTTCTCAAGCCGGTCGAACTGATTTTCAACGACGGAGCCGATCCCGTCACCTCCTGCCGCTGCGACTGCGGCGCGCCGCGCCTGGAGGAGATCCGCTCGTTCGACGAGTTTTATCGGGCGTATCTGACCTATCTCGACAACATCATCGAAACCGAGATTGCCTGCGCCGACGACTTTGAACCGCACCTTCACCGGATCAATCCCGCTTCGCTCTTTTCCATCACCATCGAAAACAGCCTGAAGACGGCGCGGGATGCGTTTTCCAACGGCAGTGTCTACAACAACACCTCCATTCTCAGCGGCGGATTCGGGAGCGCGGTGGATGCGCTGACGGCGGTCCGCAAATTCGTGTTTGAACGACACGAACTCACCCTCCTGGAATTTCGTGACATTCTCCGCAGAAACTGGGAGGGCGCGGAAAAACTCCGTCTCCGCATTCTCCATTCACCCGACCGCTACGGGAACGGAATCGACGCGGTCGATCGCTATGCGTTCGCTCTGGCTCACTTTTTCGGTTCCAAAATCAATCTTCGCCCGAACGCGCGGGGCGGATTCTACGAGGCCTCCGGACACTCCGCACGAATGTTCGTCATCTTCGGCGAGCGGACCGGCGCGACTCCTGACGGCCGGCGCGCCGGCGATGAAATGTCCAAGAACCTCTCTCCGGCGATGGGCGCGGACCGCAACGGCGTGACCGCACTGATCCAGTCCGTATGCGCCATCGACAGCGCCGATCTCCCCGGCGATTTCCCGCTCGACGTGATGATGCATCCCGCCACCGTTCAGGGACGCGAGGGCCTGGACGCCATGCGTTCACTGGTCCGGACCTACATGGATCGTCACGGCATGGCGATCCATTTCAACATCTTTGACGCGCAGGTCCTCGAAGACGCTCAGAAGCATCCGGAAAACTACGAGGGTCTTCAGGTGCGTGTCTGCGGATGGAATGTCCGGTTCAACGACCTCTGCGAAAAAGAACAGAACGCCTATATCGAACGTGCCCGCAGCATTGCGGAGTAAAGGAGAGATTCTCTATGCCTGTGAGCGGTATTCTGCTGGATCCGAAACACTTCGCGGTTCACGACGGTCCCGGCATCCGGACGACCTTCTTTTTCAAGGGATGTCCCCTGAAATGCATCTGGTGTCACAATCCGGAAAGCATTTCGCCGAAGCCGCAGATCGCATGGTACTCCCATAAATGTATTTCGTGCGGGGAATGCGTTCCCGTCTGTCCTTCCGGAGCGCACTCCTTCCGGGGGGAGCGGCATCGGATGGATTTTACCCTCTGCAAAGTCTGCGGCGCGTGCGAGAGCGTCTGTCTCGGTTCCGCCCTGAAACTGTACGGCAGGAAAATGAGCGTGGAGGAGGCGCTGGATATCGCTCTGGAGGATCAGGATTTCTATCGGAACTCCGGCGGCGGAGTCACTCTGTCGGGCGGCGAACCGCTTCTCCAGCCGGAGTTTGCTCTCGAATTTCTGAGGAAACTCAAGCAGGCGGGAATCCACACCGCCGTGGATACCTGCGCGTTTGTCCCCCGCGAAACGCTGCGGGCGGTTCTGCCGGTTACGGACCGCTTTCTCGTGGATTTCAAACATCCCGATTCCGCAGTTCACCGGAAACTGACCGGACAGCCGAATGAACGGATCATCGACAATCTCCGCTTCCTTTCCGGAGAGGGGGCGGAGATCGAGATCCGGATTCCGTTTGTTCCGGGCTGCAACGATTCCGATGCCGTAATGGAGGCTGCCGGACGATTCCTCGGGGAATTGAAAATCGAATGCGTCAAAATCCTTCCGTATCATTCGCTTGCCCGCTCGAAATATGCCGCGCTCGGGATGGCCGATACGATGCCGCAGGCGGAAGCTCCCGCCGATGCGATGCTCCGCCATGCGGCGGAGATCCTGAAACGATTCGGCCTGGACGCCCGCTCCGGACGCGACTGAACCTTTCTCTTCCGGAGGAGGATCAGCGCCAGAAACGGATCTCCTCTTTCATGCGGGGGATCTGCCGCCGCAGATCGGCGAATTCATTCCGCCAGTAATTTTCCGATCCCCATCCCGGGAAGGTTTCGGCAAAATGCGGATCGTTCCGCTGCATTGCGACCCAGGAGAGAAAATAGAGCATCCGGAGCGTCCGCAGGCATTCTGCGAGCGCAAAGTCGGATTCCCGGAATTCCCGGAAGAGGTTGTAGCCGCGTGCGATGGCCTCCGCCTCCTCCGGACAGCGGGAAGGAACATCGGGGAGCAGAAGCCAGAGATCCTGTACGGCAGGTCCGTTGAGCATGTCGTCGAAGTCGATCAGGATCAGTCCGTCGCCGGGGCGGTTCAGGATGTTCGCCCGGTGGAGATCCCCGTGCAGACGGAGAAAGGTGCCGGAGGAGGGAAATTCCGGACAGGCAATGTCGGCAATTTCATTGCAGAGATCAATAAATTCTTCAAAATATCGCCGTCCGGGAAATGCGGCATCCGCGAGCCGTTCGATGATGTTTCCGATCATCTGTTCCGGTTCCAGGATCAGCCGGTCAGGGGCGTTCCGGCGCGCGCCGACACAGTGAAGGCGTCCGATGAGCCGTCCGGCCTGTTCGAGTTCCTCCGGAGTGTCAAACGCATTGTCGCGGCCGCGTTTTTTGGGAAACACGGCAAAGCGGATTCCCTCAAACTCTCCGAGGGTGGAACCGTCCGCCAGTTCGTAAGGCGGGACCACGGGAATTCCGGAATCGCTGCACTCCCAGAGATAGTCGTGTTCATCCAGCAGCGCTTCGGCGGACCAGCGTCCGGGACGGTAGAATTTTACCACCAGCGATTCCCCTCCGGCCGTCTGAATTTCATAAACCCGGTTGATGTAACTGTGGAACGCCGCTGCGAATCCTTTGAGTTCACAGCACAGAACCCCCTCCAAGGCGGGAAGGAAACGTTCCGGGGTGAGATGTTCAAACACAAACGGCATTGATGCTTCCGGTGTGCAGGCTGAAGGACAGAAAACAGAAAGACTGCTTCGTTCGGGAAGCAGTCTTTCCGTTGAGTTCCACAGGCGGGGTGATTATTCGGAAAGCGCGACGACTTCGTCGGCCTGGAGACCTTTTTCTCCCTGGGAGACGATGAATTCCACCATCTGCCCCTCTTTCAGGGTCCGGTATCCGTCGACTTTGATCGAGCTGTAATGGACGAAGATATCGCCGCCCTGTTCCCGCTCAATGAAGCCGAAGCCCTTTGCGTTGTTGAACCACTTGACCTTGCCTTTTTCCTTGCTCATTGTTTCTCTCCTGACTTTGTTGCTTGAACCGCTGCCGGAAGATCCCCGTTTTCTTTCCGGTCGGTTCCGGAGGGTGTCCCCCTTCCACTATATAATTATGCAACATAAATTTGATTTTGTGAAGAGGGAAAAGAGAAAAAAATGGAAAAAAAACATAAAAAAGATCCTTTTTTCCAATTTTTCAGGAGGACTCTGGGGGATTCGTGGAAAAAATTCGATTTCCGTTTTCTCTCCGGAGAAGTTTCCCGGCGCGGGAATCCTGATTTCCTCCTTCCTACAAAATATAGAAAAAGAAAAAACGTGCAGGGAAGGGAAGACTCCTCTTTGTTTGGATTCCATTTTCATCCATCTGGATTCTCTGCGGGATGAACCACAGAATTTGTATGACTGTTTTGCTGTGAAAAATGCACATTTCAGGAGGCTGCATCCTCCGGGGGAATCTTGTGTGAAAAATGGAAAAAAATTAGCCTTGAACCGCTGTGAAAGCATAAAAAATTTGAGTCTGTATTTGCAATTCGCGGCAAAGATTGCTATATTAACTGTGAAACGAATCACGAAAATTTTTTTGGATGAGAAAATCTCCGGGATGCGTTTCCGGTTTTCCGCGAACCGGGATGCGTCCGGGAGGATTCCGTGCCCGAATCACGGACCGGAGACGCCGGAAAATAAAGATTTTATCCATAACAGGAGGAACAAGAATGGAAGCAACAGCAACGATGCGCGAAGCGGAAAAAGCCGTATCGCGCATGGAGGACGCCGAGGCCGTCCTCCGGGAGTACAACTACGACAAAACCAAGCTCGTGCCGATCCTGCAGGCGGTCCAGGCCCGCTACAACTGGCTCTCCAAGGAGCTTCTGAGCTACATTGCCTGCGCACTCGGTCTCCCGCCCGCCCGGGTGTATGGTGTTGCGACCTTCTACGCACACTTTTCTCTGAAGCCGAAAGGCAAGAACATCATCCGTCTCTGCGACGGAACCGCCTGCCACGTCAAAGGCTCCACCTCGATCCTCGACGCGCTGTATGAAAAGCTCAACATCAAGCCCGACCGCGACAGCACCGACGACATGATGTTCACGGTGGAAACCGTCAGCTGCCTCGGCGCCTGCGGTCTCGCCCCGGTCATGCTTGTGAACGATGAAGTGCACGGCCAGGTCAAACCCTCCGATATCCCGAAAATCATTGATGAACTTCTGGCCAGACAGGCGAAAAACTCCAGCGAGGTGGCATAATGGCGAAACTGACTGCGGCTGATGTCGAAAAACGGATCCGCGATTACGAGGCGAAAGCGGCAAAAATCGCCCGTCGGATCATTGTCTGCGGAGGTACGGGCTGCGTGGCGAACGGATCGCTCCGGGTTCGGGATGCTCTCGTTGAAGAACTGAAAAAAGCCGGACAGTTTGTCGAAGTCGATCTGGAACATGATTCCGCCGATCATGTCCATCCGGGCTCCACCTACGTTTCCAAGAGCGGCTGCCAGGGATTCTGTCAGATGGGACCGCTCGTCCGCATTGAGCCGGACGGCATCATCTATACCAAGGTCCGTCCGGAAGACGCCCTTGAAATCGTTCAGGAGACGATCATCAAGCACAGCGTGATCGAACGCCTCCTCTATATGAATCCTTCCGACGGCAAACGCTACAAAGGGGAACATGAAATCCCGTTCTACAACCGTCAGCACCGCCTTGTTCTGGCGAACTGCACGATTGAACCGGACAGCATCGGCGAATATTTCCACAAGAAAGGTTACCTCGCCGCCCTGAAGGCCTATACCCAGATGACGCCGGAAGAGGTCTGCTCCGTGATGGAGGAATCGGGACTGCGCGGACGCGGAGGCGGCGGTTTCCCGACCGGACGGAAATGGAAATTCACGCTTGCGTCCCCCGGCCCGAAAAAATATGTGATCTGCAACGGCGACGAGGGCGACCCGGGAGCCTTCATGGACCGCTCCGTGATGGAGGGAAATCCCCACTCGGTGATCGAAGGCATGATGATCGCAGCCCGCGCGATCGGTGCGGATGAAGGTTATGTCTATGTGCGCGCCGAATATCCGCTGGCGGTCGTCCGGATGCGCAAGGCCGTGAAGGACGCGGAAGAGGCCGGTGTTCTCGGCGACGACATCTTCGGAAGCGGGCTCTCCTTCCGCATCAATGTGATGGAAGGCGCCGGCGCCTTCGTCTGCGGCGAAGAGACCGCTCTGATGGCGTCGATCGAAGGAAAGCGCGGCATGCCGATGCCGAAGCCCCCGTTCCCGGCACAGTGCGGTCTCTGGGGCAAGCCGACCGTGATCAACAACGTGGAAACGCTCGGAACGGTTCCGTATGTGATCCGCGAAGGAGCCGCCAAGTTCCGCGAACTGGGCGTTCCGACCTCTCCCGGTACCAAGACATTTGCTCTGACCGGTCATGTGGCGAATACGGGCCTGATCGAAGTCCCGTTCGGAACCACGCTCGGCGAGATCGTCAACGAGATCGGCGGCGGCGTGACCGATTCGAACGGAAAAGTTTCGATTGACAATTTCAAATCCGTCCAGATCGGCGGTCCTTCGGGCGGCTGTCTGACGAAGGAGATGCTCGGCCTTCCGCTGGACTTCGACTCCCTGAAGAGCGTCGGCGCGATGGTCGGTTCGGGCGGACTGGTGGTGATGAACACCAATACCTGCATGGTCGCGGTTGCAAAATTCTTCATGCACTTCACGCAGAACGAATCGTGCGGCAAATGCGTCCCGTGCCGGGAAGGCACCAAACAGATGCTCGCCCTGCTCGACGACATCACGAAAGGCCGTGCCGATGAAAGCACTCTTGACCTCCTCGAACAGACCGCGAAAGCGGTTCAGATGGGGTCGCTGTGCGGACTCGGCAAGACGGCGCCGAATCCGGTTCTCTCCACGCTGAAACATTTCCGGGAGGAGTATCTGATCCACGTCCGTGAGAAACGGTGTCCGGCCGGTCAGTGCAAGGCGCTTGCCCGTCCCGAGATTGATCCGAAGAAGTGCAAAGGCTGCTCCGCGTGCGCAAGAAAATGCCCGGTGGGCGCGATTTCCGGCGAAATCCGCAAGCCGTTTGTGATTGATGCGGCCAAGTGCATCAAGTGCGGCGCCTGCAAAGCCGCGTGCAAGTTCTCCGCCATAACCGGAATTTAATGGATGAAGGAACAGTGAAAAATGACAACACCTGCTGTAAAAACTCTTACCGTCAACGGTATTCCGGTTGAGATTCAGGGAGAACGCAATCTTCTTGAGGTCATCCGCAAGACCGGGATTGAACTTCCGACGTTCTGCTATCACTCCGACCTGAGCGTGTACGGTGCCTGCCGTCTCTGCCTTGTCGAGGTGGAAAAACGCGGCATCATGGCCGCCTGCTCAACTCCGCCGGAAAACGGAATGGTCATCCGGACCGATACGAAACAGCTTCGCGAAATCCGGAAAATCAACATTGAACTGCTGCTGGCGAACCACAAACGGGAATGTCCTTCCTGCGTCCGGAGTGCGAGCTGCACGCTGCAGAATCTTGCCCGCCGTCTCGGCGTGGAGACCATCCGCTACAAACAGCTCAAGGATCTGGAGCCGGTCGACAAGAGCTCTCCCTCCCTGGAGCGCGATCCGAATAAATGCGTGCTCTGCGGCGACTGCGTGAGAATGTGTACGGAAGTGCAGGGAATCGGTGCGATCGGATTCGCCTTCCGCGGATCCAAGGCCAAAGTCGTTCCCGCGTTCGACAAAGGACTCAATGAAGTGGAGTGCATCAACTGCGGACAGTGTGCCGCGGTCTGCCCGACCGGCGCAATCATTCCGCACCAGAACCGCGAGGATGTCTGGGGAGCCATTCACGATCCGGATAAGATTGTGGTTGCGCAGGTGGCTCCGGCGGTCCGTTTTGCTCTGGCGGAGTTCTTCGATCAGAGCGCCGGACAGAACGTTGCGGGAAAACTGGTCGCGGCGCTCCGCAAGATGGGCTTCGACTATGTCTACGACACCACCTTTGCCGCGGATATGACCATCTGGGAAGAGGCCGAAGAGTTCCTCCGCCGGGTCAAGGCGGGTGGACCGTTCCCGATGTTCACCTCCTGTTGCCCGGGCTGGGTGAAGTATGCGGAAATCAACTTCCCCTCGCTGAGCAGGAATCTTTCCTCCTGCCGCTCTCCGCAGCAGATGTTCGGTTCGGTGATGAAGGAGGCACTGCCGAAAATGCTCGGCCGCGACCGCAAGGAGATCGTGGTGGTTTCCATCATGCCCTGCACCGCGAAGAAGTTCGAAGCGGGTCTCGACAAATTCAAAGTGGACGGCAACCCGGATGTGGATTTCGTCCTCACCACGACGGAAATCGGCCGAATGATCGACTCGTTCGGAATCAAGTTTGAAGAGCTCGAACCGGATGCGTTCGACATGCCCTTCGGCTTCGGTACCGGAGCCGGCGTGATTTTCGGAAGCTCCGGCGGTGTGATGGAAGCCGCGCTGCGCTATGCGGTCGGCAAGATCAACGGCGAAATTCCCATGCACGGACTCGAATTCAAACAGGTCCGCGGAAGCCAGCGCTTCAAGGAGACCTCGATCAAGGCGGGCGATCTTGAACTGAAGATCGCGGTGGTCAATACGCTCGGCGCCGCACGCGAGATCGCGAAAGAGGCGGCGGAAGGCAAATCGCCGTACCACTTTGTCGAAGTGATGGCGTGTCCGGGCGGATGCGTCTGCGGCGGCGGCCAGCCCCTCCAGAACGACCGGGTCAAACGCTCCCTCCGTATGGAAGCCACCTACAAGTGCGACAAAAACATGCAGTTCAAGAACTCTCTTGAAAACCACATGCTTGCCGACTGCTATCAGAAATTCCTCGGCGGTCAGCCGAACTCGGAGAAGGCGCATCATCTGCTCCACACCGTCTACGAAAACCGGAACGGCGTGTTCGATGCCGTTGAGGTCGTCGATTCGGGAAAGGCATCCAGAAAAGTTGCCGTCTCCGTCTGCGTCACGCCCGGAACCGATGAGGCGGTCAGCGCAAAGACTCTGGCCGACATCCTCGATTTCGCGGCACAGAAGGGCATCGCTGACAAACTGGTGGTCGAAACCGCCTTCTCTCCCTCCTGCACACGCAGAAAAGCGGGCGAGGTCATGGTCGGCGGAAGATTCTTCCAGGCCTCCGAGCTGGAGGACGCAAAGAAGGAAATGCTGGAAGCCACTGCGGAATAACACCTTCGGGACCGGGAACCACAGAATTTCCCGGTCCCGAAAATAAAAAATCTTCCAGAAAAAATCTTGCTTTTTCCAAAAATCGTGATATCTTATCTCTGAGACCGTAGCAGGCACACTATGAATTCCCCCCCCTCACATGTGCTGCCTCTGCGGTCTTTTTTCATCTGAAACGGCGGAATGCGGAAGCGTTCCACCGGGTCAAGGGCCGCTGCCCTTGTCGCGGTCCGGCGGCGAATACGCCGGTCATGCGAAGCACGAAACAAACAGAACCCCAAACACTCACAATCGCTTTCCGCCGTCAAAAAATAACGCCGGCATCATCCCCTGCATACAGGCATAATAAACGCTCAAAGAATCCTTCGCCGCTTTGACATTATGAACCCGGATGATGCTGTATCCCTTTGCCGCGGAAGCGATTGTGGAACCGCAGGTGGCGTAGTCCCGTTCCGCTGGGACGGGTTCTCCCGTGATTTTCCCCAGGAACGACTTTCTGGACGGTCCGGAGAGAAGAGGATATCCCAGCGCCAGCAGCTTTTCCGCCTCCTGAATCAGTGCGGCGGATTGCGCTGCCGTTTTGGCAAATCCGATTCCGGGATCCAGAACAATGGAATTCCGGTCCACGCCGAGAGCGAGAAGACGATCCGTCATCTTGCGCAGTTCTTCGGCCACCGTTTCAACCACTCCGCCATGATACTGCAGAAACTCTTTGTCCTGCATCCGGTCGGGAGTCGCGCGGGAGTGCATGACCACCGCTCCGGCACGATAGCGGGCGACAACTCCGGCAAGACCGGGATCAAAAAGAAATCCGCTGACATCATTGATGATCTCCGCTCCGAGCTTCAGCGCCTCTTCCGCCACGGGAGCCTTCCGAGTGTCGATGCTGATGAAAACATCCTCCGAGATTTCCCGGACGGTGCGGACCGCGGGAAGAACCCGTTCCAGCTCCTCTTCCACAGGAACTTCCGCCGCGCCGGGACGGGTGGACTCCCCGCCGATGTCGATGATGTCCGCACCTTCCTCCAGCATGCGGCGGATTTGGTCGGAAAGCGGCAGAGGAGACCCTCCGTCGCTGAAGGAATCCGGGGTTACGTTGAGAATTCCCATCAGCTTCGGAAACGGACCGAGGGGAAATGGCCTGCCGCGGAATTTGAGAACCGTCATCCTCTCTTCTCCTCCTGTTGAAAAGGAAACGCCGGATCTTGAAACTACAAGCTCCGGCGTTCCCGGGTCATTCCCCGGAAAGAGGTTCCGGGGATCCGGTTGACTTACTGTTCCGGTTCGTTCGGTGTATTTTCTCCGGCCGTTTCATCCTGCGCCGGCGTTTCCCCCTCCGCGACCGGAGAAGATTCTTCCGTATCGGGGATAGGATTCTGCGATTCCTCCGCTTCATTCTCTTCGGAAACGGATTTTTTCTGTCCTTCGACTTCGATCAGGCGGACGACGCCGGTGATCCGGTCGCCTTTGCGCAGTTCCATGATCTTGACGCCCTTGGAGGCGCGGCCGACGATTCGGATTTCATCGACGGAGATGCGGACCACTTGTCCGCGCTCAGTCGTGATAATCAGTTCATCTCCCTGACGGACCTGAACCGCGGCGACCACTTCTTCCCCTTCGCGGAGATTGAGGTTTTTCACGCCTTTTGCACCGCGCCGCGTCAGACGGTAATCCTCGACGTAGCTGCGTTTTCCCATTCCGCCGGATGTGACGATGAGAATCTGCGGTTTTCCGGTATCTTCCAGAGCGACATCATCCGCTTCGTTTTCGTCATCGGATTCCTGGGGTTCCTCGACCTCGTCGATTTCCTCGGGTTCCGCGGAATCGGTCTCTTCGATGTCTTCCGGGAGAATGGTATCCTGCGGCTCCTCCTGAACCGATCCGTCGCCGGGGACCACCTCCATGCTGACGATCCGGTCGCCTTCCAGCTTGAACTTGATTCCGGTCACGCCGCGCGCGGTTCTGCCCATGGCGCGGACATCGCTGCTCTTGAAGCGGCATGCCATGCCTTTCGCCGTGGAGAGAATGATTTCATCGCCGGGAGCAACCAGATCCGCTCCGACCAGATCATCCCCCTCCTCAATGGTGAGGGCGCGGATTCCGATCTTGCGGAGATGGCGGAACTGGCTCAGCGGCGTCTTCTTGATGACGCCGCAGCGCGTCGCCATGGCAATGCAGAGTTCTTCGTTTTCTTCAAACATGCTCTTCTTGACCGTGAGCATGGTGCGGATCTGCTCCTCCGGCTCCAGTTTGATGAGATTGACGATCGCCTTTCCTTTTCCGGTCCGTGCTCCTTCCGGAATCTCATAGACATTGAGCCAGTGCATGACTCCGCGGTTGGTGAAGAAAAGAATGATGTCGTGACTGTCCGCATTGAAGAGGTGCTCCACATGGTCCTCTTCCTTGGTCTCCATGCCGATGATGCCGACGCCGCCGCGATGCTGTGTCTGATAGGTGTCCGCCGGAACGCGCTTGATGTATCCGGTGCTGGAGACCGTGATGACGCAGGAGTGGCGCGGAATCAGGTCGGCCACGTCGATATCCCCTTCATCGAAGGTGATCTCCGTTCTCCGGGGATCCGCGTATTTGTCCTTGACCTCCTTCAGCTCCTGCTTGATGACTCCGATGCGGAGCTCGCGGGACGCCAGAAGACTCCGGAGATATTCCGCCAGCTTCGTCTTTTCATTGAACTCGTTTTCCAGATCCTCGATGGCCAGTCCGGTCAGCTGGTAGAGACGCATGTTCAGGATTTCCGTGACCTGAATTTTCGTGAATCCGTATTTTGCAACCAGAGCGTCCTGCGCCTCCTGACGTGTCCGCGAGTTCCGGATGATGCGGACCACGTCGTCCAGATTGCGGACGGCCAGAAGCAGACCTTCCAGAATATGCAGTCTCGCCTCCACCTTCGCCAGTTCGAAACGGGTCCGCCGGGTGACCACCTCCAGACGGTGGTCGATATAGCGCTGCAGAATCTGGATCAGATTCAAGGTCCGCGGACGGTTCATGTCAACCACCAGCATGTTGCAGCCGATCGCATCTTCCATCTGGGTGTGGGCGTACAGCTGGTTCAGGACCACGGAGGCCATCGCTCCGCGCTTGATGTCGATGACGATCCGGATTCCGGTCTTGTGGCTGGTTTCGTCGCGCAGTCCGGAGATTCCCGTGATCTTTTTATCCCGCACGAGATCGGCGATCCGCTTGACCAGCATCTCCTTGTTGACCGCATAGGGAATTTCCGTCACAAGGATCTGCTCTCCGCCGCTTTTCGTCTCCAGAATCTCGGCTTTCGCACGGACCTTGATGACCCCGTGCCCGGTCGTGTAAAGACTCCGGATCGGATCAATTCCGTGAATGATTCCGGCGGTCGGGAAGTCCGGTCCCGGAATGAATTTCATCAGATCGGCGACCGTCGCCGTCGGATTGTCCAGCAGGTACAGGGTCCCGTCGATCACCTCTCCGAGATTGTGCGGCGGAATGTTGGTCGCCATTCCCACGCCGATTCCGGTGCTTCCGTTGACCAGAAGATTCGGGAATTTCGCGGGAAGAACTTCGGGTTCGCGTTCGCTTTCGTCGAAGTTCGGAATCATGTTGACGGTATCTTTGTCCAGATCGGCCAGAAGCTCCTCGGCAAGGCGTTCCATCCGGCATTCGGTATACCGGGAGGCGGCGGCGGGATCGCCGTCAATCGTTCCGAAGTTGCCCTGACCCTCGATCAGCGGCGCCCGCATGGAGAACGGCTGTGCAAGACGCACAAGGGCATCGTACACCGCGGCATCTCCGTGCGGATGGTATTTTCCCATGACCTCTCCGACGACACGCGCCGATTTCACCGTCGCATGTCCTTTCGAGAGCCCGAGCTGTTTCATTCCGTAAAGAATCCGGCGGTTGACCGGTTTGAGTCCGTCCCGCACATCCGGAATCGCGCGCCCGACATTCACGCTCAGCGAGTACTGAAGGTACGCCGTGTGCATGATGTCTTCAATATGGACCGGATAGTCGTTCCGCGGAACATTGCTGACGTCTGTTGAATCACTCATAATTGGAAATCCCCGTTGTTAATCCGGGTACTATACACCCCGAACTTCGTTTCCGCAACCTTTTCTGCAGAGAAAAAACGCTTATTTTCGACAATTCTCCCCGAAGGGGAGAGCAAGCTGTTCCGGATGCGTTTCCCGTCCGGAGGAAGAGAGCGCCGCATCTCCCGGGCGGTCAGCTGTTCCGGCGCAGATAAAGAAATTTCGCTCCGCCGAAATTACGGACCGTTTCCAGTCTCCAGTGAGCGGGCGGCGGGCGAAGTCCGCCTCGGTCGGCCGCGGTTTCCCAGATCAGCAGAGCGTTCGAACTCCAGCGGGAAAAATCAGGATCCGCCAGCAGCTTCGCCAGCAGTTCCGCCGACTCCGCATAAGGCGGATCGGCAAGAATCAGGCCGGGCTGCGGATGGACGGAAAGTCGTTTTGCACATCCCGGAAGCTCTCCGGCAAGGATCTCGAACTGGAAATCCCCGCGGATGGTTTCCGCTTTTGCGCAGTTTGCCCGGATTGCGTTGCATGAACTCCGGGACGCATCGACAAACAGGACGGATGCGGCTCCCCGGCTCGCCGCTTCCAGTCCGAGCGCTCCCGTTCCTGCGAACAGATCGGCGACGGCCGTTCCGTCCAGCGGTCCGAGACTCGCGAAAAGAGCCTCCCGTGCACGGACCGCGGTCGGCCGGGCGGCAGTCCCCGGGGGAACTTTCAGCGGCATTCCGTGCAGAATTCCCGAGACAATTTCCATATTACTCCGTCATTCCCATTCAATGGTTCCGGGCGGCTTCGATGTGATGTCGTAGACGACGCGGTTGACTCCGTTGACCTCGTTGATGATGCGGGTCGAAATGCGTTCCATGAGTTCGTAGGGCAGGCGGACCCAGTCCGCAGTCATGCCGTCGCGGCTTTCCACCGCGCGCACGGCGATCACATTGTCGTAGGTTCGTTCATCGCCCATCACGCCGACCGTCTTGACCGGAATGAACACGGCGAACGCCTGCCAGATCTTGTAGTAGAGACCGGCCTTCTTCATTTCGTCGACGATGATGACATCCGCTTCCCGGAGCGTGTCAAGATCCTTCTGATTGACCGTTCCGACCATTCGGACCGCCAGTCCGGGTCCCGGGAAGGGCTGGCGGTAGATCATTTCATCGGGCAGTCCCAGCTTTTTTCCGACCTCCCGGACCTCGTCTTTGAACAGACGGTTCAGCGGCTCCAGCAGCTTGAGATTCATCTTTTCCGGCAGTCCGCCGACGTTGTGATGGCTTTTGATCATCGCGCTCGGGTTCCCGTCGATCGGGACGCTTTCGATGACGTCCGGATAGGTGGTTCCCTGTGCGAGAAACCGGACATCCGGAATCTGCCGCGCGGCCTCTTCGAACACGCTGACAAATTCATGCCCGATGATTTTGCGTTTCTTTTCCGGTTCGGTCACGCCGGCGAGCTTGTCGAGGAAGCGGCGGGTCGCGTCGATGCAGACCAGATGCATCTTGAACGATCCGGCGAACAGCTCCTGCACCCGTTCCGCCTCATTTTTCCGGAGGAGTCCGTTGTTGACGAAAATACAGGTGAGTTGATCGCCGATCGCCTTGTGGATCAGGGCGGCTGCCACGGAGGAGTCCACGCCGCCGCTGAGCCCGAGAATCACCCGCTGATCCTGTGTCGTTTCGCGGATTTCGCGGATGCTGCGTTCGATGAAGGATTCCATTGTCCAGGAGCCCGAGCATCCGCAGATCCGGAGCGCGAAGTTGCGGATGATCTCCGTTCCGCGATGGGTGTGGACCACTTCCGGATGGAACTGAATGCCGTAAATCTTTTTCCCCGTATGGCGGACGGCCGCATATTCCGTGTTTTCCGTCCGGGCGGTGGCGACGAATCCTTCGGGAAGCGCCGTGACTTTGTCCCCGTGCGACATCCAGACCTGGAGCGGCGAGGGGAGTCCGTCCAGCAGTTCGGATTCCTTTGTGATTTCGATTTCCGCCTTTCCGTATTCCCTGGCCTGTCCGCGGGAGACGGTTCCTCCCAGAGTCGCCACCGTCAGCTGGAGTCCGTAGCAGATGCCGAGAATCGGGATGCCGAGATTGAAAATTTCCGGATCGCATTTCGGTGCGTGTTCCTGATAGACGCTCGCAGGCCCTCCGCTCAGGATGATGCCCATCGGCGCTTCCGCCCGGATCTCCTCCACCGATGTGTTGAAGGGGATGATCCGGCTGTATACCTTGCATTCACGGATTCGTCTCGCAATCAGCTGGCTGTATTGTGAACCGAAGTCCAGGACAAGGATTGTTTCATTTGTAGCCATCGCTTGTTTCCCGTCTAAAAAAGAGTGAAGTTTATTGGATAAAATATACCATGAAAATCCGGAATTGCAAAATATTTTCGCCTTTCTTCTTGATTATTTCCCTTTTGGCGGTATTGTTTCCTGACATTCAAAAAAACGGAAAGCGGGGCATGCATTCGATACGGGGAAAAATTCTGGTCATTGTCATTTCGTTTCTGCTGATTCTCTGCCTCGCATTCAGCATTTACTCCCTGATTACGACCGCCAATTACAAGCGACTCCGTCTGGAAGCGCTGGTTTCCCGCGTGCAGTTTGAGAGTGAGCGCCTCAACCGTTCGATTTCCGTGATGGAGCAGGAGGCGGTGGGGCTTGCAAACGCCGGCCGCGCCTATTACTCCTATGCCCGCCACAACGACGCTCACGGCAAAAGAATCCTGCTGGAGCTGATGCCGAATTTTGTGCTTGCCTCGGGCGGTGGAATCTGGTTTGAGCCGTTCGTGTTCAATCCCCGCAGGAGGCATGTGAGCTTCTATGTGCATTATTCGCCGGAGCGGAAACTGGTCTACGATCCGGAAATGAACTCTTCGTCGTACGACTATCCCAATCAGATCTGGTACCGTCTGGGAAAGAGCTCCGCGCTGCGGCGCTATCAGCTTCACTGGTCGCCGCCGTATTACGATTCGGAGGGGACGAAAGCCCTGATGATTACGGTTTCCGCTCCGATCTACAGCCAGAACAACGTTTTTGTCGGACTGGCAACGCTTGACTGGAGGGTCCAGACCGTCATCAATGAACTTGCCAAGATCCGTCCGACTCCCCATTCGTTTGTCCTGCTCTGCGATCCCGCGTACAACTGCGTGCTGGCCAACACCTTCGCACCGGAAAAAACGGAAAGCATGACCGGCCGTCCGCTGGATATGATTCCGTGGTATTCCAGTATTTCCAGAGCATCCAAGATGGAGGTCCTGGAGCAGCGTTTCCGCATCAACGGAGCGGAGTTTTATGCGTTCTCGCGCCGCCTCAACAACGGCATGCTGCTTTCCGTGCAGGTGCCGGCGGACGAGATCTTTTCGCTGATCGAGCTGAGCAACCGGATTTTCATCACGCTGTTTGTCCTCTTTTCGCTGATGATGCTGTATGGAGCGTATTATATGGTCTCCCGGTTTGTCAACGCGCCGATCAAGAAGCTGATCCGTGAAGTGGTCCGTCTCGGACAGGGAAATCTGGATGTGAAGGTCTCCGAGGACCGCCAGGATGAGATCGGTCTCCTTGCAAAGACCTTCAACAAGATGTCCGACAACCTCAAGGAATATGTGGAGCGCTACACCCGCGAAACCGCCGAACGGGAACGGATCAGCAGCGAACTGGAACTCGCTTCCCGGATTCAGCACAACATTCTGCCGTGCACGTTCCCGCCGTTCCCCGAACTGCTGGAGTCGTTTGATCTCTGCGCCGAGACCCACTCGGCGAAGGAGGTCGGAGGAGATTTCTACGACTTCTTCCGGATCGGCAGCGAGAAGGTTGCGTTTCTGATCGCCGACGTCTCCGGAAAAGGGGTTCCCGCCGCGCTGTTCATGATGCGCGCCCGGACCATTCTGAAAAACTATGCGCTGAGCGGCTGTCCGCCGGATGAAATCATGGCGCGCTCCAACGACCGCCTCTGCGAACACAACGACGCCTGCATGTTCGTGACCCTCTTCTTCGCTGTGTACAACCTGAAGACCGGGACTCTGGAGTATGTGAACGGCGGCCACAATCCGCCGTTCATCCGGCGCAACCGGGGAAAATACGATTATCTTCCCGTTGATCCGGGATCGGCTCTTGGAATTCTGCCCGGGAAGAGCTACCGCACTCAGAAGATCAAGCTCTCCCGGAGCGACCGCATCTTCTGCTATACCGACGGCGTGACCGAAGCCGTCAACGGCCGCCATGAACTCTTCGGAGAAAAACGGCTGCTTGAAACGCTCAATTCCGCGGATTTTGTATTGAAACCTCTGAACGACAAGCTGCGGGTCATGATGGGGCGCCTGGAGACCTTCACCGAAGGAGTCCCGCAGTCCGACGATATTACAATGCTGATCTTTGAGGCCAGGATTCTCTAAAAAATACAGAGTGGCGGCCGGCAGGAAAACAGAAAACAGGAGAGAAATGATGTTGCCATATCCGCATTTGATTGATTTGAAAGAGGGCCGCCGTTCTTCCGTCGTATGCCGGGAACTCACCGGAATGGATCGGCCGGATGAATATGAAATCGTGATGACGGAGGAGAAGACGCTGATTCGCAGCGGATCGGAATCCGGATTTTTCTACGCCGCGAAAACCCTGCGTGATCTGCCGGCCGGCCGGATCGGCAGGATTCACGACTGGGCCGATATCCCGCTCCGGATCGCCATGATCGACCTGAAACGCATCGACTGGAATTTTGATTATCTTCTGAGTCTCTTTCCGCTGTTTGCCGATCTGAGGATCAATGCGTGTCTGCTGGAGTACGAGGACAAGTTTCCCTATCGCTTTACCGACCGGATCGCGGTTCCCGGAGCATTTTCCGCGGATCAGATTGCGGAAATCGTGAGGACCGCGCGGGAGAACCGGGTCGAACTCATTCCGCTTGTGCAGTGTTTCAGTCACTGGGAATATATTCTCCGTCACGAGGAGTTTGCGGAAATCCGCGAGAGCCGGGAGAATGTTTCTCAGGGATGCCCGCTGAATCCGCGGACGTTCGAGCTGTTCCGCTCGATGCTGAAGGAGATTGTGGCGGCGCATCCGGAGAGCCGGTATATCCACATCGGCGGAGACGAGGCGCGGCTTCTGGGGCACTGCCCCGCATGTGCGGCGAAGGTGCGGGAGTCGGGAATCGAAGGCCTTTACGGAGACTATCTGGAAGCCGCGATCGACGAGGTCAACGCCTGCGGAAAAACTCCGCTGTTCTGGGCGGATTTCTTCTGGACGCACGACCGTCCGCGGATCCGGAAAAACTGCATTGCCGTGGACTGGGAGTATTCGCCGCGGGCGGTCCGCTCCTCCTCCGCGGTCATAGGGATTCATGAAGTGTCATACGGGGCGGCGGCGGAGAACTCCCGCTACGCCGCTTTTCTGAAGGCGGATGCTGCGACCCGGACCGTGTTCGGCTTCCCTCATCTGCTCTGGCTGCGGGAACACGGATATCGGACGTTCGGCGCGGGAAACATCAACTCGTCGGACAACATGCTGGCGCACGCTGGAGCGGCTGCGGAGGAGGGAACCGGCGCGGTGATGGGAACCTACTGGGCGTCCGCCGACAGCCTGACGAGTCCGATCACGCTGTATCCCTGGCGGATCTGCGGACTGGCCATGCTCGGCGCGGCGGGATGGAATGTCCGCGCCGAACAGGAAAACCGCGATTCGTTCTACCGCCGTCTGGCGGAGAAGATGGGCGATTCTCCTTCCTGTGGAGAGGTCTACCGGCAGATGGACAATCAGGGACCCATGATTGCGCCCCTGCGCTATTGGGAGAAACCTGCGGCCGCGGAGGGCCGTTTTGCGCTGTTCGGAAGAAAAGCCGCTCTGGACTACCGGCTTCAGACCCTTTTCGGCGACCGGACGCTGTTTCCGGATTCCGCCTTTGAGATGCTGTCGATCGACCGGGCGGCGAATTCCACGACGGATTTCCGGATCGGCGGAGAGGAATGCCGCTTCACGATCGGCCGGCTGGATTTCCTGCCGCAGGGCCGTTTCATCTGGTCGGGGATTCCGTTTGAGCTGAAAGACTCTCTGGCGGTCTACGGAGCTTTCCCCGGGCAGACGACGCCGGACAGAATTGTTCTGGACGTTGGAAAACAGAAACATCCGGGGGATCTTTTTGTGATTCAGTCGCTGGTGGGATCCGTTGCGCGCGGGCCGGAGGTCGGCGAATGTGTTCTTCATTACCGGGACTCGTCCGTTTCGCTTCCGCTGGTCCTGCGGAACAATCTGGACAACTGGTGGAACATTGAAGACAGCGGGGAGCTGCGGATCGCATTTACCAACGTGGAATGCCGGAAGGAGAATCCGCATCACCGGCTTGGACTGCACTGCTGGCATTTTGCCAATCCGCATCCGGAGAAGGAACTTCTGCGTCTGGAGTTCCGGATCACGGACCGGCTGGTGGTTGCGCTGGCCGCCGTGACCCTTCTTCAGAAGCCGCAGGGGATGACTCCGGCCGCCGGGTCGGTCGAACTCCTGAACGATCTGAGAGAAGAGCTCGTGCGTCTCCGCAACGATTTCCGGAAGGAACTCCGCGCCTGCTCCGCCGGGGCCTCCGTGGAGGAGCTGGAGAAGATCGCGTTCGATTCCCCGAAGGCCTATCTGGAACGGATGACGGGCCTTCTGTGCGGAACGGCTCCGAAAATATGAAGAATCTCCACTTTCCCATGTAGAAAATTTTGAAAATGAAATGTGGATGAAAGAAAACGGTTGCAATCGTCTTTTTTCGGGGATATGGTACAGAAAAACGAAAGGAGCCGTTCATGTTGCACTCATTTCCACGCATTTCGCATCAGTTTCCGCTTCCGCACATTCATTGCGGGACAACGCTGGGGAACGGATATCTCGGGCTTTCCGCCTGGGGGGCCGGGAATATGTTGAATCTTTCCGTCGGCTGTTCCTCCCTCTGGGATCATCGGGGAGGGATGATGTGGACGGAAAAACAGAACTATCCGGCCATCCGCGCCGCGCTGGAAGCCGGTGACCGGGAGCGGATGGAGGAGCTGTTCCGGACGGATACGGAATCTGTCCCGGGGATGCCGAAGCGTCCTTCCCTGATCCCGCTCGGACGGATCGCCGTCGCATTCGACAAAGAGCTGGAGCAGGTGGAGCTGGATCTGTCAAACGGACTTGTCCGGGTCAGTTTCTGCGGGGGAGGGGAGGCGCTGGAGCTGCGTCTTTCCATGTCCGCCAAAGGGGTGTTTGCGTTCCGGTCTCCGCATATCCGGGAGATCCGCGCGATTCCGTCGTGGGATCTTGCGCCGGAATTGAAGGAGATCTCTTTTGCCGAACCGGACCGTTTCGACCGCGGATTCCGTCAGCCGATGCCGGCCGATCCCGCCTATTCCCTGTTCTTTGAGCGGCGCGGAGACGGCGTGTTCTGCCGCTTCTCCCGCGGAGACGAAACGTCCGGAGAGTTCCCCGCATGGAGTGATCTGGAACGGGAAAACGGAACGTACTGGCGGAATTTCTGGGAATCCATCCCTTCTCTCCGGTGCGGAAATCCGCTTGTGGAGGAGAGCTATTATCTCGGCCTTTTCCGTTTTCAGTCGATGACGGCGCCCGACGGAGTTCCGGCCGGACTGCAGGGCCCCTGGATCGAGGATCATAAACTGCCTCCCTGGTCGGGGGATTACCATTTCAACATCAACGTGCAGATGTGCTACTGGCCGGCATACCGGGCGGGACTGTGCGGGAATTTTGAACCGCTGTTCCGGATGATCCGGTCCTGGCTGCCGGTTCTGCGGCGCAATGCGAAGTTCTTTGTCGGGATCGACGACGGATATATGATGCCGCATGCGGTGGACGACCGCTGCGTCTGCATGGGATCCTTCTGGTCGGGGACGATCGACCACGCCTGCTCCGCCTGGATGGCGCAGATGATGTGCGAATATTATGACTATACCGGCGACCGGGAGTTCCTGCGCACGTTCGCCTTCGATTTCATGTCCGGCGTGATGAACGTCTATCTTGCAATGCTGGAGGAGCACGACGGAAAACTTACGCTTCCGGTGAGCGTTTCTCCGGAATACCGCGGAGCGGAAATGAACGCATGGGGCGCGGATCCCAGTTTCCAGCTTGCCGCAATTCACCGTCTGGCGAGCGATCTGATCCGTGTTGCGGGAATCCTCGGCGAAGCGGTGAACCCGGCATGGGAAAAGGTCCGCGCCATGCTTCCGAAGGCGACTCTGATCGACTCCAGGGACGGCCGGCAGATCGCCCTCTGGAAAGGCGTTCCGCTGGAAGAGAGCCACCGGCACCACTCTCATCTGGCGGGGATCTGCCCGTTCGCCACGCTCCGTCCGGACGATCCGGAGTGGAGCGAGGTTCTGCGCAACTCCGTGGAGCACTGGGTCCGGATGGGCATGGGGCTCTGGACCGGCTGGAGCATGCCGTGGGCCGCAATGATCCACAACCGGCTCGGACATGTGGATATGGCGGAACTGGTGATTGAACTCTGGCACCGGGTGTTCGTCAACAAGGGCGGCGGAACGCTTCACAATCCCGGAATTCCGGGGCTTTCGTCGTTTTCCGTGAACAGCGAACTGATGCAGATGGATGCCGGGATGGGAATGGTTGCGGCTGTTCAGGATCTGTTCGCCTATGCGCTGGACGGGGAACTGTATCTGATGAGCGGGTGCCCCGAGTCCTGGAAGGAGATCCGGGTGGATTCCCTGTTCTGTCCCGGCGGACTGAAGGCCGATCTGCGCCGGAAGGAAAAAGAGGGGACGGAAATCCGTCTGACGGCGACCCGTCCCGTTCGTTCGGTGGTGCATCTTCCCGCTGTTCCCGGCGGCTGGCTCTGCAACGGCGTTCCGTTCTCCGGAACTGTGACGACCGTGGAGCTGAAGAGCGGGGAGAGCGTAATGCTGAACTCCCGCTGATCCGGCGGATCCGCGCCGCCGGACCGGCGGTGCGGTATTACTGCAGAACCGCGCTCCCGTAGGAGGAGGGTTCTTTTCCGTAGGCAATGCCACTGAACCATTCCATCCAGTGGCGGCCTGCGGGATCGCGGTCATTGACGAGAATGCTGATGCCCATGTCCATTCCTTTGGAGGGTTTGATGTTCAACGTCTTCCACGGAATGGCGAAGCGGTAGGCGATCCCGCCGTTTTCCGCGCGGTTCTTCGTGACGATTCCCGGAACGGGAGCGTGGAGCGGCATGTTGTTGAGATTCATGCTGGCCCAGACCCATGAATCCGGAGATTCGGAAGAGGCCTTTACGCCGAATTCCGCATAGGCTGTTTCCTGGATGCCGTCGTTGTTCGGGCGGATCATGTCTTTCTGCGGAACACTGACGCCGATCTGGAGGGAGTCTCCGTCCCAGAGCGACGCGGCGGACTTCGCCGGAATGAAATCGCGGTCTTTCACGTCGACGGCGAAATAGAGGTTGTTTTTGTCCCAGGCAAGACGGATTGTTCCGGCCGGCCGGTCGAAGCGTCCCTTGAGTCCGTGAACGCTCGGCGTTCCGTTTCCGATTTCATAACGTCCCGCGGCGGGCCAGGTTTCCGGATTGCTGTTCAGCGCATTCTCCAGATACGGAATATGCACCGGAACGATGCCTTTCGGAAGAGACTGCGTCCAGCGGAATCCGTCGGCTGCCGTGAATCGTGCGGAGTAGGTGTTTTTCTTTCCGGTCCGCGTGTTCAGGAGCGTTGCGTTCGCGGTCCGGCTGCCGGCTACCCGCGAAATGGAGACCACCTGATCGTTTTCGAGAATTTCAAGAACATACGACGATGCCGCGGATTTCCGGTTCTCTTTGACCTGAAAGCGGATTCCGGGATCCGTCCCGTTGGAAACGGGTGTGACGGAGGCCAGTTCCGCCGGCGGTTTCACCGTCAGAGTTTTCTGCCAGATGTAACGGCTGGAACCGTTCTCCTCCAGACGGAAGAAGATTTCGTATTCTCCGGGCGCGGTCCGGCCGGCGACTCCGAGAGTGGCTTTCCAGTCTCTTCCGCTTCCGGTGACCCGGTTGACCGTCAGCGGGAGATCGCTCTGGACGGAGAGACGGGGCGCGGAGGAGGCGAGAGACTCCGGAAGACGGATCCCGACCGTCTGTTCCCCGCCCGGAACCACGGAAAGGGTTTCCGGAGAGAAGACGGCATTGAAGCGGTTCCCTGTGAAGTCGCTCAGGCGTCCTCCGACAATGTAGACCGGCGCCTCCGTCAGACGGAGTTTGAGAACGCCGTCCGCCAGTTGTTTTGTTTCGGTTTTCCCGCAGACCTCCGTAACGGAGACTTCCGGTGTGTTCATGACAAGACGGAAGTCCACCGGTTCCGGAAGAAGCGAGTAGGCAACCAGCATCGGAACTCCTTTTTTGTCGAACAGCCAGACCCGGAGTTTGCGGCCGATATTCAGCTCCCGGAGAAGGGTTGCGTCATAGGTCATCCGGGAGACCGTTGCCCAGGCGGCGAACGCCGGTTTCGGTTCGCGGACGGGGGATTTCTTCGGATGGCCGCGGAGAAGACCGAAGTCCAGTTCTCGCCGGCTGGTCGCGTCGTTCCAGAGTCCGATGTGCCACACGCACGCCTTCAGCTCCGGAATCGTGCGGTTGAGAAGAACCACGCGCGCAAGATAGGCGGCCTGCTGAAGTTCCGTGATCTCTCCGCCCGGTTTGGTGGAGTAGCCGATTTCGCTGATGTACATCGGAATCGGATGGCCTGCGATTCCCTGCAGTTCCTTCTGAAGACGGGTCAGCGTTTCGGCATATCCGGAGGCGTCGGGGTTCTGCGCGCCGGGAATGTAGGGATGGAGCATGATCGCATCGACATACTTGTCGATGCCGTGTTTCTTGTAGTAGCCGATGTACTGCGCATACTGGTTCGCGCTCATCGGATTGATGCAGATCCCGGCAATGGTGCGGCCCGGATCATGCGTGCGGACGGCTTCGCTCTCCAGTTTGATGATGTCCATGACATCGCTCATGGTGCCGTGGAAGTTTTCGCCGACCATCGGTTCGTTCTGGGTTTCCCAGACATCGACCAGTCCGCGCCGGGAGGCAATCTCCACGCCGAGTGCCGCGGAGAGTTCCGCCCGCTTGTCCGGCGGGACGGGCACCATCCGCTTGAACGGATTCAGAATGTTCATGCAGCGGATGATTTTGACCGGTTCCCGTTTTGCAATCTGCTCAGGAGAGGGGGGCGTGGGTTTCGCACCTTTTTTCTGGAAGACGGTGAAGAAAAGCTGGCGGTCCCATTTGGCTCCGCCCAGTTCGCGGAGACGGGGGGTGAGGCCGCCCCAGACGCCGAAAGCGGGATTCGGCGTTGAATAGTAATCATCCGGGAGAGGTGTGGTGATGAGAAGGGAGGTTTCCCGCTTTGCGATGGAACGTCCTCCGCGGAGGATTTCCGCGGAGAGTTTGTAGTAATCCGGTCCGGGGAAGCGGAGTGTCAGGTGTTTTTCTCCCGGTTTGCCCTTCTGCTCCAGGACGACCCGCCCGAATGCGTCCGTCGCCTTTACATGCAGAGTGCCGTTTCCGGTCTCCGCCTCCACCCGGACTTCGGGGGATTTGTCATAAATTTGCACCGGCTCCGGGAAAAAAAAAGGCGATCGGCTGTTTGACGGCCGGTTTTTCTCCGGAGGGGGTCGTCGTTGCGGACGGAACGGCATTCAGCTTCAGATTGTCGATCCAGACCTTTCCTTTGGCCGTCCCTTTTGTATTGATGTAGAACATCAGGCGGCGGATTTCTTTTCCCATCGCCTTCGGAGGAATGGGGCCGACCGTGTATTTCAGGGTCTGCCAGGAGGTCGTGAGTTTTGCGGGAACGGTATGAGACGCCGTCTGTTTCTTGTTGGTGTAGAAGCAGATCGGTTTTTCGCGCTGGAGCATGATGCGGAGGGTCAGCGCGGGAGGCGCATCCGGGGAATCGGTTTTCGCGTCGAAGCTCAGTTCATAGACCGTGTCCTGTTTGTAGGGCGTGTTGAAGACAACGCTGACGGTTTTGCCTTCCGGCGGTGTGACCGCGATGCTTTTCTGTCCGGCGCTGGATTCCGCCGTGTCGATCCGTGCCGCGGCGGAATTGTTGATCCAGTATCCGCCGGTTCCCGATTCAAATGAGGGATTGGTGAGTTTGACTTCCTCCGCCGAAAGAAGCGCAGCGAGAAGAAGAACTCCGGTGCCTGTGAGCAGTTTGTTCATGGGAGTTTTCCTTTCCGTTTTCTTATTTCAAATAAAGATCGTCCATATAGACCTGTTCGAAGTAGGGATAGGTGTAGGCGCGGTTTTTCGCAACCCGCTCGCCGACCGCTCTTGCGCTTCCGTCGAGGAACCAGAGCTGTCCGTTCTGGGTGTGGCGGAGCGAAAAGAAGATGTTGGATCCGTTGAACCAGCCGAGAGCATAGCTCTGGCGCAGAGTTCCCCAGCCGATGGTTCCGAGACTGTCGCCGAAGTACCAGCAGATCGACGGCTGACGCGCCTTCGTATGCTTGAAGATGTTGACCGATTCCATTCTGGAACCGTCGCGTACATCGCGGGAGAAGTTGTTGCACATTCCGTAACTGACGTCGCTGCCGCGCGTGTAGGGCTTGGGGTACCGTCCGCCCGGACAGGTGTACACCTTGGTGTTGGTGATGTACTTCCCGTCGGAGAACAGCATGTTCCAGTAAACCAGTCCGGTTGAGGTGTTTCCGGTCCGCGCCGCGCAGATCCATCCGTCCTGATCGTTCGCGTAGGAGATGGCGGCCACTCCGATCTGTTTCAGATTCGTAAGGCATTGCGCCGCGAGCGATTTCTGTTTCGCCTTCTGCAGCGCGGGCAGAAGAAGCCCCGCCAGAATGGCGATGATCGCAATCACGATGAGGAGTTCCACAAGAGTGAAGAGACTCTTTCTTTTCATACTGTTATACCCTTTTTTTGTTGTTTTTCTGTATGGAATCCCGCGGAATGAAATCCGTCGGGAGAATAATATTTTTCCGGGCGCCTTTTTCTTTTCCGTTGATGCGGCTGAGGAGCAGTTCCGCGGCGATCTGGCCGATCCTGCCCGGATACTGGTCGACGGTCGCCAGACGGGGACGGGCCCGTTTCGTCAGCGGGAGATTGCCGAATCCGATGATCCCGAGTTCCTCCGGTACCCGGATTCCGAGATCGCAGGCGGCGTCGAGAACGTCGTTTGCCACATAGTCGTTGAAGCACAGAAGGGCGTCCGGACGGTTCTTCCTGTCGGAAAGAAGCCGTTTTGCCGCGTCATAGGCTTCATTCCAGCAGTCGGAAAGATCCACACATGCGCGGGCGTTCACGGGAAGATTGAATTCCGCCATCGTTTCCAGAAACGCCGCCCGCCGTTCCCGTCCGTTTTCGTTCCGCGTGTAGGAGACGATGCCGATGTTCCGGTATCCCTCTTCTTTCAAGTACTTGATAATTGTGGGAAAAATAGAACGGTTGTCCGCCCCGACGTGATCGAAATTGTTGCCGGGGAGACGGCCGTCGATGAGAACCACGGGATTGTGAAAACGGTTGAGATCGCTGATTTGTTCAGGGGTCGGCGGTTCCGCCATCGGGAAGAGCAGGAGCCCGTCCACGCGCCGGCGGCTGAAGCGGCTGAGAAGATCCACTTTGTCTTTCACCAGGCGGTCCCACGAGATCAGGTAGGAGTCGTATTCATATTCATGAAGCGTCTGGTGAATCCCCTCCATGACCGCTCCGGCGAATTCGCACTGGAACTTGTTGAAGGCGATTCCGATGCTTCTGCTGCGTCCCGTCTGAATGCACTCCACCATTGCGTTCGGCTGGTAGCCGTACTGCCGGGCCACGTTCATGACGCGTGCGGCGGTCTCTTTTTTGATTCCCGGCGCCTGTTTCAAGGCCTTGGAAACCGTCGATTCCGCAAGCCCGCAGATTTTGCCGATTTCTTTCAGCGAAATCATTCGAAACTCCTTTGCTTTTTCTTAAATTATACCACATTCCGCAAAAATGTCAAGTACTTGAAATTTAAAAAAATAAAAATTTTCCGGAAAAGCATTCCGCCGGCCGGAAGATCCGGGAAAAAAAGAGATCGGGATTGAAACGGAGGAAAGACCGTGCTATGGTAAGGACAGACCGAACTGCTGCCGGAATGCTTCCGGAGCGGAGATGATGGTCTGTTCAACGCTGCCGGACCGCTGCCGCGCCGGAAGAAAAAAGAGGGAAAGAATGAAATCTGTTTCGTTGACGGAACTCTATCGGGAGCTGAAAGGGGTGCGCCCGGTCCGGATCGCGCATCGCGGAGCCAGCGGACTCTATCCGGAAAACACGCTCCTGGCAATGCGCAAGGCGCTGGATCTCGGCGCTGACATGATTGAATTCGATCTGCGCCTCACAAAAGACGGCGTCCCGATTCTCCAGCACGACCGGGTGATCGACCGGAATTCCACCGGAAAAGGAGAACCGGCTCTGTATACGCTGGAGGAACTGCGGAAATTCAACTTCTCCGTGATGAAGAATGAACCCGTCTATGAATCCATGCGCGTGGCGACGTTCGAGGAGGTTCTGGAGGAGTTCCATGACCGCGTCACGATGAATATCCAGGTCTATGTGACTTCGGAACCGGGACTGCGGACCATCTGCTCGCTCTATCGGAAATACGAAATGTTCGACCGCGGCTTTCTCGCCGTCGGTCACGAAGCCGCCCGCATGGTCCGCCGGATTGATCCGGAGGTGGAAGTGGCAATTCTCGGCCCCTCTGACCAGAGGGCGCTTCCGGAGGAGATCCGCCGCTGCGCTGAATTCGGATGCCGCTTCTTCCAGCCCTTCCGCGATTTTCTCCGCCCGGAAACCTTCGCGTGTGCGGAGGAGCTGGGAATGTACGGAAATGTATTTTTTTCGGATACCGATGTTCTCAACCGCCGCCTGATCGCCGCGGGCGCTGCCGGGATTCTGACGAACCGGATGGATCTTCTGCGCGAAACCTGCGAAGCGCTCGCGGCAGAACAAGAATCCGACGGCCGGCCGATTTGACAATTCCGGAATCTGTGCTAACATAATTGATGATCCCCCGGAAAGGGGGGATCTGTGCCGATTTTCAACTCTTTGAATCCGCTGTTCCCGTGTCTGCTCACTGCCGCGCAGGTCCGCGTGTGCCGGGAGCCCGGTCGGAAACCGGGCGGGCGGAGATGGTCAAAACGTCCCGGAAAAGATGGTTTTTGTGTGACAAAATGTCGCAGATTCTGTTTGCTGTCCGCTGAAAACGGAGTTGGCAGGAAATTTGCTTTACTGTTGAAATAAAAATAAAAAAAAGGAGATTTGTGTATGGATATGGAAAAACTGACGACGAAATCCAGAGAGGCGCTGCTTGCATTACAGAATATCGCGGCGGAATACGGACATCAGGAGATCCGTCCGATTCATCTGCTGAAGGCGCTGGCGGATCAGGAGGGCGGGCTGATCCCGTCGCTTCTGAAGAAGATGAATGTGGATTACGGGAAACTGAGTCTTGCGCTTGAACAGGGGCTGCGGAGCATTCCTTCGGTCAGCGGGCCGGGAGCGCAGCAGTCTTATACCTCGCGCGACTTCAGCCAGACTCTGGTGCGGGCGAAAGAGATCGCCGAGCGCATGAAGGACGAGTACATCAGCGTGGAGCATCTTTTCCTTGCGCTGATGGAGGTTGACGGACAGTGCGGAAAGATGCTGAAGGAGTTTGGCGTCGATGAGAATTCGGTGCTGAACGCGCTGAAGGCGGTCCGGGGAAATCAGCGGGTGACCAACGATTCGCCGGAATCCACGTTCGAAGCGCTTGAAAAGTACGGACGCGATCTGACCGCGGCCGCGGCACAGAACAAACTGGATCCCGTGATCGGCCGTGACGACGAGATCCGCCGCACGATCCAGATTCTTTCGCGCAGAACGAAAAACAATCCCGTTCTGATCGGAGAACCGGGCGTCGGCAAGACCGCGATCGTGGAAGGGCTCGCCAACCGGATCATGAGCGGCGATGTGCCGGAAGGACTGAAAGACAAGAAGCTCGTCGCTCTCGACATGGGTGCGCTGATCGCCGGAGCCAAATACCGCGGCGAATTCGAAGAGCGTCTGAAGGCTGTTTTGAAAGAGGTGACCTCGTCGGAGGGACGGATCATTCTGTTCATCGACGAACTGCACACCGTGGTCGGCGCCGGTGCGGGCGGCGAGGGCGCGATGGATGCCGGAAATCTGCTGAAACCGCTGCTTGCCCGCGGCGAACTGCACTGCATCGGCGCTACCACGCTTGACGAGTACCGGAAGTACATCGAGAAGGATCCGGCGCTGGAACGGCGTTTTCAGGCGGTTCTTGTGGCTCAGCCGAGCGTGGAGGACACCATTTCCATTCTCCGCGGACTCAAGGAGCGCTACGAGGTGCATCACGGCGTGAAGATCAAGGATTCCGCGATCATCGCGGCCGCGACCCTTTCCGATAAATATATTGCGGACCGCTTCCTGCCCGACAAGGCGATCGACCTGATCGACGAGGCGGCGGCAAAATTGCGGACGGAAATCGATTCATGTCCCGTTGAGATCGACGAGATCGAACGGAAACGCATGCGGATGGAAATCGAACTTGCCGCGCTGAAGAAGGAGACCGACAAGGCCTCGAAGGCGCGCCGCGAGGATCTGGAAAAGGAACTCGCCGACCTCAAGGATAAATCCGCCGCTCTCAAGAGCGAGTGGGAAGCCGAGAAAAAGTCGATTTCCGAAGTCGGCATGCTGCGCGAGAGTCTGGAACTTGCACGCCGCAATCTGGCGAAGGCCGAACGCGAGTACGATCTCAACAAGGCCGCGGAACTGCGTCACGGGACGATCCCGGGGCTTGAAAAACAGATCCGCGCACTGGAGGAGAAGGTCCGGGACGACTCCGGAAAACGTCTGCTGAAAGAGCAGGTCGACGAAGAAGACATCGCGGAGATCGTCTCCCGCTGGACCCATATTCCGGTCAGCAAACTGGTGCAGGGCGAGCGCGAAAAGCTGCTCGCGCTTCCGGAAAAACTGCATGAGCGCGTCGTGGGACAGGACGAGGCGGTGACCGCGGTTGCCGATTCGGTTCTCCGCGCCCGTGCCGGACTCAAGGATCCCAGACGGCCGATTGCGTCGTTCATCTTCCTCGGCCCGACCGGCGTCGGAAAGACCGAACTGGCGAAGGCGCTCGCGGAGGATCTGTTCGACGACGAACGCGCAATGATCCGGATCGACATGTCGGAGTATATGGAAAAGCACAGTGTGTCGCGTCTGGTCGGCGCCCCTCCGGGATACGTCGGCTATGACGAGGGCGGGCAGCTCACCGAGGCCGTGCGCCGCAGACCCTATTCCGTGATCCTCTTCGACGAAATCGAAAAGGCGCATCACGACGTCTTCAACATTTTCCTGCAGATCCTTGACGACGGCGCCCTGACCGATTCGCGCGGACGGCATGTGGATTTCAAGAACACGATCATCATCATGACCTCCAATCTCGGCAGCGACATCCTGCTGGACGCCGCCGCCAACGGAAAACTGGAGGATGAGAAGGTTCGGGAAAGCGTCATGGAGCTGATGAAACGGAATTTCCGTCCGGAGTTCCTGAACCGGATCGACGAAATCCTGATGTTCCACGCGCTCAAGCTCGAAGATATCGAACGGATTCTCGGAATCCAGATGAAACGCTTCTCGGAGCGTCTGGAAGGGCTCGGCGTGAAGGTGGAACTGACCAGGAAGGCGTCCCAGCTTCTCGCAAAGAAGGGATACGATCCTCTGTACGGCGCGCGTCCGCTGAAACGCGTGATCGTCCGGGAGATCGAAACGCCGGTCTCCAAACTCATCGTGGGCGGACAGCTCGCCGAAGGCTCCGTGCTCAAAATCGACGCGGACAAGGAAAGTTTGAAGTTCCTGTATTGAAAAATCAAAGAAAGACGCTACATTAGGGGGGACAAATGAAGGAATCCAACAAAAGAAGGACCCGAGCAGCCATGGCACCTGCAAAAGAAGAAAAAAAACAGCCCGCTCCGAAGACGAAGGATCCGAAGAACGGCGCTCCCGATATCGAAACAAAGAAAACCGCGCAGACGGAAGAGAAATCCAATTTTCCCGAAACCGAAGGGACTCAGGTCCTGGAGGAAAAGGTGAAGGAGCTGGAAAAGAAGCTCGCGGAACTCGAAGACAAACGTCTGCGGACCATCGCCGAAATGGACAATCTGCGCAAGCGGACGGCAAAGGAGATGGAAAATCTCCGGCTCAACGTGCTGCAGGATACGATCACGCCGTTCCTGCAGGTGTTCGACCATTTCGCGATGGCAGTTGCCGCATCGGAGAAATCCGACAACCTGAAGTGTCTGCTCGACGGGATGAAGATGATTCAGGGGGAATTCGACAAGGCGTTCTCCGAACTGGGCGTGACCCGGATCGAAGCGGTCGGACAGGTGTTTGATCCGAATCTGCACGAGGCGGTTTCCCAGGAACCGTCCGACACCGTTCCGCAGGGAACCGTGATCCGGCAGTGGAGCTGCGGGTACAAGACACCGCTCCGTCTGCTCAAACCGGCGATGGTGGTTGTCAGCTCCGGTCCGGAAGGCAAATAAGACAAGGTTGCGTTTGACAAACCTTGGAGGTGACTGATGGCAGGAAATGAAGATTATTATAAAGTTCTCGGACTCGCAAAATCGGCAACCGCCGATGAAATCAAGCGGGCGTACCGGAAACTTGCTGTAAAATATCATCCGGATAAAAATCCGGGCAACAAGGCCGCCGAGGAGAAGTTCAAGAAGGTCTCCGAGGCCTATGAAGTGCTCAGCGATCCCAAGAAGCGGGCGGATTACGACAAGTTCGGTCCGGACATGTTCAACCGCGCGGGAGGCGGCGCGGAAGGCGGATACTCCTATTCGGGGAATTTCCGCAATCCCAACGACCTTTTCCGCGATATCTTCGGTCAGGCCGGAACGCAGGGGATGGACGCTTCGTTCTTCGAGGATCTTCTCGGCGGACGAGGCTCCCGGAGAGGACGCCGCTCGTCCCGCGGACAGGCCGGGGCAAATCTGCAGTACGAACTGGAGATCTCGCTCGACGAGGCCTTCTCCGGCGTGGACAAGGAGTTCCGTTTCTCCAAGCCGAATCCGTGCAGCGTGTGCGGCGGAAGCGGAGCGGATCCCTCCGCGGGGAAATCAACGTGTCCGCAGTGCGGCGGAAGCGGTCATATTCAGGGAATCTTCGGGATGTCCCAGGCGTGTCCGCAGTGCGGCGGGAGCGGTCAGGTTGTGCAGTCTCCGTGCCGTGCGTGCGGCGGACAGGGGCGCGTGCAGGCCGTGCGCGATCTGAAGGTGCATATCCCCGCCGGCGTGGACAACGGTTCCAAACTGCGGATCCCGAAGGAAGGGGAGGCCGGTGTTCAGGGAGGACCTCCGGGGGATCTCTATGTGATCATCAAACTGCGTCCGCATCCCCTGTTCAAACGCGACGGACTGAACCTGATCTGCGAGCGTCCCGTTTCCTTCGCAACCGCGGTCGGCGGCGGCGTCATCGACGTTCCGACCATGACCGGAAAGGTCCGCATGAAGGTCCCGGAAGGCACTCAGAGCGGCGCAATGCTCCGCATCAAGGGACGCGGATTCCCCGCAACCAAAGGCGGGGGAAAAGGAGATCAGCTCGTGAAAATCCAGGTGGAGACTCCCGCTGCCCTGACCCGGCAGCAGAAGGATCTGCTGAACTATTTCACGGAATCGCTGACGGCCTCCAACCATCCGCTTCAGAACCGGTTTGAGGATGCGGCGAAACAGTATATGAAGTGAGTATGGCAAAACAGCAGAAAAACAGCGATACGGACACGCTCCTTGCTCAGAATCGCAAGGCGCGCCACGATTACGAGATCATCGACTCGATCGAAGCCGGAATGGAACTGGTGGGCACGGAAGTGAAAAGCTGCCGTGCCCGCGCAGCATCTCTGGCCGAGGCGTTTGCAAAGGTGGAAAACGGACAGGTCTTTGTGTACAGCATGCACATTGCGCCGTATGCGGAGGGCAACCGGTTCAACCATCTGCCGCTGCGGACGCGCCGTCTGCTCCTGCATAAGAAGGAGATTCTGAAGATCGCCCAGAAAGTGAAGGAACGGGGGATTGCGCTGGTGCCCCTGAAACTGTATCTGAAGAATGGACGGGTCAAGATGGAACTCGGGCTTGCGAAGGGAAAAACCTTCGGAGACAAGCGCGAAACGCTCCGGAAACGTCAGGATGAACTGGATGTCCGCCGCTCGGCGGGCCGGTATTCCTGACCGCGGAAGGTTCCGGATTCCTGAAAAAAGGATTTTTGCATGAGGATTCCCCCCCTTTCGTTTGATCCGCAGAAGACCTGCGGAATGCCCCATGTGCTGAAGGTTGCGTTTCCGCTGATTCTGGCGTCGGCCGGACACGCGCTGAATCTGTTCTGCGACCGGATGATGCTGGGACGCTACTCGGCGGAGGCGGTCGCCGCGGCCATGCCCTCCGGACTGACCAACTTCACCATTTCGTGTTTTTTCATCGGGACGGTCGGGTATGTCAACTCGTTTGTCGCCCAGTATACCGGGGCGGGACAGCGGAACCGGGTCGGCATCTCCATCTGGCAGGCGGTGCTGATCGCGCTGATCGGCGGCCTCTTCATGGCGTCCGGCTGGTTCTGGGGCGAATGGCTGATGACGCAGTTCGGCCATGCCGATGCGGTTCTCCGGCAGGAGATCGTCTATTTCAAACTTCTCTCGCTCTTTGCATGGGTTCCGCTGCTGATCGGCGCGTTCGGCGCGTTCTGGAGCGGACGCGGACTGACTCTGACCATCATGATTATCAATTTCATCATGGTCGGCAGCAACATCCCGTTCAACTATGCGTTCATCTACGGGAACTGGGGGGCGCCCGAGCTCGGCATCCGCGGGGCCGCCTACGGGACGATTCTTTCCGGCCTGCTCGGACTGATCGTTTATCTTGTGCTCTTTTTCCGGAAGGCGAACCGGGAGGTGTACGGAACCTGGCCGCCGCGTTTTGAAGCCGGGCTGTTCAAACGCATTCTCCGCTACGGAGCTCCGAACGGCGTGCAGCTCCTGCTGGAGCTTTCCTCCTTCAATATCTTCATCATTCTGCTGGGCAATGTGGGGGCCGACGCACTGGAGAAAATGCGGATTCAGGAGGCGACGACCATTGCGTTTTCGCTGAATTCCATCGCATTCATTCCGATGCTCGGACTCGGGCAGACCATTTCGATTCTGGTGGGACAGTCCGTCGGAGCGGGTCTTCCCGCCGCCGCGAAGCGCGCGGTCGCGAACGGCCGTTTTCTGGTGATGGTCTATATGACCGTGATGACGATAATTTTCGCGTTCTTTCCCGGTCCGCTGCTTTCACTTTTTGTCCGTTCCGGCGACGCCGCTCAGATTGTCACCATGGAGATGGCGCGCACGTTTGTGATCTTTATCGCGATGTTCACCTTCTGCGACGGAATCCAGATGCTGTATGTTTCCGCGATCAAGGGCGCCGGCGACACCGCGTTCGCCATGTGGGGCAGCGCCATCCTCTCCTGGGTGATCTGGATCATCCCGAGCCTGATTGCCATGAAGTTCCACGCCCCGGTGAATTTCTACTGGTGGGTGCTGGTCTTCTACACATTCTTCATCGCCGCGGTGTTCTATCTGCGCTTCCGTCAGGGGAAATGGCGCAAGATGTGCGTGATTGAACGCGAGCTTGTTCCCCTTCACGAAGAGGCGTGACGCCTCCCGGAGAAACTCCGGTCCTGCCGTGACGCCGTTTCCCTGTCCCGCTTTCTCCCGACTCCGGATTGTTTTGCAGATCAAATTGTTTAAAAAATGAATTGTTTGATTTGAAAAGAGTTTTCGGCCGGTTATATTATTTCCGGAAGGGGGAGAAAGGGTGGGTGCTGTATGGAGATGAATCCCGGCCTGGAGGCTTTGCTGAACATGGCCGCCGTCGTGCGGAAGATGCGCGATATGAGCCTGACAGGGGTTGAGGCGGAGGATCGCGCTCTGTTTGAAAAACTCAATTCGCGGCAGCTTGCGGCGATTGTGACGGTCTATCGCTTCAATCGGAGCGGAGGAAAAGGAATCACGCTGAAAAAGTTTGCGGATCACCTCGGAATGCAGTGGTCTGCCGCGTCGCTTCTGGTTTCCGGGATGGTCCGGAGCCGTCTCCTGAAGCGGGTGGTGGATCCGGAAAACCGCCGCTGTGTGCGGATTTCGCTTTCCGTGAAGGGAGAACGGGTGCTTGGCGCCGTGGTACCGCTGGTGGAGCGCGCTTCGGAGGAGCTGTTTTCCCGTCTGAGCGGAATGGATCGTGCCGCGTTCTGCCGGATCGCGGAGATCCTGTACGGATTCTGTTTCCCAGAAGAGAAATATGCAGGGAGGGCGGGAAAATGAAACGGAAGATCTGGTTGTGGTGGATTCCCGGAGTCGTTGTGCTTCTTGCGGCGGCGTGGTCTGTGCGGGAGTTTTTTCCGCGGGAGAAGAGGGAGCTGGTTCTCTACGGAAATGTGGATGACCGTCAGGTAAATCTGGCGTTTCAGATTCCGGAACGGATTGCGGAAATCCGTGTCGAAGAGGGAATGCCGGTGCGGAAGGGAATGCTGCTGGCGTCTCTGGAAACCATGCGTCTGAACAACAGTCTTGCGGCGGCGGAGGCGGCTCTTGCGGCGGCGGAGGCGGTTCTTGAGAAGGCGAAGAACGGACCGCGCAGGGAGGAAATCGAAATGGCCCGTTCGGAACTTGCCGCGGTCGAGGCCCGGTGCAAGTCCGCGGAGATCGACTTCCGGCGGCAGACGCATCTCCGGGAGACGCAGGCGGTCGCCGCCCAGAAACAGGAGAATGCCGAGGCCACCTATTTCCTTCTCCGTGCGCTGGCGGATCGGGAGAAAAGCAATCTGGCCATGCTGCTGTCCGGGACGCGGAAGGAGGAGATTGCTCAGGCGGCGGCGGAGGTGGAGGCGGCCCGTGCGGAAGTGAAGATCCGGAAACAGGCGCTCGCCGATGCAAAACTGTATGCGCCCTGTGACGGAATTCTGCGCAGACGGCTTCTGGAAGTCGGCGAGATGGCATCGCCGCAGACCCCCGCGTTTGCGATTGCGGTGAGTTCGCCGAAGTGGGTCCGGACCTATGTCCCGGAGCCTTTGCTGACCCGCGTTCGTTTCGGCGACAGGGCTGTGGTTTTTTTCGACGGAGCGGAACAGCCGTTTGAAGGATGGGTCGGATATGTTTCTCCGACGGCCGAATTTACACCGAAAAATGTGGAAACGGTGGAGCTGCGCACCTCGCTGGTCTACGAGGTCCGGGTCTATGTGAACGACCCGCGGAATCTTCTGAAGCTCGGTGCGCCGGCGACGGTCCGTTTCCCGGGGCTTGTGACACCGTGAATGCGATCGAATGCCGGGGGATTGGGAAAGTGTTCCGGGAGAGGTCCGGGGAACGCACCGCACTCTCGGATGTCACTTTTTCCGTCCCTTCCGGGCGGATCACGGGACTGCTGGGACCGGACGGCGCCGGAAAAACCACACTCCTGCGGATTCTTGCCGGTCTTTTCCGTCCCACCTCCGGTTCCGCGTCCGTTCTCGGAATGGATGCGGTGCGCGAGGCCGCCGGAATCCAGAATGTGATCGGCTACATGCCGCAGAGGTTCGGACTCTATGAAAATCTGAGCGTCGAAGAGAACATGCTTCTCTATGCGGAGCTGCACGCGCTGCCGCGGGAACGGCGGGATGCCCGGTTCGCGGAACTGCTGGATCTGACCGCTCTTCTTCCGTTCCGGAAACGGATGGCCGGAGCGCTTTCCGGCGGGATGAAACAGAAGCTGGCGCTGGCCTGTGCGCTGATTTCGGAGCCGGAGCTGCTGCTTCTGGATGAGCCGACCGTCGGCGTGGATGTCCTCTCCCGCCGGGAGCTGTGGCGGATTCTCCGGACTCTGGCGGACGAAGGGCGGATTACCGTCCTTGCCAGTACGGCGTATCTGGACGAGGCGGAGTACTGCGACCGGACGCTGATTCTCTTTGAGGGCCGTCTGATTGCCGACGCAACACCTGCGGAAATCCGTGGAAAGGCGGAAGGGAAAACGGAGAATCCCACCTTTGAAAACGGATTCCAGTATCTTCTTTCCGGAACGGTTCCGCCTCCGCTGACCAGGAAAAACAAAGGGACGGCGGATGCGGAAAAGATGGTCGTTGCGGAGGAGCTTGTAAAGAAATTCGGATCGTTTGTCGCGGTCGATCATGTGTCGTTCACGGTGCGGAAGGGGGAGATCTTCGGGCTTCTCGGGGCGAACGGAGCGGGCAAGACCACCACGTTCCGGATGCTCTGCGGACTCAGTTCCGCCGACGGGGGACGCATTGAGATCGGCGGCGTGAATCTGCGCCGCGCAGGGGGGAGCGCCCGCATGAAGATCGGATATGTCGCACAGAAATTTTCGCTGTATACGGATATGACCGCGCTGGAGAATCTCCGTTTTTTCGGCGGAGCGTACGGGCTTTCCGGCCGTCTGCTCGACGAACGGATCGTCCAGACGGTGAAGGAGTTCGGATTCAAGGATTTTCTGCGCGTGAAGACGGGAACTCTGCCGCTCGGATTCAAACAGCGCCTGAGCATGGCGTGCGCTCTCCTGCATCGTCCGGAGATTCTGTTTCTCGACGAGGCCACCTCCGGAGCGGACCCGATCGCCCGCCGCGAATTCTGGGAGCGGATCACCGGACTGGCCGATCAGGGAGTGGCGGTCATCATCACCACCCACTTTCTCGACGAGGCGGAGTACTGTGACCGCATGGTGATTATGCAGGACGGCGCAGCGGTTGCCGCGGGATCGGTGGAGGAGATCCGCCGGGAAGGCGCTCCGGTGGAGGGCGGCGCTCTTCCGTCGCTGGAGGAGGCGTTTGTCAACATCATCCGGAGAACCCGGAGACGGAAGGAGGCGGATTCATGAATCTGAGACGTCTTTCCATTCTGATCGCCAAGGAGCGGAAACAGCTTCTGCGCGACCGCAGCAGCGTCATCATGGGAATCCTTCTTCCGGTCTTCCTGCTTCTGCTGTTCGGCTACGGTCTTTCGCTCGACATCCGCAACATTGATCTGGCGGTGGTGGAGCCGGTCCGCACGGAACTCAGTTCGGAAATCGTCGCCCGGTTCCGCGCATCCGAATATTTCCATGTGATTCCGGTCCGGACGACGGCGGAGGGTACGGAGGCGGTCCGCACGCACCGCGCCGACGCATGTCTGTTCCTGCCCGCCGATCTCGACCGCCGATTTGCCGCGCGCGATCTTTCGATCCTGATCGTTCTGAACGGGACCAACGGGAGTCAGGCGCGCCTTCGGGATAATTACATCCGCGGAATCCTCTCCTCCGTTCTGGAGAGCGGAAGCGGCTTCCGCGGTGCCCGGATCGAGAGCCGCATGTGGTTCAACGATGCCAACGAAAGCGCCTGCTTCATGATTCCCGGCGTGATCGTCATCATCATGACCCTGATCGGAACCAAGCTGACCTCCATGCTGATGGCGAAGGAGTATGAACACGGCAATATGGAAAGCATGTTCACCACGCCGATGCAGAGCGGAGAACTGCTGGTGGCGAAGGCGGTCAATAATTTCCTGCTCGGCCTGCTCGGACTCGGGATCTCGCTGCTGTTCGCCCGATATCTGTTTCATGTTCCGATCCGGGGGAGTATTCTGATTCTGATTGCGGGATCGGGGGTGTATCTGATGCTGTCGCTTGCGGTGGGGCTGCTGATCTCCAGCATTACGAAGGATCAGTTCGTCGCGAGCGAAGTGTCGATGGTGATCTCGTTCATGCCGGTGTTTCTGCTTTCCGGCTTCCTTTACGAGATACCGAACATGCCGGAATTCATTCAGCTCATCACCTTTCTGGTCCCCGCGCGCTACTATGTGGATTTTCTTCAGACCGTGTTTCTGGCGGGCAACGTGTGGAGCCGCATCCTTCCGGATATCCTGATTCTGCTGCTGTTCACCGTGGTCCTGATGGTGTTCGCCAAATGGAAAAACCCGAAATCCCTGGAGGGCTGACGCATGAACGCATTCCTGATTCGTTTTACGGCTCTTCTGAAAAAAGAACTGCTGCTTCTGCTGAAGAATCCGAAAAGCCGTCTGACCCTTTTTCTTCCGCCCGTGGCCCAGCTTCTGGTTCTCAGCTACGCCGCGACCATGGAACTGAAGGAGATGGATTTCGCCGTTCTCGACCGTTCCGGAAGCGCGGCGTCGCGGGAACTGACCGCGCGCTTCAGCCGCAGCGGAGTCTTCCGCCGCCGGGCGGATCTGCGCTCGGAACGGGAAATGGGAGACCGGATCAGCCGCCGCGACATCCGGATGGCCCTTGTGATTCCGGAACGCTTCGAACGGGATCTGCACTCCTCCGGGTCCGCTCCGGTTCAGGTGATTGTTGACGGCCGCAACTCCAGTTCCGCCGGACTTGCGCTCGGCTATGCGCAGAGGATTGTCGAATCGTTCAACGCGGCGTGGACCGGCGCTTCCCCGCGCCTCCGGATGGAAAGCCGCGCATGGTTCAACCCGAATTACAATGCACGCTATTTCATGGTTCCGGCTCTTCTTGCGACGATCGCCCTGCTGGATCTGATGCTTCTTGCGGCGCTCGGGATGGCCCGCGAACGAGAGGAGGGAACGTTCGATCAGCTGCTTCTGACACCGTATTCCTCGGGCGAACTGCTGCTGGCGAAAGGGCTTTCGACATTTGCGGTGGGGTTCTGCCAGCTGACCGCGGGTCTGTTGATTGCACTGTTCTGGTTCCGGATTCCGCTGGCGGGATCGGTCGGGCTGGTGTATCTGCTGTTTTCGGCGTTCATGTTTGGTGCGATCGGACTCGGACTGCTGATTTCGGTGCTGAGCCGGGATCTGAATCAGGCGATCATCGGCGCGTTTCTGGTGATGATCCCCTACGGGATGCTGTCGGGACTGGCGACCCCGATTGAGAGCATGCCGGTCATTCTCCAGAGGATCACGCTTCTGAATCCGCTCCGTTACGGGATTCAGGCGCTTCAGGAGATCTTTCTGGAGGGAGCGGGAATCGGCGCAATGCTGCCGACGATCGGGATTCTCTGTCTGATCGGCTGCGGAAGCGGAGGCGCCGCGCTGTTTCTGTTCCACCGTCAGCGGATGAGCTGAGATTCCGGCGGACGGCGTCCGCTCCGCGGATCAGTCGCCGGGAATCAGACGCGGATTGATGATGACAGAGATCCGCTTTCCTTTTCCGGCATCCCCGTTGGTTTTCGCGATGAGCTGTTCCAGTGCGAAGCGGGCGAGAAGTTCCGGACCCAGATCAATCGTGGCCGGGCGCGGATAGAGTCCGGTCAGATAGCCTTCGCCCTGGTTGCAGGTGACCATCGGGGGAAGATTGCGTTTCCCGCGTTTGCGGAGAAGACGGTGAAGCAGCGCTGCAAGACGGGCTTCCGGAGCGAAAATCCCGTCGCATCCGTTGATGTGTTCCGGCAGGAGAGCGTTGTCGAGAGCCTGTTCGAGCAGATCGGCGTCGGCGGTTTCCAGCGGTTCGCTTTCCACTTCGACGGCGGAAGGAGTCTCTGCGCCGAAGCGGGAGAAGTATTCGAAACGGAATCCGTCGATTCTGCTCCGGAATCCGGGATTTCCGCTGGAGAGCGCAAGAATCAGCGGATGGCGGACTCCCTGTTCGAGCAGGTGACGCGCCGCAAGGCGTCCGGCGAACTCGTTTCCCGCGAGAATTTCCGACTCGTTCCCGCTCAGGACATGGGAGTTGAGCCAGACATTCGGAATGTGTTCCAGAACCTCGTTCAGTTCCGGCGCCTGATGGCCGCTGAGAAGAAGGCCGGAGATGTCGCGGCGTCTCCAGGCGAGTTCGAGCTGGAACGGGGAGATCGTCCGCGGCAGGAGCAGAATGCGCCAGTTCTCCGGAAGATTCTCCAGAAGACTGGTCAGTTTGATCAGCAGGGTTTTCGAGTCGTTCCGCGCGGTATCGAGGATCAGCATGCCGATGTAGCGGGTTTCCGATCCGCGCTTTTTCCGCGGACGGATCCGGCTCGGGCCGTTCCGGTCGAGGACCGCGAGAACCGCTTTGCGCTTTTCTTCCGAGACGTTTCCGCCGCTGATGACCCGGGAAACCGTCGCCGGTGAAACTCCCGCCTGTTTTGCAATATCCGCCGTGGTGATCTTCATGCCGTTTCTCCCCGTGTTTGAAATAAAATACCATTATTTCAGAATATTTCAAAAATAAAACGGTTGATTTTTCGTCATTTATCTTGTTATTTTTTTGAATTTGTGCTAAAATCAATTTCAGGAGGCCGGAGGAGGATTCCGCCGGACAGCAGAAAAAGAACTCGAAGGAGAGAAGAATAATGAATATGATCGCGGATGAACGAATACTTTACCGCTCTCCCGCACCGGACGGGATTTACTGTTATACACCGTGGATCTGCCACGGATTCGGCGACCGGCTGATTGCCTCGTTTGACATTGCCGGTCCGCGCCTCGGGGAACTTCCCGGGCCGAAGTCGGATCACGGCGACTACGGATCCAACCAGTGCCGCATCTACCGGTCCGACGACCACGGGGAAACCTGGACCCACTGCGCGGATCTTCCGATGCTGCACGCCCGCGTGTTCAAGGCCGGCTCCTCGCTGTACATCCTCGGTCACTCCGGACGGATGGTGATCGCCCGGAGCTGCGACAACGGGGAAACGTGGAGCGAAGTGTCCGTTCTGGATCCGGAACTCCGCTGGCATCAGAGCGGCGGGAGCATTGACGTCCACCGCGGAAGAGTCTATCTATCCATGGAGAAAATGCCGGATCTGGGGCATTGGGCGGGAGGCGATCCTCTGCTGATGTCCGCTGACGAACACGCCGATCTGACGCAACGCTCCTCCTGGACGTTCTCCAATCTCGTGAAATTCGAGGAGACGGCAAGGTTTGTCAATACCACGCCGATTCAGTTCGAGGCGAACTGCTGGCTGGAATCCAGCGTTGTGCGGGTCTACGATCCGCAAAGCCGTTTTTACGATCCGGAAGACCGTTCCGTGCTGCTGTTCCTGCGCATGGACGGAAGCGAACACTACGCGGCAATGCTCGTCGGCCGCGAGAATGCGGACGGAACGCTGAAGCTCGAAACCTGGAAACGTCCGGACGGATCTCCCGTGATTTTCTTCCCGTTCCCCGGCGGACACATGAAATTCCATATTGTCTATGACGAACAGGAGAAACTCTACTGGATGGTCGCCAGCCATGTGGAGATTTCCACGGCATACGGACCGCCGTCGAACCGCGAGCGGCGGGTGCTGGGGCTGTATTGTTCGGGCAATCTGTTTGACTGGCAGCTTGCGGGAATTGTCGCGGCGGGGGAGATACGGCTCTGCTCCCGTCATTATGCCTCGCTGGTGATTGACGGAGAGGATATTCTGGTGGTCAGCCGGTCCGGAGACCGCGAGGCGAAAAATTCGCACGATACCGATCTGATCACGCTGCATCGCGTGCGCCGTTTCCGCGAACTTGCACTGAAAGGAGTTGGAAAATGAAGCGTCTGGAAGGGATTATTACACCGATGGTCACGCCGCTGACGCCCGACGGACGTCTGGATGCCGGGGGCGTGGAGCGTTTGACGGAATTCCTGATTGCGGGAGGGGTCGCCGGACTCTTTCCGCTGGGGACCACCGGAGAGGGGCCGATGCTCTCTCCCGCCCTGCAGGAGGAGATGTGCCGGACGGTCTGCCGGATTGCCGCAGGACGGATTCCGGTTCTGGCGGGAATCTCCTCCGCGTCGCCGTCGGATTCGATCGCGTTCGGACGCGCGGCGGCGGAGGCGGGGGCGGATCTTGTTGTCGCGGCGCCGCCCTGCTACATCCCGCTGACGGAGGATGAGATTGTCGCATTCTACCGTCAGATGAAATCGGAAATACCGCTTCCGCTGTATCTGTACAATATCCCGTCGATGACGAAGACGGATCTGAATCCGTCGCTGATTCTGCGTCTGGCGGAAATTCCCGGGATTGCCGGGTATAAAGACAGCTCCGGAAACATGAATGCTTTTCACGAAGTTCTGCTCGCGCTGAAGGACCGTCCGGACTTTTCGCTGTTCGTGGGACCCGACACGCTGATGGCGGAGTCGGTCCTGTTCGGCGCGGCGGGCGGCGTGAACAGCGGATCGAATCTGTTTCCGGAGGTCTATGTGAACTGCTGGAAGGCGGCCCGGTCCGGGAATCTCGCGGAGATGCGCCGCTGGCAGGAGAAAATCGTCCGGATTCAGAAACTCTACCGCTGCCCCCGCAATTCCTCCGCGGTGGCGGAGTCGCTGAAGATCGGCCTGAAGCACCGCGGAATTTGCGGAAGCACCATGCTGGCGCCTCATCTTTTCATCTCGGAGGCGGAGGAACAGGAGATCTTCCGTCTGGTCGAGGAGATCGGGGCAGTGTGAGAAACGCGTCCGGATTCTGGCGGCGTTCGCAGCACGGCGGTATTTTCCTGATAATTTCGTCATCTTTCTTGAAATTTGACATTTTGGGGGCATTATTATCCCAATAACCGTTTTGAAGATGGACGACGAATAAGGATTTTTCCCGATGAAGAAAGCTCTGCCCCTGCTGATTGCACTGACGATTCTGCTCTACCTGATTCCCCTGAATGTCCGGGTTCTCTTTTCTCCGGACGAGACCCGGTATGCCGAGATCGGACGGGAGATGATCGCGACCGGAGACTGGATCACTCCGCGTCTGAACGGCGTGCTCTATTTTGAGAAGCCGGTGTTCGGGTACTGGGCGTTTGCGGGGTCGCAGATGGTGTTCGGAGAGAATGCATTTGCAATCCGTTTCCCTTGCGTGGCGGCGACCCTGCTGAGCGCGCTGGCTCTCTTCTTCCTGACACGCCGCTTTTCCGGGGGAGGGGAGAAACTCGGCCTGTTGACGGCGGCGGTCTTTCTGCTGACGCCGCTGGTGTTTGCCCTCGGGATTGCGGCGACTCTGGACCCGATGTTCTCCTCGTTCCTGACGATCGGAATGGTTTTCTTCTATTATGCGGCGCAGAGCCGGAAGGCGGAACGCGCCTTTTATCTGTTTTTGTTCGGACTTGCCGCGGGGGCTGCGTTCCTGACGAAGGGGTTTCTCGCCTTTGTTCTGCCCGGACTTTCGATTTTCGCGTGGCTGGCATGGACCCGGCGCTGGAAGGAGATGTTCACCCTTCCGTGGATCCCGCTGATCGGGGTGCTTCTGGTGGCGCTGCCGTGGGCGGTGCTGATCCATCTGGAACAGCCGGCCTACTGGGACTATTTCATTTACGATGAACACATCAAACGTTTCCTGGAAAAGGAGCAGCATCCGGAGCCGTTCTGGTTTTTCATCCCGATTCTGGTCGGAGGGCTTGGATGGCTTCTGTTCCTGGTGCCTTCCGCGGTGAAGGGGTTTGCAAAAGAACATCTGAAGGAGGATTTTGTCCGGTATCTGATCTGCTGGTTTGCGCTGCCGTTCCTGTTCCTGTCGCTCTCGACGGGGAAACTGCCGACGTATATTCTGCCCTGTTTTGCGCCGCTTGCGGTCCTGCTGGCGATGGGACTTTACCGGACCGTGGTGGAGAAGAGAGAGGAAAAGCTGCTGAATACCCTTTTCCTGGTTTTCATCGGAGCGCTTGCTCTGGCGGCGGTCGGGCTGGTTTCCGTTCAGCTCAGCGGAGTGAAATGGGCACTGTTCGCAAAAGGGGAGGGGTGGAAATGGGTGGTATTTGTGCTGACGGGCATCGTGCTGGTGGTGTCGCTGGTGTTTGCGGTTCAGGAGAAGAAGAATCCGTGGGTGAAGCTGTGCTTTTTCTTTGTCGGCCTGTGTCCGATTCTGTTTGTGACGCATTTTGCATTGCCGGATCTGCTTCTTCTGCGCCGGGCCGCATGTCCGCTGCTGGAGAGCGTGAAGGATAAGATCTCGCCGGAGACGAAACTGCTGTCGTACCGTTATCCGTTCCAGGATGTGAACTGGGTGTTCAAGACGGATGATGTTTATATGTACCGTTCTCCCGGAGAGATCCGCTGGGGAATGGAGCAGGATCCCGCGATGATGGATCGCCGCCTCCTGACCATTGAGAAGACGAACGAGATGATCCGCCGGATGCGCGGCAAAGGCGGAGTTCTGCTGGCGCTTCCGACAAAAGAGTATGTGCGCGACCGCGAAAAACTGCCGAAGCCCGAGTGGGTCAAATCCACACCTCACCGGAAAGGATTCACGGTTGTGAAATTCTGAAAGGAAATCCAATGATCCGGAACTGGAAGAGAACTGCGGAACAACTGCGGAAATGTATGGAGGAGGCGGTTGCGTCCGGCGGGGAATGCGGCTGTCAGCTGGTGGTGTATCAGGAGGGGGAGCGGGTTGTGGATCTCTGTGCGGGATTTGCTGCGCCGGACCGCCGGGTCCCGATCGGCCGAGAGAGTCTGTTTCCGGTTTTTTCTGTGGGGAAGGGGATCATGGCGACGGCATTTCACCGTCTGGTGGAGCAGGGAAAGGTCTCTTACGACACCCGGATTGCCGATCTCTGGCCGGAGTTCGGATGCAACGGCAAGGAGGAGATGGTTGTCTGGCATCTTCTGACGCACCGCGGCGCGCTGTTTGAACTTCCGCCGTGCGGGAGCCAGGCGGAGCTTGCGGACTGGGACAGAATGGCGGCGCGCATGGCAGCCGCCTCTCCGGCGTGGACACCGGGTACAAAATGCCGCTATCATCCGATCACCTATGCGTGGCTGCTTGGCGAAGTGGCGCACCGTGCGGACGGGCGGACGTTCCGGGAGATTCTCCGGGAGGAGGTGATCGCGCCGCTGCATCTGGAGAATTCGCTGTTTTTCGGGACGACGCCGGAAGCGGAATCGCGTTTTGTCCCGATTGATCTTTCAGCGGTGCCGGAGACGCATACCTGGCATACGGATTTCATGCATGATCCGGTGATTCGCCATGCCTGCATTCCATCGGCGAACGGAGTGGCGAACGCGGAGGCGGTCGCGCGCCACTATGCGGCGGTGATTGCTCCGGTGGACGGAGTCCGTCTTCTGAAGCCGGAAACGGTCTCGTTTGCGACGCGTCTGCGCCGTGCGGCGGATGATCCGCCTCGTCCGGGCGAGTGGTCGCGTTTCGGGCTCGGCTGGGCGCTGAGCGGTCCTCCGGACGATCTCGGATCGCTGTTCGGCCACGGCGGAGCCGCCGGAGCGGAGGGATTTGCCGATCAGCGCAGCCGTCTGGCGGTCGGTTTTACGCGCAACCGGATCATCCCCGGAATGCCGGTGATCCCTCTGCGCGACCGGATTTCGGATGTGCTTGGACTTCCCGTCCGCCACTGGTAACGGGGACGGGAGTCAGGAGATGCCGTTCCGCGGAACGGTTATTTCGGAATGATCTTGTTTTCCTTCAGCCAGAAGACCAGATCCCTGGACCACGGATGGGCGTTCTGGAACGGATATTTTGCACGGAGTCCGATGCCGTGTCCGCCATTCTGGTAGATGTGGAGGTCGAAGGGGATTTTCTGCGCGGCGAGGGCTCTTGCGAAGCGGATGCTGTTTTCCGGAAAGACTCCGCGGTCCGCGGCGGTGTGCCAGAGGAAGCAGGGAGGGGTGTCCGGCTTGACATGGAGTTCGGCGGAGAGTTCCTTCACGAGTTCCGGCGTTGCATCTTTTCCGATGAGATTGCAGCGGGATCCCCAGTGGGTGACGCCTTTTTCCATGGTGATGACCGGATAACAGAGGATGCCGAAATCCGGCCGGGAGCTGACGCGGTCAACGGGGTCTGGAGCGGAGGGATTTCCGTTATCGAATTTTGTCAGGAGGGTTGCGGCGAGATGTCCTCCGGCGGAGGAACCGATCACACCGATTTTTTTCGGATCAATGCCCCATTTTTCCGCGTTGGCGCGGATGGTGCGCAATGCGCGGGAGACATCGGTGAGCATGACAGGATGACGATATCCCCTGGAGCCGAGACGATAGCGCAGGACGAATCCCGCCATTCCGTTCTGATTGAAGAAGAGAGCGTAATCCTTTCCTTCATGTCCGATGGCGAGGCCTCCGTATCCGCCGCCGGGGCAGATCAGAATGGCGGGGATCGGCCGTTTTGCCCTGTCGGGGAAATAGGGCTGAAGGGTTGGGATATCCTGAGGAGTCTTTCCTTTTGCGAAGGGTGCGTCGCCTTCCCACAGGCGCAGGGGGTGTTCTGTGGCTGCGGCGGGTTCTTTGGCCGGTGCGGGTGTCTGGGCCGCTGCGGCAGATCCGGCGAGGAGTGCCGCGCAGATCAGAGAGGGGAGCAGGAGTTGTTTCATGCAAAGATCCTTTCGGTTGATTCTGACCGTGATTTGAATTACCGGAGCGGAGCGTCCGGCTGGGGAAGATTGATGTAGTGCCGTCCTGAGGATGCGAAGAGTTTTTTACAGACCCGGTAGAGGAGATATCCGTTGACGGCCGCGGTGAGCGCCCAGGAAACGGGATAGGAGAGCATGAGATTTTCCATCGTCCGGTCGAGCGGGAAGATGCAGTAGACCCAGAAGACGCGCAGGACGCAGACTCCCATCATCGTGACGACGGCCGATTGAATGGAATGTCCGAGTCCCCGGAGAGCGCCGCTGACCACGTCCATGATCGCGCAGAGGAAATAGGTTGTAAAGAGGATTTTCATCCGGAGCAGTCCCCATTCGATCACCTCCTGATTGGGATTGTAGATGGCCAGGAGGGAGTGTCCGAACCAGTAGAATCCGAATCCCATGATCAGATTGATGACGATGGAGCAGCCCATGCAGTAGAAAATGCTTTTCCGGATGCGGCTGAGTTTCCTCCCTCCGAGATTCTGGCTGGTGAAGCTGATGGATGTCTGATGATAGGAATAGGAGCCGACATAGACGATTCCTTCGAGGCTGAGAGCTGCGGTGCTTCCGGCCATGGCCATTGCCCCGAAGGAGTTGATGGAGGATTGGATAATGAGGTTGGAAATGGAGAAGAAGGCGCCCTGGAGTCCGGCGGGCAGTCCGATCCAGAGCATGCTTCCGAGGATGGTTCCGTCGATGCGGAGATTCCGGAATTTGAGGCGGCAGGCGTCGCGTGCCTGTGTCAGATTCCGGATGACGAGGAATGCGGAGATCGCCTGGGAAATGGTTGTTGCGAGAGCGACTCCTGCAACGTCCATGCCGAAGATCAGAACGAATACGAGATTGAGCACCACATTGACGATTCCGGCAATGATCAGATAATAGAGCGGATGTCTGGTGTCGCCGGCGGCCCGCAGGATTGCACTTCCGAAATTATAGAGCAGGATGAAGGGGATTCCGCAGCAGTAGATCCAGAGATAGAGGCAGGACTGCGGAAGGATCTCCGGCGGAGTTTCGGTCAGAACGAGCATTGGTTTTGAGACGAGAAGTCCGACAATTCCGAGAATGACGCCTCCGATCAGCGAGACGGCAATCGCTGTATGCGTTGCTCTCCGGATATTTTTCCTGTTGTCTGCTCCGAGATAGTTTGCGACCAGCACATTGGTTCCGATGGAGAGTCCGATGAAGACGTTGACGATCAGTGCGGTGACGAAAGTCGTTGCTCCTACCGCGGCCATTGCCTCCGGCGGGGCGAAGTGTCCGATCACGATGAGGTCTGCGGCGCTGAACAGCAGCTGCAGGAGACCGGAGAGGAACAGCGGAACGGAGAAGAGTACGATCTCTCCGAACAGGGGGCCTCTGCACATATCAATGTGATATTTGTCGTTCAGATTCTGCATTTTCCAGCGTAGCAGTGTAGAATGATCGTTGCGGGAGTGCGGGAATGTCGAAGGACAAGATCGCGTTTTTCTCCCGGAATTCTGCGGAGAGCCGCAATAAGGGGTACTGTACAGCCGTAAGGGATTTTTTCAAGAGATGCATCTCGCATTTTTTATTTTCCCGAAGGGTGACGGAGGGATTGGAGGAGAGCGGAAGACAGAGAAATAAGGAAAAAACAGAGAGTTTTTCAAAAATTTTTCCGGAAAAGCGGGGAAGAGGATTTGACAAGTTGAGGAACAATGCTATATTAAACCTCATGCGCCGCAAAAAACGGCGGTGATCATTCCTTCTCGTCTCTGTTT